>CAZGAU010000020.1:0-48776 GCA_964523725.1 uncultured Saprospiraceae bacterium
ATCCCAACTATGACAAGGAATCCACGCAACAGGCACGCAAGCTGACGCTGAACTTCCTACAGCAAAATTTGAAGTGAAAACTTCATTATATTATTGGTTATCAGTTTCCTTTTCGTAAACTGATAACCATAATCTTTTTCTAGCTCAACGAAAACTCCTCCCAACCTCTGGAAACAGAAGTAGATGCTTTTGAAGTTTTTTCCAGTGCCCTGTAAATTATTTCCATTTGTGACAATGCTGTCTGATACCCAATATTAAAAACTTCGTCGATATGACGAGTATCGAACAAGCCAATTTTGTATAAAGACCCAGGTTCGAATACAAAGTCGCACAGGCTAAATTTTGCTTTATTATTTGCGTAGAAGCGAAGATCGTATGCCCTTTGGAAAATGCGCATAGAATTTGTAAGATGTGCTTTTTTCACTTTTTTAATAGGATTTACAAAACTGCCGATTATTTTGTCACACAGGCCCAATAGCGTTTCCACCGGAAAATTATTCATGATACCCCCATCTGCGTACAGTTTACCCTCTATTTCAACAGGTGTAAAAACAGGAGGTAAAGCAGCAGATGCCAACAATGGGGCTATCAACTCGCCTTTAGAAAAAACATGTGTTTGGGCATTGACAATATCTGTCGCTGCCACGTAAAGCGGTCTATCGAATGCATCAAAATTATCTTCAGGAAAGTATTTTTCGAAAAATTTCCGGTAACAATCACTATCGAGTAATCCGGGTTTTCTGGCTGAATAGTGTGAAAAAGCAAACAATGGAGTTTTTTTAAAGAAATCCAGAATTTCCTCTTCCGAATAACCTTTGGCAAACAAGGCGCCAACTACTGCTCCAGCACTGGCTCCGGTGATGACCTGGGGCTCGATACCATTTTGACGCAATGCTTTCAATAAGCCAACATGAGCAATACCCCGAATGCCACCCCCGGAAAGCACGATTCCAAGTTTTTCATTCATAACCGGGAGATTTTTGGTGAATAGTTAAACTCTCGACTGTTGATACAATGCTTTAGGCATAAATAAACCTGAGGGTTTGGAGGCCCTGGTCAGGTTCTTTTGATTGAACACGACAGATTTTCTTACTCCATTTTCATACCATACACATTCAACTTCATCTTCGCTTACATAGTTCCCAATTAATATGCTGAACTTATTTACGTATTTGATCACTTCCATTATCCGCCCGTCAGACCGGAGTTGTACCCGATCACCGGGTTTGAATTTTTTCGCGTTCATAACAGTTAGATTTTTAGTGATTTAAATAAATAATACGCATAAAAGCCGCTGCCCGGAATTGGCAGCAGCCTTTATGCTATTTAAGCAGATATTTTTTCAAAGAACTGATCCTATTACATATCACATTCCAAATGCATAATAATGTGGCGAAGTATCATTTTCATAAATGCCTTCCAGCATCACGCCGCCCTGCTTGTTTTTCAGAATGCCTGCCAGTTTTTCAACACTGGTCACTTTTTGTCCATCTACTTTGGTAATAATAAAACCCTCCCGCATCTGGGTTGACTTGCGAATTTTACCCGGGTACAACTTTTTCACCTGTACTCCGCCATCAATTCCGAGTTGTTTCGCTTTATCCTTGCTCAAAGTTTCAAAATCAGCACCCAAATCACGGAATACATCGATGTTTTCCTTGGCCACAATATCGGTGCTACCACTGCGACTCTTCAAAATTACATCAAAAGTGCGCTCTTTACCATCGCGATTCACTGTTATCTGCACTTTATCGCCCGGGCGTCGGCGGGCAATTTGCTCTTGCAACTGTGGTGACGTATTGACTGATTTACCTTCAATGGAAACAATTACATCTCCTGGACGGATACCGGCTTCACCGGCAGCACTTCCTTGCAACAAGCTATCTACATATATACCATTATTTACCTTCAGATTTTCTTGTTTTGCGAAGTTTCCATCGACCGTACGAATCATTACACCCAGCACACCGCGTTGTACCGCGCCATATTTCATAAGGTCTTCCACCACTTTCTGTACAATGTCAGATGGAACGGCAAATCCATAGCCGGAATACGAGCCTGTCGGGCTGGCAATGGCAGTATTGATTCCAATCAAGCCACCTTGTAAATTCACCAAAGCACCGCCACTATTACCAGGATTGATCGCTGCATCGGTTTGAATAAAGCTTTCGATGGCAAATTGCTCCTGTAAAATATTGATAGCCCGACCTTTAGCACTTACGATACCAGCTGTAACCGTGGAAGTCAAATTGAAAGGGTTGCCCACAGCCAGTACCCATTCACCTACTTTTACATCATCAGAATTATAAAAAGGAATGGTATTAAAGTCATTATTTCCTTCGATTTTTACCAGTGCCAAATCCGTTGTTGGATCGGTACCTATCACCGTAGCCTTGTAAGACGTATTGTTGGCAAGCGTTACCTCAATATCATCGGCATTGGCGATAACGTGGTTGTTGGTCACAACGTACCCATCTTTACTGATAATCACACCGCTGCCTTGTCCCATGCGTACCGGCGGCTGCCCGCCCCGACGAGGCGTACGCTCCCGCTGCATGCGCGGCCCGAAAAACTCATCGAAGAAATCCCGAAAAGGATCGGGAACCTCCTGATAATCAGGCACATCCTCTCTTACGCGGCCCTGGAAAGTTGAGCGGATGTGAACCACCGCATTCTTCACGTTTGCAGCAACTTCCGTAAAATCCAGCGGTACTATTTCTCCTTCATTGTTCAAGGTAAACATCGCCTGCGAAGCAGGTGTGCCGTTTAAATGTTCAATTTTGATCGTTTTGCTCTTACTCACCAAAGGGTAGATAAATCCTATCGTCAATCCACTGACAACTAAGGCAATTATTGCAGATAATAATAAAATTCTCCTGTTCTCTTTCATAGCTAAGTTTTATTTAAAATGATTGCCGGCGCGAAACGGCCCGGCGATGCTTAGAACAGCATCCGCCAGGCCATTCTTCACCAACTAAAAGATGATTATTGGACGGCTATTTTCTTGGGTGGAAGCGCTTTGGCGGTTTCCTTTTTTGGAATCAATACGCGCAGAATGCCGTCTTCGTACTTTGCATGGATTTTGGTATCCTCCACCACATTTTTAGGCAATTGAAAACTACGCTGGAATGCTTGGTAGCTATACTCTCTGCGGGTATAGCGCTCGCCTTCACCCAATTCGCTTTCAAACTGCTTCGCCGAAGAAATTTTCAGCAAATCATTCGTAAGTTCGATCGAGAAATCATCTTTCTTCATGCCTGGCGCGGCCATTTCCACCACAAAATTTTCGTTTGTTTCCACAATGTTAACCGCTGGAAGCGTCGTGCCGGCCGTGAAGTAGTTGTTGAAATTCCAGTCAAAAAGATCTCTGGAGAAAAAGTCATCAAAGAATTTCGGAAAATCCGGCAAGAGAGACCCATTTCGCTTCATCAGTGTCATAGTTACCTCCTTTGTTTAAGTTTGACAATCAGATTGAAAAACTGAAATTCGGTCGGTTAAAATGAGACCAATTTTGATTATTAAAAATGCAACTCAAATGCCAATCTGTGTTAAGTGCTGTCTTTTTAAAAATTCGTTAACATTTTCCGGTCAAATTGACAGATCGGGTGTCAGAAAATCGGTTGATCTGTTACCACACATTTTAAATTGACATTGCCAAAATGACAGTCGCCCGAAAAACTAATTCATAAAGTGCCCGCCAAAAAACTTGCTTTCGGCATCTATTGTTTCAAAGGCTGGATGCAGGAAGATATTCAACAGGACGCAACCGATCCATAAAACCAAACCAGGACGCAAACACCGTACCTCGTACCCAGTTTAACAATTGACAAAATATTTTGAGTATATTTGTAAAAGCAACAATCTCTGTTTTTCAGGATTAATCGAATTGATAGACAAATATTTTTTCTAACTTAATAATACCAATTCCGATGGCATTTCTAAGATTTACCAAGGTGCCGAAAAATCAGCAGTTTGAATACAAAACACGCTACTGGGATCCCAAAAAAGAGGAACTGGAAGAGCGACTCCAGAAAATAGAAGCTATGCAGGGCGAAGACCACGAGGCGATGAAAACCAGAATATCCAGCGGCTTGCGCAGCCGCAGCCACGGTAACACCAGTTATCGCCGCCAACAGGTGATGCGTTCCAATGTGATTCTCTTTGCCGTTGTGGTCGGATTAATACTGGCTACCTTTTTATTGCTGACAAATTATTTGCCTAAACTGGCAAAGTTCCTCGAAGCAGGTGCAAATTGAGCGATGATTTTTGTATCATTGCCCTAGGACAAATAAGGAGAAAACGTGATGACGGATGTCATTCAATTGTTACCCGATGCTATTGCCAATCAAATCGCTGCAGGTGAAGTTATCCAGCGGCCGGCATCGGTGGTGAAAGAATTGATGGAAAATGCAATTGATGCCGGAGCCACTAGCATCAAACTCATAGTCAAAGAGGCGGGCAAAACGCTTATCCAGGTCATTGACAATGGCAGCGGCATGTCTGAAACCGATGCCAGACTTAGCTTTGAGCGGCATGCCACTTCCAAAATTCGCCAGGCCGATGATCTGTTTTCAATAAAAACGATGGGCTTTCGCGGGGAGGCTCTCGCCTCCATTGCGGCAGTAGGCCAAGTGGAATTGCGCACGCGCCGTCAGGCGGACGAATTGGGCACACGCATTGTAATCGAAGATTCGGAAGTGAAAACGCAGGAACCCTGCCAGTGTCCGGTGGGCACCAATATTTCAGTAAAAAACCTGTTTTATAACGTCCCTGCCCGACGCAACTTCCTCAAATCCAACTCAGTAGAAACCCGACATATCCTGGACGAGTTCCAACGGATTGCATTAGCTTACCCTGAGCTTTTTTTCTCTTTGCATCATAATAATGTAGAAATTTTTCACCTGCAGGCAGGTAATTTGCGCCAGCGGGTTACCGGCATTTTTGGCAATCACTCCAATAAAAAGCTCGTGCCGATTTCAGAAGAAACCGACGCGCTACGCTTGTCAGGCTTTGTTGGTAAGCCGGAGTATGCCAAGAAAACCCGGGGCGAGCAAATGTTTTTTGTCAATCGCAGGTTTATTAAAAGCGGCTATTTGCATCATGCCGTGACCAGCGCCTATGAAGATTTACTGCCTGCTGAGAATTTTCCCTTGTACGTCATTTTTATTGAGATTGATCCAAAACATATTGATATCAACGTCCATCCGACCAAACAAGAAATCAAGTTTGAAGACGAGCGGCTGGTTTATAATTACATGAAAGTCACCATTCGCCATGCGCTGGGGCGGCACAGCATCACGCCAACACTCGATTTTGATGATGATACCGAAATGGCTTCGGTACGAATCGGCGCGACCTTGCCCCGTCAAACCGACGCTGAAGAACGGTCTTTTACGCTGCCCAGCAAATTCAACGATACTGGAAAAGAAGAAACAAAACGGCAACAATCCAACCTGGAAAACTGGGAAAAATTGTACGCCAAACTGGCTTCCGGCGATACAGATGAAATCCCGGATGAACTACCCTCCACCCTTACCGTAGAAAGCGAGTGGTCGGAGCAGTCTGATTCAGAAGATGTACTTAAAAAGACATCCCCCCAGCAAAGAGAGCCTCACCAGATTCATGGCATATACATTGTAAGTCAAATCAAATCGGGCTTTTTGCTGATCGACCAACAGGCGGCGCACGAGCGGATATTGTATGAACAATATTTGAAAATCCTGAATGAACAGGCTTCTTCCACCCAAAACCGGCTTTTCCCGAGCACCATTTCGCTGGCGCCCGCGGAGGCAGCGATGCTGAATGATATCCTGGAGGAAGTGAATAGATTAGGTTTTGACATTCAGGAATTTGGTGGAAACAGCTTTCTGATTCACGGCGTACCATCGGAATTATCGGAAAATATCAATGAATCCAAGCTGGTGGAATCTTTGCTGGAGCAATACAAAAACAACCTGGATTTGAAGCTGAATGTGCGGGAAAATATAGCTCGTTCGATGGCAAAAAGCGCAGCGATCAAGCGTGGTCAATTGCTCACACCCCCTGAGATGCAATCACTCATTGATAGATTATTTGCCTGCGAATTACCGTATAAAAGCCCCTCTGGTCGAAATTGTTTCATTACCTTTGAACTGGATGAGTTGGAAAAACGGTTTGATGTGTAGGATTTTGGAGTCTCAATGTGGAATATTTTCATCCGACTTCGGCAATCCGACTGTCTTCATATTTCAATAAACAATCGCAATAGTCAATAAAAGATGCTTCGAATCACGGAAGTTGCCAAGCATTTACTGATCATCAATATTCTGATGTTTCTGGCTGGTTTTGTATTCAATACCGACCTGCTGGCATTGTATTATCCCGGCTCTGAGAATTTTCGCCCATTCCAGTTGGTGACACACTTTTTTATGCATGCAGGTTTTATGCATATTTTCTTTAATATGTTTGCCCTGGTGATGTTTGGTAGCGCTTTGGAAACATTATGGGGCCCACAGCGTTTCTTATTTTACTACTTTGCTTGTGCGGTGGGAGCGGCGGCGCTGCATATGTTCGTTGACTATCTCACCATTTCGTCTTTGCAGGCAGAAATCGACGCTTTCAGGTCGGCTCCGAGCTACGACACTTTCTGGGCATTTTTCAACGATGTCCCCCTGGATCGGTTGAATCCGGAATACAAGGAAGTGGTGAATAATCTGAGCGGTGCCATTCAGGAAGGCAGCGCGGCCCTGGTGCCACAGGCGACCAATGCGATGGAGCAGTATGTTGACTTTAAGATGAATCGTCCGGTGGTGGGCGCATCAGGTGCAATTTTCGGGCTTTTGCTGGCGTTTGGCATGAAGTTTCCAAATGCCGAATTGATGCTTATTTTTTTCCCGGTGCCGGTAAAGGCAAAGTATTTTATCCCTATTTTGATGCTGCTAGAATTATATCTGGGCGTCAATAATTTCTCCTGGGATAATATAGCGCACTTTGCGCATTTGGGCGGTGCTTTAATGGGATTATTATTAATTTTGTTAGGGCGATATTTTAATGCGAGGCTTTAAAGAAAAAAACCTTGAAGCTCGATCATTTTACTTGAAAATCAATAGCAAAGGTTACATTCAAAAATATAACCTGTAATCATTTTATGTGATGTTTCAGTCAATTTGGGAAGATGTAAAGCGGGAGTTTAGTTACGGAAATATGGTGACACGGATCATCATAATCAATGTTGCTATATTTGTTTCCATACATTTGGTCAATCTGGTTTTGTATGTAAGCAATGGTGGCACTCCTTCTCCATATTTTGATAAGATGGTCAATTTCCTCAGTATGTCTTCCGATTGGAAGTTTGTGCTCACGCACCCCTGGGGAATTATCACGCACATGTTTTTGCATGTGGGCTTTTGGCATATCCTATGGAATATGCTTTTTTTGTATTGGTTCGGCCGGATCGTTGGCGATTTCATTGGCAATCAGCGTGTGTTGCCGATCTACTTGCTAGGTGGCTTGGCTGGAGCAGCTATATATTTCCTGACGGCCAACATTATGCCTTATGGTTCGATGGGTGCACGCTTTGCCTTGGGTGCCTCCGGCGCAGTAATGGCAATTGTAGTAGCTGCCGGAGTGATTGCACCCGATTACATCATGCGACTGCTCTTTCTCGGAGATGTAAAGCTCAAATATATTGTTCTAGTACTGGTACTGCTGGATCTGATTTCTATAGCCAATGACAGCAATACAGGTGGTCATCTCGCACACCTTGGGGGCGCAGCCATGGGCTGGATTTTCGTAAGGCAACTACGCGACGGTAATGACTGGGCGATGCCGATCAATAACATTCTCAACAGCATTACCCGTTTTTTCCGGAATCTTACTTCCTCGCGGCAACCGAAGGGACCAAGAGTCGTGTATAAAAATCCGAACAGAAAAGCACGTGCTACCGCCGGAAAAGCAGGACCTGTACCGGACGAAGAAGATCTCTCCCATCAGGAACAGCTCGACGCCATACTCGATAAGATCAAGCAATCCGGTTACGATAGCCTTTCAGAAGAAGAAAAAGAATTCTTGTTCAACGCAAGCAAAAAATAACTCGTGTCAAAGATCTCCCGACTGTTACGATGGGCAAATGTAATCCTGATTTTTTTCACTTTTTTTGCCTATCTGGCGCCGTACATCAGCCCGGTCAACTTTTGGCCACTGGCATTTTTTGGGCTGATCTATCCCTGGCTTCTGCTTTTCAATCTGCTTTTTATTGCCATCTGGGCTGCCCGCAGGCGATGGTATTTTTTATTTTCACTAGGCTGCATATTGTTGGGCTGGAATCACTTTCGCAGTATTGTAGGCTTGAGCCTGAGCACAGCGCCAATAAGTGAAGATCGAACTATCTCTGTGATGTCTTTTAATGCCCACAATCTTGAAAACTTCCGGGTTCGTCGGCAATTTGCCATGAATGAAGACCTCGCCGCTATTTTTGACAAAGGAGACGCCTCCATTGTCTGCTTTCAGGAGTTTTATATCTATGGTGATCTGACCGACGATTATATTCATTATCTGACTAAAGAAAAGGGTTTGATAAATCATACCTGGCAACGCCGCCGGGAACTGGCGATCTTTACTTCTTTTCCAATTTTACAAACGGAGACCAAACAATTCAATAATGCCAACGGCTACCAGTTTGTGGATGTGAATGTCAAAGGCACCAGAATTCGGGTGTTTAATATCCATTTGCAGAGCAATTCCGTATCCTCCGCTGCCGAACGCCTGGCTGCCAACGGCGATATTCAGGAGAAAGAAACCTGGCTGGAAATCCGCGGTATGATGGGACGGTTCAAGCGCGCGGTACAAAAACGAGCCATTCAGGCTGAAGAAGTAGCAGCACAAATTGCAAAAAGCCCTTATCCGGTGATCGTTTGCGGAGATTTTAACGATATTCCGCAATCCTATGCTTACCGCACGATCGCCGAAGGCATGAATGACGCTTTCCGGCAGCGTGGCTCGGGTCTGGGATTTACGTATATAGGGCGTATTCCGGCGCTGCGTATCGATTATATTTTGACATCACAGCATTGGCGAATCCTTAATTTTGATATGCGGCGCACTTCATTTTCTGACCATCGGGCCCTAGGGAGCAGAATTGAGCTATTGGAATCTGAATAATTTTTCCGAAATTAACATATCATTATTACTTCCGGGCTTTCGGAAACTTGTTTAACGCCTTTGTGGTTGTTATTTTTGCGGCGAAATTTTGCAAACATGAATAAACTTTTCATAAATAATAGCCTCAGCCGAAATAAAGAGGAATTCAAACCCTTGCACGAAGGTTATGTGGGCATGTATGTGTGTGGTCCGACTGTTTACAGCGATGTACACCTCGGAAACTGCCGTACTTTCATCAGTTTTGATGTCATTTTCCGGTATTTGCAACACCTGGGTTACAAAGTACGCTACGTGCGCAACATTACCGACGTAGGGCACCTCGAAGGCGATGCCGATACCGGCGAAGATAAAATTGCCAAAAAAGCACGTCTTGAGCAGCTGGAACCGATGGAAATCGTGCAGCGATATACCAATGGCTTTCATGACATGATGCGTATTTTTAATGTATTACCGCCTAGTATTGAGCCTTGTGCGACACAGCATATCATCGAGCAGATTGAAATGGTGCAACGCATTATCGACAATGGTTACGCTTATGAACAGAATGGTTCAGTGTATTTCGACACGTTGAAATTCGCACAGGAAAAAGGTGTGTACGGCAAGTTGTCGGGGCGGGTGATCGAAGATTTGATCGCTGAATCACGCGACAACCTGAAAAACCAAGACGAGAAAAAGCATCCGGCCGATTTTGCCATTTGGATGAAAGCCTCCCCGGAGCACCTGATGCGCTGGAATTCCCCGTGGTCGGTAGGTTTCCCGGGCTGGCACCTGGAATGCTCGGCGATGAGTACCAAATATCTCGGCGAAACTTTCGACATTCACGGTGGCGGTAATGACCTGAAATTCCCTCACCACGAAAACGAGATCGCCCAAAACTATGGCGCTTGCAACTGCACGCCCGCCCGCTACTGGGTGCATGCCAATATGCTGTTGCTTAACGGCAAAAAAATGTCGAAGAGCGATGGCAATACCATTTCACCTCAGCAATTATTTTCCGGAGATAGCCCGCATGTAAGCAAAGGCTATAGTCCAATGGTAGTACGCTTTTTTATGTTGCAGGCGCATTACGGAAGCCCGCTTGACCTGACCGACGAAGCCTTGCAGGCCGCCGAGAAAGGTTATCGCCGCCTGATGGAATCCGTCAAAACTTTGCAATCGCTGGAACCAAGTACGAATGCCAAGGCAGGAGATTTGGATAAAGAGATAAACGACACGATTGATGCGGCCTTCACCAATATGAGCGACGACTTTAATACGCCACGAGCCCTGGCCAGTTTGTTTGAATTGGTTACCAAAATAAATGCCCTGAAGGGTGGTCAGTTGAGCCTCACTGAAGTTTCCTCCAAAACGCTGGAGCGCTTGAAAATTGCCTTCAACGACTTTATCTACAATATTTTCGGACTGCTCGAGGAAGGTCAGGCAGGAGATGGCAATGGCATTTTGGACGGGCTGATGCAACTCATCATCGAAATGCGGCAAGATGCCCGCGCCCGTAAAGACTGGGCAACCTCCGATAAAATTCGCGATACGCTTAAAGAATTGGAGATTCAACTCAAGGACAGCAAGGAAGGCACCACCTGGACTAAAGGATAAACATAGTGCCTATTTTTCTGTTAGAATGCTTGCAAAATAAAATGCTGTAAATGCGGATAATTTGTATGCTCGCGCTTGGGTACGCATGGATGCTCTGGGGCTCTTTTTATTTAATCGAAAACACGGGAACGCTCAGCTTGATCGTAAAAAACGTAGAAGCGGAACAAGGTTCCCTGTATATCGCTATATATCAGGATGAGTCCGCATTTTTAAAAGAAGGCCAGGATTTGGTCAATAAAATTGTACCCGTTTCCTCCAAACCCAATTGTACTATTCCTATACCTCAATTGCCATTTGGCAGCTATGCTATTGCGATTTTCCATGATTTGAACGACAATGGAAAACTGGACAAAAATGCCCTCGGCATACCGACCGAACCATATGCATTTTCCAATAATCCTTCCGTAAAATGGCGCAGCCCAACCTTTGCCGAAACCCTGATCAAATTTGGCGAAAGCCGAAAAGAAATCGTCATGGAACTAAAACGCTGGCGAAAACATTGAATAATTGCAAATAAATAGAGCGCGTTATCAAAAATATATATCCTTAGCTCTTGCGTAATAGTGTACAAAAACCGATATTTGCACTCGCTTTCAAAATGGCGCGGTAGCTCAGCCGGTTAGAGCGCAGGATTCATAATCCTGAGGTCGGGGGTTCAAGTCTCCCCCGCGCTACGAAGAACAAAGCCTAATTCACTATTTATCAGTGTTTTAGGCTTTCTTGTTTTATTTAATCCGGTCGTTTGCATGTTTAGACATGCGTTCTCCCAACTACCAGATTTCTTTTTTTTAAAATCAAAGAAAGAATCCCCCAAAACAGGGGAATTAATGTTATCGCAACCAGCCCGAGGTAAATCAGGGTGAAATTTTCTTTGATCCAGGGTAGCTCACCAAATAAATAACCGGCAAAAATGATCGGAATTACCCACACCATGGCGCCAACTATGTTATTGATAACAAACTGTTTATAATCCAATCCATTTTTGTCATTCCTGCCAGAAAAGGTACCATGGTGCGTATCACTGGCACAAATCTTCCCAGGATCAGGGCTTTCCCGCCATGCCTCTGATAAAAAGCGGAAGCCTTTTCTAAATGCTCGTGGCGAATGAGTTTCTTTTTCCACACCAGAAAATTCCCAGATTTGTCGCCGATAAAATAATTCAGAAAATTCCCGGAAATCGCAGCTACGATGAGTATTGGTATCAGTAGCCAAACGTCCAAAATGCCCATCGCGGCTATTACACCTACCGAAAACAGCAGCCCGTCGCCCGGTAGAAAAAAAGCAGCCACAATGCCGGTTTCACTGAATATGATTAAGAAAAGGATCAGGTAAAACCAGGGGCCATATTCAATGGCAAATTGCAGCATGTGCTCATCGGTTTGCAAAAACCACTCTACGAAGTTCTCCATTTTTATACTGCTTTATTGTTTTTGTAATTTGCTATTGAATCTGCCATAGCCAAAGTAGATCACCAATCCCAGCCCCAGCCAGGCTGCCAGTCGCAACCAGCTTTCCAGCGGCAGCGAGTACATAAGATAGGTGCAAACCAGGATGCCCAAAATCGGAACCAGCGGTACGAGCGGCGTTTTGAATGCACGGGGTGCGTCGGGCATGGTTTTGCGCAGCACCATTACGCCAATACATACCAACGAAAAGGCAAACAGCGTACCAATGCTCACCATATGCCCAAGGTCGCTCACGGGAACAAACCCGGCGAAAATGCTCACAAAAACAAGGAAAAACAGATTCGTTTTCCAGGGGGTGCGGAATTTGCGGTGAATATCGCTGAAGAATTTAGGCAGCAATCCGTCGTTGCTCATGGAGTAAAATACCCGGCTCTGCCCGAGCAGCATCACCAGCATTACCGAGGTATAACCCGCCAGAATCGCGATGATCAATCCATCCTGCAAAAATCCATATCCGGTTTGTGCAAAAGCCGTGGCGGCGGGCTTGGCGTCACCGGCAAACTCTTTGTAATTCACCAATCCGGTCATTACATGCGAAAACAACACATATAATATCGTGCAAACTGCCAGTGATCCCAAAATCCCAATCGGCATGCTCTTCTTTGGATCTTTGGCTTCTTGTGCCGCAGTGGAAGCCGCATCAAATCCAATGAAGGCGAAAAATACGACCGCAGCCCCTGTGGCTATACCTGTCCAGCCAAAGTTTTCATATTTACCCGTATTTTCAGGAATGTAAGGTGTGTAATTCGCAGGATCGATGTGGCTCCAGCCCAGAATTATAAAGATCAATACCACCAACACTTTCAGCACGACCAGAAAATTGTTCATTTTGGCAGATTCCTGCGTGCCGCGAATCAGCACCAGCGAAAGCAACACAATGATCAGGATAGCAGGTAAATTAATGATCCCGCCTTCAATGACGGTGCCGTCGCTCAATTTGAGCGTTTCCCAGGGCGAACAGACCAGCTCCACCGGAAAGTGAATATTGTATTTATGCAAAAATTCCAACAAATATCTCGACCAGCTGACCGAAACCGTCGCTGCGCCTAATGCGTATTCCAGCACCAAATCCCAACCAATGATCCAGGCTAAAAACTCGCCCATCGAGGCATAGCTGTAGGTGTAAGCGCTTCCCGCAATGGGGATCATGGAAGAAAATTCGGCATAGCAAAGCCCGGCAAACACACAACCGATGCCCGCCAGGACGAAGGAAATGGTCACCGCAGGCCCCGCATTTTCGGCGGCGGCAATGCCGGTCAGGGAAAATAAGCCCGCCCCAATGATCGCGCCGACACCCAGCGCGATCAAGGCTCCGGAGCCAAGCGTCTTTTTCAGTCCGTGTTCGGTTTCAGTGGCTTCTGCTTGCAAGGCAGCCAGTGGTTTCTTGACAAATAGCTTCATAATTGGATGTGAATTGTCAAAATCTTGGTAAATCGGATTCAATTACCATGAAATGACTGTAGAAAAGGAAAGGGTCACCTCTGAACGAAGAAACACTAAACAAAAAAAGCCCGGAGCAAACGATTACTCCGGCTCTCCGATGCAACTATTCGTTGCTGCGCAAGGTTACTTCTTGTGGTACGGGTATCATTGGAATCATACCGCCTTTTTGTATTGTACTTTGACCGGATGAACTGGTGAGAAACGTTGCAAACCGGGCTTCGGGGCTGTCGGCTCCTTTTGAGCTTATTAAATACCATTCCCGAACGAAAGGATATGCTCCTTTTGCTACGGTAACCGGATCGGGTGTAATAATGTCATTGCTGTTACCTGCAGCAATTTTAACCGGTTTTATTTCTTTTAGCGCCGGTAAATCGTAAGCTAATTCCGACAAACTAATGATACCAAATGCATTCGGATGCTCCGCCACGAATTGTAATAACGCATCGCTCGTATTCACTGCCTTAGCATTTGGTGTAATATTTTTGCCCTGGAGTATATTTTTATTTACATACTCTATCATATCGGCATCGGAGGTGCAATAAGCAAGCTGCACTGCCTGCTCACTCCCTGCGAGTGCCTTAGGCCAGGTTGTTGCATCACCCTTTAGCAATGATGTAATATCATTTACAGTTGCCACATCATTTGCATTATTTTTATTTACCACAAACACAAGCGCATCAAACGCCACTTTTGTCTGATCTACCGCAAGCCCTTTTTCTTTCACAGCTTGCAATTCTGCCTCGCTCAGTTCGCGGGAAATGCCGATCAAACCAACTTGTCCGTTTGTAAAAGATTGAATTGCATTTTCTTCTGATGTGTAAACAGAAGACGCGTAGATGGTTGCGTTTGAACTTTCAAATGCCGTAATTACCTGTTCGGTAATAGGCTTAAAGCTTCCGTCGGTGAAAATAGTCAGATCCTGAATTTGAGTCTTGGTTTCCTGTTTTTCTCCCTTGAGGCGTTTGATCCACTCCTGAGGAATCAAAATTCCGGCAGCACTTACCAACAAGGCAAAACATACAATGCCCATAAAAATGCGCATAAAAAATTTATCACTCATTATAATTTTATTTAGCGTTTACAAAAAAGAGTCATTCTTAAGCTGAGTATATCATATTTTAAAGAAAAATAATATGATATTCCCGTTAATAAAAAAACAAGGCGGCTACACGTGATAAGCTACTATTTTACTCGATTCTCGTAATTCAACCTTTAGAAAATTCGCCGCCTTGCTGTTATTCGGATACAATCTTGAATCCGCATCTCAACTAGTGTCCTATTTTCAGAATGACTGTATTTTTGTAAAGGGTCACATTTTTATTTACTGCCTTTTGCCACCGGCGGCACTCCGTTGTTTAGTTTTGTCAGGATATCTATCAGTTCAGTGTCGTTGGGATCCATTGCAAAAGCATGATTGAAATTAATTTTTGCCGCTTCCACCTGGTCGAACGTGACATGATAATACCCCAGATATTTATAGGCTTCGAGCAGAGCTTTTTTGTTTTTTTCGGCATCCGCCAGACCGAGCTCGATCACCTTTTCATAATGCGGCTTGGCCAGTCCGGTTTTTAATTCAGGATCAAGCTGTACGCTAGACTTGGCACGCATCAGATGCCCGGTCAGGTACGTGGGGCTAAGCTCGGTGAGCCGGGCAAAAGTGGAATCCGCCACGGCGTATTTTTTCTGATAATACTGGCTGTAACCCAGGTAGAAATAATCCTGCGTGGTGGCTTTGCTGGCGTTGATTTTATTCAGAAACGCGGTTTCTGCATTCGCATAATCTTTTTTATCATAATAAGCCTTCGCCAGTTCAAAACGGTATTCAATGCGGTTGGGGAAAGCGGTTTCCAGTTCCTGAATTTTCGACTTAGCGGCTTCGTAATCCGTTGATTTTAAAGCAGATTTGATAAAATAATCATAATCCGATTCGTAGATTTTTCTGCCGGCGCTTTGCTCGAAAAATGATTTCATCGCGCTCAAAGCTTTATCATATAATCCCTTTTCAAAATATGATGCACCCAGGCAACGGTAAGTGCTGTAACTATTTGGTTTCCGAGCGATAATAAACTCCCCCTCCTGAATAGCGCGATCATGCTCACGCGCCTGAAAGGTCAGGTAACGTACCAGTCGTTCGCGGGCTTCAAGGTCGTTGCCGACCAGCTTGATGTAACGCTCCAGCGTGGGCACGATCATCGAATATTTTTTGGCGTAGTAATACACGTCGGTTAGTTCGCGCAAAGCCGGCGCATAATTTGCATCCACCGTCAGACCTTCGAGCAATGCCTGTTCTGCCTGATCATAAATGCCCGCATCCTTCCACTGGATGGCGCGTTTCATATAATTTTTCGGGTCCTGTTTATCCTTGCCGGTCGCAATTTCGTACTGACTGATGCCCTTGCCCACATCGCCTTTTTTGATATAAGCATCGCCCAGCCCGCTGAAATAATCGGCATTTTCGGGATTGAGCATCACCGCTTTTTCCAGGAATTCAATAGCCAGTTCAACTTTGCCCTGATTGCTGGCGAGGTGCGCTTTGCCCAATTCGTAGTAAATGTTGGCGTCTTTCTCGCGGGCAATTTTTTTGGCGGTTTCAAATTGCTTCTGTGCTTCTGCTAAATTACTGGCATCCAGCGCCAGCTTGCCCAGCCCCACATAACCAAGCCCCGATTTGGCATCGGTACGCACGCCCTTTTCATAGTAATAAAAAGCGGAATCCGTATTCTCGTTTTGATAATAAGTTTCACCCAGGTAGAAATAAGGTTCTGCAGCTTTGGCATCTTTGGCGATGAGTTGGCGCAGCATTGCCCGGGCGCTCGTAAAGTCTTCTTTTTCAATCAGAACTATTGCTTCTTCCAGGCTTTGTGCCTGCAAATTTTGCACCCAAAACAACAGGCAGAAGACACCGATATAATAAACCATTTTCTTACGCATGGTTATAATGTTTTAAAAATGAAGTAAATGGAAAATTTTTATTCACTGTGTACCACTCGTTTCGGGAGGGTCGCCGATAAAATGCCTGCTTTCAATAGAATTAACTGACCTTTCGGGCTGGCGACATAGGTGGCGAAACCAGTCACCAGACCCGCTTTACCTTCGCAGTTAATAATTTGCAAGCGCCGGAAAAGCGGATATTTACCTTCGGAAATATTGATCTGATCAGGTTTGTAATATTTCCCGCTCGTGTCGCCTGTCGGCCGGATATAGACAATTCTAATATGTTCGTCGAAATGCTTTTTCTCGGCTGCAGTCAGGTCGCTGATCCAACTCATGCCAACCACGCCCAGCGCATGGCGGTTTTTGGCTACATAATCCAAAACCTCGGTATTGGTTTGCAAAGCATAAGCATTGGCGGGTAATTCGGGCAATTGCAGCAAGCGCACCATACTGGTGACGGTGCTGGAGCCTTCATTGTCGAAAACAATGGTGATATCGCTGGTGCTACGCTGATGCCCCAGTGCATTCCAGGTAGAAACCTCGCCGGTAAAAACCGATTTCAACTGACTGAAAGTCAATAAAGTATCTGGGTTTTCGCGATTTACAAGCAATACGATAGCATCTGCGCCGATAGGAACGTAGCGCGGCACAATATCTTTGCGTTCAAAATGCACCCGCTCGCTGTCGGTCAGGTCACGGGCAGCAACTACCGCGCACACGCTGTCGCTGAGTAAAGCCTTGAAAATTTCGGCTTCCGAGCCGTATTGGCAATTAACTTTAGTCCGGTCGTAAATGCGCTCGAAAGATTTGATTTCAGATTCGACCACCATTTGCAGGGTAGCATCGGCAGCAATATGCGTGGTACCGGAAACCGGTGTGTCGGTGTTTAGCGCCTCACTTTTACAACCTGCACCCAGCCATAGCAAGCATAACAACCAGGCAAAATTTTTCACGATCGGTAAATGTTTTAATAAAATATTTAGTTCTTGATTTCATCCAGTTTTTCACGGTAATTGCGGTAAGCCCGGTACAGCCGGAAACAGCCATACACAAGGCAGAGTACGCCAAAGGCAATTTTCAGTTCGATCTGGAAATCACGCCAGTATTGCTGGAAAATCAGCACCGCAGCACCAATAAGGATGTAAAGTGCCGCCAGGCCCGCGTACATCAGAAAAACCGCGAAAGCGCCGCTCTGATGGCGGTTGAAACGAGAATTGGGTTGTAATGTCATGCGCAAAAATGAATCATATATGGAGAAAAAGACCGCAGGGATTTTTTGTAAAAACCTACGGTCCGGGACTCTATTGCTTGAATTTAAAAAACCTTGTGCTTACTCCAGCTGGAAGTTGACCGGCAGCGTGAACCATACCTTCACGGGGCGTCCGCGTTGTTTGCCCGGCTTCCATTTTCCATTCATCGTCTCTACGACGCGTAGCGCCTCCTGGTCGCAGCCTCCACCAATTCCCCTTACTATTTTTGCCTGGGAAACCTGTCCGTTCTCATCCACGATAAATTGCACGATCACTTTACCCTCAATACCGTTTTCGCGAGCAAGTGCAGGGTATTTGATGTTTTCAGCCAGGTATTTTAAAAGCCCGGCTACGCCTCCATCAAATTCCGGCATTTGCTCCACCACTTTGAAAACCTCTTCTTTCTTAGGTTCTTCAATAATGGGTGGTGGCGCCGGCTCCTCTGCTGGGGGTGCATCGATCACCCCTTCGCTGACGCCTTCATCATTACCTTCCTGGGTGACGGTGCTGATATCGGCTTCTTGCAGCGCTTCTACCGGAGGCGGCGGTTCTTCATCTACTACCTCTTCATCCTTTTTGGGTTCCGGCACCACGTACCGAATGGTGGATTTCAAAGGCGGCGGCTCTACCGGCGGCGGTGGCGGTGGCGTTTCTTCCTGCGGGGGCAGGTCGAGGTTTTCCAGATTGATTTCCACCGACACTTCCTGGTCTTCTTCCTGTTTGAGTATGCCACTAATGTAATTTGCAATAAGCGGCGCACTCGTACCCAGTACGATCAGGATCACAGCCACCAACAGTGCCCGTGAGAGGTGTTTGTTGTAGATTTTGCGCAAAAAATAAGCGCCGTATGCTTTGTTGCGCCCTTCAAAGATGATGTCATCTATCGGAGCTTGTAGCACTTTTTGCGGATCCATAATTGCTGTTTAAATAGAATGATCTAAATGAGCAGGGAGGCGCACCTCCCCTTGATTACTTTTGAGCAACCTGTGGCTGATCTGCGATTGCCTTTATTATCATCAGCGAATCGGCTTCCGTGAAATCAACCAGCGCAAAACGTTGAATCTGCGCGATATTGACCTCATCCAGAATATCCACCATATTGCGGTACTTGGAAGCATGCATCGGCTTGATAAACAGCAATATAGAGTCGCGGCTGCCCCATTGAGCGATCACCTCTTTTTCACGTGCTTCAATAACGGAACGGACATTGCGGGAAGCCGAAAAGTCAATGCTGTCCACCTCGATATTGTCAATGCCCCGAAAATGGTAAAGCTTGTTGTCGGCGCCCAGTACAAACTGAACTACTTTGGAAGCTTTGATCTCGGGTGTGTCTTCTTGTTCTTCTTTATCCTTTGCAGGCAGATTCAGGTCCATCGCAGAAGGTTTGTTGAACGTAGTCACCAGTACAAAGAAAGTGATGAGCAGGAAGCCCAGATCCACCATCGGGGTCATATCCACCCGCGTGGATTTCTTCTTCGATTTTTTAACTCCACCGCCCCTCTGTCTGCCCCCGGATTCACCGGTATTCATTTCAGCCATGGCTATCGGATTTTAATTTGAATGAATGTGATAATCCCTTTGCTACTCACCTTCGGAAGCCGAATCGCCGCCTTTGAGTGAAGTGACCAGGTTGAATTTGTTGACTTTCTTTTCTACCAGTGTATCCATGACCTTCTTCATCTTCGGATACTCGGTCGCTCCGTCGCCTTTGACCGCCACGGCAATGCCATCCGAATTGATCTCCCCGGTCTGACGTAGCTCGTTGTCGGCTACCCGCCCGGCAAATACCCATTCCGCCAATTCATTGCGATTATAGCGGCTTGCGGTAGAATCCACCGGGATACCCGGGGCAGAGTCATCATTTTTGATTTCGCCGTCGAGCAGCCTGGGCAGCAGTTGAAACGGTACGCCAAAGCTCTCTGTGACCATAAATTGTTCAATTTGAGCTTCCGTGAACTTTACATCCGGGTAGCTGGCCATCATGCGTTCCAGCATACGGGCGCGTACTTTTTGATTGTCCACGCCCAGGAAAACTTTCCCTTCGCCGTTTACCGTAATCATCATGACATTGTTTTCCGCAATTTTGCGCTCGGCGCGCGAGCCCGGCATGTTGATCTGCACCGGCTCCTGCGGTCTGAATTTGGATGTCAGGATGAAAAAGGTCAGTAACAGGAAGGCTACGTCGCACATCGCGGTCATATCCACCAGGGTACTTTTGCGCGGCAATTTTACTTTTGGCATAACTCAGATTTTTTTTAAAACAAGAAATACCTTTTATGCCTGCGGTTTGAAACGCGTTTCGTGGATATGCTTGGCATTGAACGTGGAAGCAATGCTGTAGCTCATCTCATCCACTGCGTAGGTCAGTTTGTCGATGCGACCGGTGAAATAATTGTACATCACCATCGCGATTACCGAGGTAGAAATACCCAGCGCCGTGTTGATCAAGGCTTCGGAGATACCCTGCGAAAGTGCTACGGCGTCGGGGTTGCCCTGAGTTGCCAGGGCCGCAAAAGCCCGGATCATCCCCAGAACGGTTCCCAAAAGCGCAACCAGCGTACCCACGGAGGTGATGGTTGCCAGAATCGGCAAATTTCTCTCCAGCATGGGCAGTTCCAGCGCAGTAGCCTCTTCAATTTCCTGACGGATGGCCAGTACTCTTTGATCCGTATCTACGTGGGTGTCCTTTTCCATTTCGATGTATCTTTCCAGACCGGCACGAACGATGTTTGCTACCGAACCCTTTTGTTTGTCGCATTCTTCAAGCGCTTGTTCGGGGGTGTTTTTTTCCAGATTGAACTTCACCCCGCGAATAAAATTCGAAATGGCGCCTACGCCCTTGGCTTTGTTGAGGGTAAGAAAGCGTTCGACCGAAAAAACGACCACCGTCAGGAACAAACCCATCAGGATCGGCACGATAAAACCACCCTTGTACACGATTGCCAGGTAATTGCCTTCTTTGGCATGACCGGCAGGGTTGTTACCTTCAAAATTGGCAGGATTGCCGCATACAAAATTCCAGAACAAATATCCTCCGAGCAAGGCAAGAGGAATCACTAAAGCTGAGAGATTGAAGCTGCCGCCTTTGGTTGATTTTGGCGCTTCCAGCGTCGCAGTTTGTTGGCTCATGATTGTAAATTGAATTAATTTTTTTTGAAAAAATCTATTGGCAACCGTGATTGCGTCTTGCATCTGTTCCCAATTTTTTATGAACTTTCGCCTTAATTTGCGAAGTTGTAGAAAGGACTAACTTCCGTTAAGGGGTCACTTTATTTTTGAAAATTTTTTTGAAAAAACCGAGAAACTTGAAATGTCTGATTGTAGATGACAATCCAATGGCACGTGCAGTGCTCCGGCAAATGGTGACGCAAATCGCCTGGCTCGAATTGGCTGGTGAATGCGAAAACGCCTTGCAGGTGGTTAATTTTTTGCAAAAAGAAAAAATTGATCTGCTCTTTCTGGATGTGGAAATGCCCGGCATGAGCGGGCTGGAGCTATTGGAAACACTGCCCCAGAAGCCCATTGTTATTCTCATCACCTCCAAAGAAGACTATGCGGTGCAGGCATTTTCCCTGCGTGTGGCGGATTATATTGTCAAGCCCATTTCGCTGACCCGTTTCACAGCGGCGGTGCAATACGCCCGGGAATTAAAACATACCCAAAAGGAAAGTGCGGGTAATAGCATTCAGGAAAAATTCCTTTTTATCCGGGCAAATAATGCGCTGACCAAGATCAATTTCGACGATATATTATACGTGCAGGCTTTGGATGATTATGTGAGCATTGTGACCAAAGACAAGAAACACACGGTACACATTACCATGAAAGCGCTCCTGGAAAATTTGCCCGTGCCACAGTTTTGCCGGGTGCATCGCTCGTATATTGTGGCATTAGACAAGATTGAAAGTATCGCCGATAATATGATCGTGATTGCCAAACAGGTTATTCCTTTAAGCGAAAGCTACAAAACTGAGTTGATGAGCCGTTTGAACCTAATTTAATGAAACCACAAGTGTTTAAAATGCAATAGTTTGCGCGGTTTTTGAATACAACTTTTCCGTTTATCTTCGTTTTATTTTTCTTTTTAAAAAAGCGCTGTATGCGTCGCATTGGTTTCAAAGAAATATTTTCCAATCCGGGTTATCGCGTAGAACGGGCGGTGATCATTGCCCTGTTTGCCGGGCTAGGGGTTACGATGTTGGTACACCAGATCACCTTGCAAAGTGTGAGAGACTTATTAAGGTCAGACCGGCGGGTCATTCGGAATTACGACCTCACCATCGAGCTGGAAGCGCTGCGGGGCAATATGTACGAAATTGAGAGTAGCCTGAGAAGTTATATTCTGGCGAGCGACGAAGAAACAGAGGCAACGATCCGGGAAAATATGGACCGGGCCTTGATGCGGCTGGAAAATATTCGCAGTTTACTGGATATGCAAACCCGGGAAGGGGAGTACTTCAACAAAATTCAGAATTTCGTAAAAGAAAAAATCAGCTTCACCGAAACCGCGATGCGCTTGTACGATAAGGAAAAAACCCAATTGGCAATCGACCTGGTCAACAGCCGAAAGGGCATTCAGCTGCGCGACAGCGTGGTACAAACCTCGATTGAATTGAAAAATTTGCAGCGGAAAATAATCCGTGAGCGGCTTGATTTTCATCAGGGTTTTGTACAGGGTACGCGGCGGGTAGAATTTGTGACCACCGTGGTGGCATTTTTGATCGTGAGCATTTCTATTTTGTATCTCATTCGGGAAACTAGTCGTAAAGAAGAGTTGCAGCGCAAACTAGCCCTAGCAAAGGAGGAAGCGGAAAAATCGGCACTGATTAAGGAGCAGTTTATGGCCAACATGAGCCACGAAATCCGTACGCCGCTCAATGCTGTGTTGGGTTTTGCCAACCTGCTACAAAAAACCGCGCTTACCTCCCAACAACAAGAATACGTGCATTCTATGCAATATTCCGGGGAGAACCTACTCCACGTCGTTAATGATATTCTTGACCTTTCCAGAATTGAAGAGGGTAAGGTCAATCTCGAACAAATGCCATTCGGCCCTTTTGCACTCCTGCATTCCATCGAAAATCTGGTCCGGATCAAAGCAGTGGAAAAAGGACTTGATTTTCAGGTAAATATTTCACCGGAGATTCCTGATCGGCTTGTGGGTGCGCCCAATCACCTGACGCAGATTCTGGTGAACCTCCTGAGCAATGCAGTAAAATTTACAGAACAAGGTAAGATTCATCTAACTATTTATCCGGCTGAAAATCAGGTAACTGATAAACAAATCGAGTTGAATTTTGTCATCCGGGACACTGGCATCGGCATTCCGGAGTCGCAACTGAAAAGTATCTTTGAACGATTCAATCAAGGTAGTGCCGAAACGACGAGAAAGTATGGCGGCGCAGGGCTTGGCTTGGCGATTGTAAAAAACCTGGTCGATATCCAGAATGGTGATATCCGGTTGGAGAGCGCCGATGGCAAGGGAACCACTTTTTTCCTGAAGCTGCCGTTCGCAGTGACTATGGATTCTGTTTCTAACGAATTACCCAGTCAGGATTTCGTAGACCCAGTTAGTTTTGTAAATGCCAGAGTATTGGTGGCAGAAGACAATCCAATGAATCGCCGGATTACCGAACTCTTGTTATCAGCTTGGGGAATAGACACCGAGATGGTGGAAAATGGTGTAGAAGCCTTGAATGTATTGAAAAATTGGAATTTCGATCTGGTGTTTATGGATATTCAAATGCCGGAGATGGATGGTTATGAAACTGCCCAAAAGATCAGGCAGGAACTCAAATCCGAGATTCCTATTATAGCTATGACCGCCCACGTGTTGTCTGGCGAGCGTGAGAAATGCCTGAGCTACGGCATGAACGATTACCTCTCTAAGCCATTAAATGAGCGAGAATTATACGAAAAGCTTATCAGGTTTCTATTTGATAAAATGGTCAAAACCACGGATGCTCCCCTCCAAATCAATATGGAGTACCTGGGTGAAATTTCAAGTGGTACACCAGGGTATCTTAAGGAGTTGGCGCAGATTTTTCTGGAACAATTGCCCAAAGAGCTCCTCGCACTACAACAAGCAATTGCCACGGATAATCAGAAAGAAGCCGCCAGGATTGCGCACAGCATGAAATCGACCGTGGCGTATATGGGACTGGGCGATTCACTTGGAAAAACACTTCAGGAACTGGAACTTCAAACAAGTGAAAACGGGGACACCCAAACCCTGAAAAACCTCATGCAAAAAATTGAAAATCAATCTATTGAAGCGGTGAATCTGATTCGGGCTCAATTTGTTACACCTGCCTGAACCACTGACCGACAAATTTAGGAATTTCACCGAAACAACCGACCGGCTCACCTAAATGTATTGGTTCCGGACACAGCGCCCCTGCATATTTGTAGCAATAACCTGATTTTTCAATCAAATTCTATTGCTGCTATATGAAAAACTCGATCTATTCTCAGTGCCCGGATAATGAATTGGTGATCTTGTATCAAAACAACCGAAACGCTGATGCCTTCGGTGAACTTTACAAACGTTACTATTCCAGAGTGTACGCTTATGTGCTCACGATTTTAAAAAACCGTGACGATGCTTATGACCTGACCGAAGAAACCTTCCTAGCTGCTGCGGAACATTTATATAGGTTGGAAGAGTCCAAAAACTTCCCTGCCTGGCTTTTCCGCATTGCTCGCAATGGCTGTATTGATTGCAAAAAATCAAAACAAAAAAGGATCATGGTTTCTGTGGAAACCTGCGCAGAGCCTGTGTATGAAGCCTTCGATTACGAAGCCGCTCTTTTTCAGGAAACCATTTTGGCAAAACTCAAGGACTGGCTGGAAGATATTCCTGCAGATGCAAAAGAACTACTCATTGCCCGGTATTTTCAAAAGAAATCTATTTGTGAGTTGCAACAAGAATACCAGTTGTCCGCAAGCGCTATCAAGATGAGGTTATTACGGGCAAGGACCAAGCTGTCACTGTGTTATCAAAAGGCTTGCGCTTAAATCCGAAAGCAATGAGCGAAAACCCAAAGCTTGTTCGTTTCAGTCGTCCGCTGGCTTTGACCATGCTAACGACTATTACCATTGCAACAGTACTGACTTTACTGGATGTGAATGAGTGGATTCCGATGCCTCATGTGGTGCCTGTTATTGCGCGCTGGGTCGCGCTCGGAAGTCTTTGTGTGTATGCCTGGCGAAAGAAAGGTCTTACTACCTGGATTCTGATGAGTATGATCATTGGTGCGGAGATCGGGCACGATTTTCCTGAAGTGTCGCAGCAGTTGAAGGTAGTCAGCAAGATATTTTTGAAGTTGATTAAAACCATCGTTGCGCCGCTGCTCTTTGGTACCCTGGTAGTGGGCATTGCCGGTCACGCCGACCTGAAACAGGTGGGGCGCATGGGTTGGAAATCATTGATTTATTTTGAGATCGTGACCACGATCGCGCTGTTTATTGGTCTGGCTGCGATCAACATTAGCAAGGCGGGTGTAGGTATCCCGCCAATGCCGGCTGCGGAAACAGAACCTGTGACCGTACAAAAACAAAACTGGGAGGATATCATCCTGCATATTTTCCCGGAAAACATCGCCAAATCGGTCTTTGAAGGGCAGATTCTTCAGATTGTTGTTTTCAGTATTTTGTTTGGGATTGGTTTGGCTATGCTTAAAGGCAAGCCGCGAGAAACCATGCTCGAGTTTGCAGAGGGACTATCCGAAGTGATGTTCAAGTTTACCAATATCGTGATGTACTTCGCGCCGTTTGCGGTGGGTGCTGCTATTGCTTATACAGTTGGACACATGGGTTTTGGCATTCTGGTCAATCTCTTTAAACTGCTGGCGACGTTGTACCTGGCGCTAATCGTTTTTATTTTATTCGTGCTGGTACCAGTAGCCTTGATGATAAAATTACCGATCCGAAAATTTATCAAAGCCATTGCTGAACCAGTGTCCCTGGCTTTTGCAACCACTAGTTCAGAGGCGGCACTGCCTAAGGCCTTGGAAAATATGGAGCGCTTTGGTGTGCCGCGACAGGTTGTTTCTTTTGTTTTGCCTACAGGATACAGTTTTAACCTGGACGGAACGACTTTATATCTTTCTCTGGCGACGATTTTCGTGGCGCAGGCTTCCGGTGTAGAGCTTAGCATCTGGCAGCAAATCATGATCGTTTTCACGTTGATGCTTACCAGCAAAGGCGTAGCGGGAGTGCCACGTGCTTCTTTGATCATTTTGATGGGAACGGCGGTATCTTTTGGTTTGCCGGTAGAGCCCATTTTTATTATCCTGGGCATTGATGAATTGATGGATATGGCCAGAACTGCCACCAACGTGATCGGAAACTGCCTGGCGAGCGCCGTGGTTGCCAAATGGGAAGGTGAAGATCATTACAATGACGAGCCACAGCCTGAAGCTATGGTAATAGAACCAGTTTTTGCTGAGGCTGTTACCGAATTGCCAAAAACTCCAACTTCACCGCAAAGTTTTTGACGGAAGAGGATTAAACTTTAACTAATTCAAAACTAAACTTAGACTTTTCACGCTGAAGCAGAGACAAGGATTCTTGCTTTTGGTAGCAGAAATATCTTGATTGAGAGAATTTAGAAGCAATTTGGCATATGCCAAATAAGCAATTTTCCGCGTATTTGGACAATTTCAGAATCAAATCAAAAAACTCTTTGGATATTCTATATTGGTAAGGAGTTCAAAATTGCACTCTTGTGTGTCACTAAAACAAAGTATAATTCATTGATTGTCAGTTTTTAGACTTTTAGTATTTTAAGGAATTTTTAGCGTCGGTTTTGAGGCTTTCCAATCCTTGCCAGGTTTCTAAAAAAAAAAAGCAGGCAACATCAGCCAGATGGCATGGCGCATCCGGCAAGCGTACAGTTTTACTTACGATCACCTGAGCTGCCTGAGCACTTCGACCTACTACGACATCAATAATTCTGACACCGACACCGCGACCAACCGCTACAATGAAAACCTGACCTACGATATCAGAGGCAATATTGCTACTTTGCAGCACAATGGTTACCACGCCAGTAGTTGCAACTACCGGCAGATTGACAACCTGACTTATACCTACACCAGTAGCACCAAACGCCTTGCCACCATCACCGACAATGCCCCGGCAAACCAGAAAGTACGTGGCTTCAATCCAGGTGCGAACACGACTGGCTACGCCTACGATGCCAATGGCAACCCGAAAAGCGACTCGTACAAGGGAATATCGAACATAATCTACAATCACCTCAACCTGCCAAGCCTTATTAGCTATACCAATGGCAATGGCATCGAGTTCATCTATGACGTAGGCGGACTGGAATACCGCAAAGTAGGCATGGGCAGCAAGCGCGTGGAAGCGGTGTACCAAGCCGAAGGGCGCTACTACAATCTGAATGTGGAGGTAAGCAATACCGTGAACTGGCGCAAGGAATACACTATCAAAGATCATCCCGACCTCGCATAGCTCGGTACGGGACAAGTTCTGGGCAATGCCAGAATCACCTTCACAGACAAGAACGGCAACGGCATTGTGGATGTGATCAACAGCGCCGGTACGAATGATATTATACAAGAAAACCACTACTACCCATTTGGCTTGGGCTACGAAGTCGGCTGGCTGATGAATGATGTGGCGAGGGATAATAAGTATTAGTACAATGGGAAGGAGTGGAATGATGATAGTGCTCACGCGGCAAGCGCCTCCAATAGTTTAATAATTGGCTCATCGGGGCTACTAATAAACATGAGTCATCCCGAATTTTAAAAATGCCCCGTTAGGGGCAAAATATGGGTAGATATTTGCAAAAAACACGTCTTGGCGTGCCATCGGTACGCGTTATAAAGCATACCTACGGCATGCAAATCGACACAATGGATCATTTCTACCAATATTGCGTCCCGATGGGACGAGTGCAGCAAAAATTCGGGATGACTCATGTTATTTGAATGGATTCGGTCGTTTTGGAGGTGTTTTTGCTCCAAAAAGCGTTTTTTTAAAGGTCTTTCATTCAATTGGCTTTTTAATTTCCTCTTATTTTGATTCATTTTATTCCGTTATCCTAAAACCTGCTTGTCCTCAAGGAAAGGCTGATCGTAGAATCGCTTACCCGTTGCTTTATACAATGCATTCGCAACCGCTCCGAAAATAGGTGGGAATGGCGGCTCTCCCATGCCTGTTGGATCTATTTCATTTTGTACAAAGTGAACTTCGATCTCTTTGGGGGCTTCGCTCATCCGGATCATTCGATACTTGTCAAAATTGCTTTTTTCCGGCGTACCTTCCTTGAAGGTCATAGCACCATAAAAAGCATTCCCAATACCATCTACGATAGCTCCTTCGGCCATATTGGTGGCGGCGTCTGGATTGATCACAATTCCACAGTCAATGGCACAGCAAACTTTTTGCACAACGGGTTTCCCATTTTCAATCACCAAATCCAGCACGTGCGCCGCATATGTGTTGTGACAGAAATAGGCCGCAACGCCACGGCTGACGCCAGATGGGGTACTTTTTCCCCAGCCCGATTTGTCCCGCACCAATTTCAGCACCCCGGCGTAGCGGTCGGGATCGTAATCATTATTTTCACCTACAGGGTTATTTTTAGCCCGTTCTAAGAGTTCAAGACGAAACTCAATCGGATCTTTGCCTGCAACCTCGGCTACTTCATCCAGAAATGCCTGCTCAACTCCGGCAGTGAAGTTAGACCTGGGAGCCCGAAATGCTCCAATAGTAATGTTGGAATCTATTTTCCACGCCTCGGCAAGGTAATTATCTACTGCACCGGCCGGAAATCGATTTGGAAATACGGAATGTTCGGGGATGCCTCCGCCTTTTACATGAAATGCGATCAGATTGTTATCTGCATCCAAAGCTGCTCGATAGGTCATATGATAGGCAGGGCGGTAAATACCAAAGGTCATGTCATCTTCACGAGAATAGATCAACTTGACAGGAGCTTTCACTTTTTGAGAAATAAGTGCGGCTTCCACCATATGATGCCCATAAGCTCTTCGACCAAAGCCACCACCCATCCGGGTTAATTGGATGTCAATCTTTTCTACAGGCAAGCCTAGCCTGGCAGCCAAGGTATTCTCCATGAATTCCGGCGCCTGGGTTGGCCCCACCAGTTCCGCTTTATCTTCCGTTACGTACGCAAAGAAATTCATAGGCTCCAGACAATTATGAGCCAGGAAAGGCGCTGAGTATGATCGCTCTATAACTTTTGCAGCATTTTTGAAAGCAGCCTCCGGATCACCGTCCTTCCGGGGCGTCTCACCAGGCTCGGCGGCCATTTTTTCCATCTGGGCAATGTGATCTGTCGTATTTTCGAGACCACCTGGAACTTGAACGGTCTGTCTGTTGCCAAAAAAGTTTAGTGTCCTTGTAGAATCGGGAATTGACTCCCATTCAATGTTTAATGCCTTCCTGGCATTCATTACCTGCCAGGTCGATTCGCCTACAATAGCAACCAGTTCAGGGAATGTATTCGTATCAAATATGCCCCATTCATAATCGTCGTTATAGGTCTTTATAGTAAAAATATCTTTGATACCGGGCATGGATCTTGCAGCCGAATCGTCAAAAGACTTCAGCTTCAAACCGAATGCTGGCGGATGGGCAATCATAGCAATCAGCATGCCCTCCCGCTGATAGTCAACTCCAAACATTGGCTTTCCGGTCACAATTTCTTTACCTCTCACATTTTTGCGGGAAGTACCGACAATTTTGAAGTCTTTCACGTCTCTTAATTCTACTTCTTCCGGTACAGCCACCTTGGCCGCAGCGGAAGCCATCTCGCCGTAGCCAGCTGATTTGCCGCTGGCTTCATGATACAAAACACCCGCGACAGTAGTGACTTCCTCCACAGGTACCTGCCAGGTTTGAGCAGCGGCTTCCCGCAGCATATGCCGGGCAGATGCACCAGCCATTCGCAAACCTTCCCATCCTCTTCGGATACCCTGGCTTCCTCCGGTAAATTGAAACTGGCGACCATATTTTTCAGCATTAAACGGAGCCTGCTCTACGATCACATTTTTCCAGTCTACATCCAATTCTTCGGCTACGATCATGGGCATAGAAGTGATTACGTTTTGTCCGAATTCCGGATTAGGCGCCATGATCGTGACTACACCATTGTCACCAATCTTCAAGAAAGCGTTGATGTCGAACCATTCCTCCGGCATTTCTAGCATTTCTTCTTGGGAAGGTTTACAGCCAGCCAGCCAGCTAAATCCAAGCACCAAGCCGCCGCCTGCTACTACACTGGTTTTCAAAAAAGAGCGTCTATTGTAGGAGGTTTTTACGAGTGTCATATCGTTAACTTTTGGATTTCAAAAATTAGAAAAACTAGCCCAACACCTGTTTATTTTCAAGAAAAGGCTGATGGTAATAACGCTTACCTGTCGCCTGATACAAGGCATTGGCAAGTGCTCCAAAAACCGGAGGGAATGTCGGTTCGCCCATGCCTGTAGGGGCTATGTCATTTTTCACAAAATGTACATCAATAGATTTGGGGCCCTCACCCATGCGAATCATGCGATAGGTGTCAAAATTACTTTTTCCCGGCACACCGGCTTTGAAGGTCATAGCGCCATAAAGAGCGCAGCCGATGCCGTCCACAATTGCGCCTTCCGCAAGGTTAGTAGCAGCATCCGGATTGACTACAATACCGCAATCAACGGCACAATAGACTCTTTGTACAGCGGGCTTGCCATTGTCCAAAACCATATCGACTACCTGCGCTGCGTAGGAATTGTGGCAAAAATAAGCGGAAACACCCCGGTGTACGTTAGGCCGCTCCTGTCCCCAGCCCGATTTTTCTCGAACCAGTTCCAGCACACCTGCGAATCGGGCAGGATCGTAATCATTTTCTTCACCAACCGGATTTGTTTTGGCACGTTCCAGCAGTTCCAGCCGAAACTTGATCGGGTCTTTACCAGCGGCTTCTGCTACTTCATCGAGGAACGATTGTTCGGCGGCTGCGATGAAATTAGAACGAGGTGCTCTAAATGAGCCAATCGTAATGTTGGATTCAACAGACCAATCTTCAGCGAGATAATTGTCCACTGCCCCCGCCGGGAACCGGTCCGGATATAGTGGGCTTTCTGGAATCCCCCCAGCCTTTACATGAAAAGCGATAAGATTATTATTCTCATCAAGAGCGGCACGATAGGTGGCATGGTACATGGGGCGATAAATGCCGGACGTCATATCATCTTCACGCGTGTAGATGAGCTTAACCGGGGCATTCATTTTTTGGGAAATGAGTGCTGCCTCCAAAGCCCAATGCGCATAGGAGCGCCGTCCATATCCTCCTCCGAGCCGGGTCAATTGGATATCTATATGCTCCACGGGTATTCCAAGTCGAGCCGATAAGGACTGTTCCGTTAGTTCTGCTTTTTGAAGTGGTCCGGCAAGTTCCGCTTTCCCATTCTTCACATCTGCAAAGAAATTCATTGGCTCCATGCAATTATGAGCGAGAAATGGAGCGGTATAGGTTCGTTCGATGATCGTTGTTGCATTCTTGAAAGCCGCTTCGGGGTTGCCATCTTTGCGAACTACTCTTCCTGGTTGGGAGGCTATTTCAGTCATTTTTGCCACGTGACCAGTTGTACCCTCCAATCCGGCAGGAATGGTAAGCGTTTGTTTTGATCCACCATAGAAGACCTTTTCCTCTGTATAGGCTTCAAAAGGCTCCCATTGTACGTTTAGAGCTTTCTTGGCGTTCATGACTTCCCAGGTAGAATTACCCACAATGGCTACTACCTCAAGAAAAGTACACGTATCAAAATGTTGTCTTTCAAAATCATCCTGAAGAACCTTAATCGTAAACACATCCCGAATGCCCGGCATAGCTTTGGCAGCCGAGTCGTCCACCGATTTTAATTTCATTCCAAAGGCCGGAGGATGGGCAATCATGGCAATTAGCATCCCTTCCCGATGCTGGTCTATTCCGAATAAAGGTTGCCCGGTTACAATTTTTTTACCATCCACATTTTTGCGGGAAGTGCCGATGATGTTGAATTCTTTAATATCTTTTAGCTGCACTTCTTCCGGTACGGCGATATTGGCAGCTGCGGAAGCCATTTCGCCATAGCCTGCTTTTTTTCCGCTGTTTTTATGATGCAAAACGCCTGCCTCTGTCGTTATTTCTTCTACGGGTACCTCCCACGCCTGTGCAGCAGCTTTCCGGAGCATATATCTTGCCGAAGCACCCGCCATCCTCAGACTCTGCCAACCCTGTCGAATAGCCTGGCTACCGCCGATAAATTGGTGGGTATATAATGCTGTATTCAACGGAGCCTGCTCCACGATGACGTTTTTCCAGTCCACATCAAGTTCTTCCGCCACAATCATGGGCATGGAAGTCTTCACATTCTGCCCGCCTTCCGGATTTGGTGAAAAGATGGTGACGACGCCGTTTTCACCAATTTTCAAAAAGCCGTTGATGTCGAACCACTCCTCCGGCATGGTCAGCAATGCTTCCGGTTTGGACGTGCAGGAAGCCAACCAGCTGAAGCCGAGCATCAGACCACCTCCTGCAAGGGCTGTAGTTTTTAAAAAAGAACGCCTGCCGTATGTTGTTTTGACGAGAGTCATTTTTCAAGATTTGAAATAGAGAAATTTAGGAAATTTTTTAATTTCCAAACTCAACCATTTGCAGCAGCGCTTTTAATAGCTGCCTTAATGCGCGTATAAGTGCCACAGCGACAGATATTGCCGTTCATAGCCGCTTCGATGGCTTCATCGGCGGGCGTCGGATTTGCTTTCAGTAATGCCGCAGCGTTCATGATCTGTCCAGATTGACAATAGCCACATTGCGGTACATCGTGTTCCAGCCAAGCTTTCTGCACTGGATGATCGCCGTTTTCGGAGAGTCCTTCGATGGTGGTAATCGCTTGATTTCCAACCTGAGAAACGGGCAGCATACAGGAGCGCATTGCCACGTCGCCGAGGTGAATGGTGCAAGCGCCGCATTGGGCAATGCCGCAGCCATATTTGGTGCCGACAAGATTAAGGTGATCCCGGAGCACCCAAAGCATAGGGGTAGCAGGGTCCACATCTACTTGCTGTTTTTTTCCGTTGATATTCAAATTGAAAACTGCCATAACGTTTAGATAGATATGTGAAGGAAATTAGATGCTTTTAAAGTCTAAGACTAAGGTATGTTACAAAAAAAATATAAAAATCAAGCAGAAACTTACGAAAATCAAACAAGGTTACCAAATGGACTACCTAAAGGATACCAACCTCCTTTAACCACTCCGTCACCTTGTTTTCTACTTCTTTCGCCCGTTCTCCTTTAATGGCAAGATAGATGCCATCTCTTTCCACGCCGCCTTTGGTAGAAAAACCTTCTAAAATTGTACTGCTTGGGCAGAGTTCCCTTACCGTTTGGAAACTACTTCCCACTCCATAACCTGCATTGGTATTGAAAGGAACTATCGTTTTACCACTTAAATCATATTGATGCAAAAAACTTTTCATTGGAGGCGGCAATTGCATTCCCCAGGTCGGAAAGCCTACAAATATGACATCGTATTTTTCAATGCTGTCGATCTTGGTTTTCAATGGTGGCAAATAACCGGTTTCATTTTCGTGGGCAACCTGGTCGACAATGGCTTTATAATCTTCGGGATAAGGATTCTGAAGTTCAAGTGATACCAGCCTGCCACCCACTTCTCCGTGGATCATCTCTGCGACGACTTTAGTATTGCTGGTGCGTGATAAATACACGATCAATACGTTGTCGGGCTCTACACTAGCATCCATGCCAGCATTCTTACCCTTCATTGGAGAAGAAGAACAAGCTGAAATCAACAGAAAAAATGCCAACAGCAGGTGCGTCATACTAACTATTTTTATTATTTTTTATATATGTCTGCTATTATCAATCTCAGTTGTCTCTATGGCGTGTTTAATTTTGTAAACGAAAGTGAGCCCAATGTCCATTTATCCTTCTCTTTGATATATACTTCCGTAACCATAAACGGGTTAGTGACCTCATTACCGCCAACTACTGCCAACAGCGTAATCCTATTTAAAAGAATAGCTGTATTTCCTATAATCTCTACCGAGACCTCGTGGATGTCCGCTTTTTTATAGTGAATTCCTCCACTTCGGATGATATTGATTTCCCGCTCTTTCCCCCAACTTCCGCCCATGTGTACAAAGACAGACTGGTCATGGAAAAGCGTCGCAAGGGTGTCCGCATTTTTATCCGCCATCCATTGCCATTTTTCTTTGGAGAGATCAATGATTTCCTGTTCAATATCAATTTTTTGTGCGAAAGACCATTGCGCACTCATGAAGACAAGTAATAGTCCGAGCATTATCTTTTTCATATCAATACTTTTAACTGCTTTTAGGATTGAATCCTACTAATGTTTAATCTCATGGGTGTCCCGCACACTGCTAAACGTCAGGGCTAATAATTTCCAATTCTTCTTTTGTTTTTTATAAACTTCGGTCACCGTAAATTCATTCGACACATCATTTCCTCTAACATGTGCCAGCAGCGTGATACGGTTCCAAACGATGGCAGTCTTATCAACAATTTCCACCGCTACATCGTGTACATCCGCTTGCTTATACCAAATGCTACCGCTTTTAATGATTTCGAGTTCTTCGTCCTTTTTCCAGGTTCCACTCATGTGGACAAATTTTGACTCGTCGTGGAAGAGTGGCTCTAGCTTATCCACATTTTTGTCTGCCATCCACTGCCACTTTTCTTTGGAGAGATTGATAATTTCCTGCTCAGCTTTAGAATTTTGTGCGAAGGACCATTGCGCACTCATGATGATTAAAAAAAGTCCAAGAATTGATATTTTCATTTTAATTATTTTTAATATGTTATACAATTTGCTGGGTGGTAGGCATAAATAAAAGCTTTTCACACGATTTAAGAACACTTAATATGTTTTGTCCTAACTATAAACTATACATTCCCAAAGATATAAAGCATTAAAATGAATGCACTTACCCATTTTACGGTTTTGCATACCATTTTTACGGATTGTACTAAATAGATGAAAGGTATTTCTGAATGTATCGTTATTTTTGATGAAATATAATTTGGCATGAGTGAAATAAAGGATTTGGTAATGGTTAATGATTATTGTGCCGGAATTGGTCTGTCCGCATTGCATCCACTAGTCTCCGTGGTGGACCTTTCAGAAGGTAATTGGTTGGCCAGGAAAAAGACGGAGGCAGTCCGCTACAACTTTTATGCCGTTTTTCTCAAACAAGGGGAGAATTGCGTTTTGAAGTATGGCCGTCAGAATTACGATTATCAGGATGGGACGCTAGTGTTTATTGCGCCTGGGCAGGTCATAAACATTGCACACATCCCCTCAAATTACAAACCAGCCGGTTATGCGTTGTTATTTCATCCAGACCTACTTTTGGGAACCAACTTGGGGAACGCTATGGATAAGCATTCTTTTTTTTCCTATGAGTTACGCGAAGCCCTTCATATATCACAGCGTGAGCGGCAAATCGTGTTGGATTGCTTCGACAAGATCCGTTACGAACTTTCACAAGGGATAGACAAACACAGCAAAAGCCTTATCGTTTCTAACATTGAACTATTTCTGAACTATTGCGTCCGTTTTTACGACCGCCAGTTTATCACTCGTGATAATGTCCACAAAGGAATTTTAGAACGGTTTGAGCATTTGTTGAACGAGTATTTTCAAACCGACAAACCACAAACAATTGGGTTGCCTACCGTAGCCTGGTGTGCCGGTGAATTAAATTTATCGCCCAACTATTTTGGTGACCTGATAAAAAAAGAAACAGGAAAAACAGCACAGGAATACATACAATCCAAAGTGATTGAGGTGGCTAAAGAAAAGGTTTTTGACACTACCAAATCCATTAGTGAAATTGCTTATGAATTGGGATTCAAATACCCGCAGCACTTCAGCCGGTTATTTAAACAACGCGTAGGGTGTTCACCTAATGAATACAGAGTGTTCAATTAAATGATAATTCCAAGCCGATCTTATGTACATTCAATATTGGTAAGGAGTTCAAACTTATACTTTTGTGGGCTACAAACATGAGTCATCCCGAATTTTAAAAATGCCCCGTTAGGGGCAAAATGTGGGTAGAAAATTATTGTAAACACGGATTTCGCGTGCCGTAGGTACGCATTATAAGGCATACCTACGGCATGCAAATCGAGGCAAATGACCATTGCTACCCTAGCACAGCAAAATTCAGGATGATTCATATTGTTTGTATTTATTGTTTTTCTCTTCCCGATCACTTTCCCGGTTCTTTTATTGGCCATGTTTTCAAAATTAGCAAGCAATCCATTATATTTGTTAAGACATGGTATTGTTCTCATCATAATAGCTAATGAAGAATCATGCACTTAGCCGCTTTTTCAAAAGAAAACCAATCTGATCATGAAAGAAATTAAAAAAGACGATATTAAACAAGAAGTTTTTGATTTATATGATGATTATGCCCATAACCGGATTGACAGACGGGAATTCATGGATAAACTGTCGCTTTACGCTGTGGGCGGTTTAACGATCCCCGCCCTGCTTAATTATATCATGCCGGATTATAAACATAAAATCCAGGTGAAAAGTGATGATTCCAGACTTAAGTCTGAGTTCGTTACCTATGAATCTCCCAAAGGTGGTGGTAAAATAAAAGGCTTGCTTTCAAGACCCGTCAGCACAGCGGAAAAACTACCTGGTATCATCGTTGTACATGAAAACCGAGGGCTGAATCCGCATATTGAAGACGTGGGGCGACGTGCAGCCCTGGACAATTTTATATCCTTAGCTCCGGATGCTCTAACGCCGCTGGGTGGCTACCCCGGCAATGATGATGATGGCAGAGCGCTTCAAAGTAAAAGAGACCGGGAGGAGATGCTTCAGGATTTTATTGCCGCTTTTGAATACCTCAAAGCTCATCCTGAATGCAACGGCAAAGTAGGTGTGGTCGGTTTTTGTTTTGGTGGCTGGATATCCAATATGATGGCGGTTAGGGTGCCAGACCTAATGGCCGCCGTTCCTTTTTATGGCGGGCAGCCCGATGCAGCGGATGTGCCCAACATTAAAGCGCCTTTATTGCTTCATTTTGCCGGATTGGATACAAGAGTGAATGCCGGTTGGCCTGCTTATGCCGAAGCCCTGCAAACACAGAATAAGGAGTACAGCGCGCATCTTTATCCTGATGTGAATCATGGATTTCATAATGATACCACCCCACGCTACAATTGGGAAGCTGCACAATTAGCATGGCAAAGAACGATTGAGTTTTTTGCCAGGAAATTAAAGTAAGTATTAAAAATAACGAGGTAAGATCACTCCAGGAACGCCAAAAAATTAACTTTTTAGTATGCCGTTTTTAAGTCCTGGGATCAGAAGTAAATCCCTCTATACTACAACTTGTCTTTTTTCTTACCTTTAGCAGGCAAAAACGACACCTATGTTAACCTCAACGTTGCAAGTACTCTTTCGCCGCGATTTGGAAAAATTAAAACTGGAAGTCAGCCAATATCAGCATGAGCAAAATCTTTGGAAAACGGATGGCAATATTATCAACTCGGCTGGTAACTTGTGCTTGCATCTGGTGGGCAACCTGAATCATTTTATTGGTACGATCCTGGGCAGTACAGGGTATGTGCGCCAGCGGGAGCGAGAGTTCTCGGATAAAAATGTGCCCCGCCAGGAATTGTTGCGAATGGTAGAAGAAACAATGACCGTCGTGGAACAATCGCTGGGCAAAGTCTCCGATAAGCAGTTGCAGAAAGCCTATCCGATAGAAGTTTTTGGCTATCCGATGACGACTGAATATTTTCTGATCCATCTTGCTATGCACCTGGATTATCATTTGGGACAAATTAATTATCACCGAAGATTGCTGGATATAAATGAATAACACTTTACTTCCTATGTCAGCACAACTACAATATTCTCAAAACGGACGCGGCGGCACCATTACCTATCAAAAGGAGAATATCCGCCTTAACTTCGATTGGGAGTTTGGTGGCAACAATTGTGTTGTTATTATTTTTGTACCAACTGAAGCACAATGGGAACAAACAACCGGATTGCCACAGTCCGAACGGCTTCCTGTCTTAGAGTTTGTAGCCCAGCAGGTTGTACGAGATCAGGCTCCCACCTGCCGGTATGAAATTTCGAATCCTTGGATCGAGATTTTGCACAGGTGATTATCGTGTAAAATCTTTTAATGGATAATTTTCAATCCTCTTGTATGGATAGGCTTTTCTGGATTTGCTGGGGCATGGATGCCTTTCTCTCCCTGCTTGCGGTTTACTTTTTTCTAACAGGTATCGCCACCGCCACAAATGGCAGCCGGTATTTCCGTGCGTGGTTAGTCCTTTTTACTATCATCATACTGGTGTTGGGTGGCAGCCTTTGGCTGAAATGGAATGGATACCCCGGCTGGGCAGGAGCACTGGCAGGAGCTCCAATATTGCTGGTATTGCTATCAATCCCTATTTACTACTCGATGGCAACCGGTAAATGGTGAAAATCAAAAGCTTGGCACAGGTATTCTCTAATTTTGATCAAAGTACAATTTTGCTTTAAAATGTGTATCTTCCTAAATAAAAAGAGGCTACTTTATGCGCTGAAGTCGATTTGTAAATAATATTTTTAGTGCACACCAAAAATTCATACCTGATATGCCCAAAGGATTTCTGATCGATATGGATGGCGTCATTTATGGCGGCAACAACTTGATCCCCGGCGCCGATATATTTATTTCCGAATTACAAAAACGAGCCATTCCGTTTCTATTTCTAACCAACAACAGCCAGCGCACCCCGCGCGATGTAGTCAACAAGCTTGCTGCGCTTGGCATTGAAGCCGAAGAAAAAAATGTGTTCACCAGCGCCATTGCTACCGCCTGGTATTTGTCGAGAATGAAACCTCACGGAACAGCCTATGTGCTAGGCGAAGGCGGCCTGATCAATAGTTTGCATGAAAACGGCTATTCCTTAGTTACACAAGATCCTGATTTTGTGGTAGTTGGCGAAGGGCGCAATTTTACCCTGGAAATGGTCAACCATGCGGTGGATATGATCCTGGATGGCGCCAAGCTGATCGCTACCAACCTCGACCCATCGCCCAAAAAGACAGGCTGGACCAACCTCGGTATTAAGGCCGTGATCGCTATGATAGAAGAAGCCACCGGTGTCAAAGCTTTTTCTGTGGGTAAGCCAAGCCCGGTGATGATGCGTGTAGCCCGTAAAAAACTCGGCCTGGAAACTGCCGAAACCACCATGATCGGTGATACATTGGATACGGACATTCTAGGCGGCATTCAAATGGGCTATCGGACTATACTGACACTTTCAGGCGTTTCCAAACGGGAAGATTTGATACGTTACGCCTTTAGCCCGGATATTGTGGTCAATTCGGTGGCTGACTTGAATCTGGATGAACTATTGGCGGAGGAAAAAGAAAGTTAAAAAATAAATCATTTTATTCCTTCCAGGGAGGTATTTGAAAAAATATCTCCCTTTTTTATTTTTTCTGCAATTCAATTTCTTTCACAAAACACATAACACGCTTATTATCAAATATTTAAAAGCATTTTTACTTTCCTCACTAAACAATAGTCCACTCTTAATTTTGGCAGTTAAACAATAGTCGGCCATGATAAGACAATATTGGAGGCAGCCCGACGATTTTTACCCCAACTTTGTATTGTCAACAGGAAATAAATCAACACATCTAAAAACTAAACACCATGAAAACCCAATTATTTGCTCTGGTTATTTGCATGATTGCAACTTTTACAATACAAGCTCAGTCCGTCAATCCAATCGCAGTTTCTTCGGAAGCTACTGCCCTGGTCACCAGCGAAAAATCAACAAATGCATTGAAAGCAAATGTAATGAACCGTGAAGCTTCTTTCCCTGGTGGGATAAAAGCAATGAATAAGTTTTTGGACAAGAACCTCAAGTACACGGAAGTAGCCCAAAGCAATTGCTTTGAAGGTACTATAATGGTGAAGTTCTTTGTAAATACAGATGGTTCTTTATCAGATTTCCAGGTGGTAAAGTCCGATAATTCGAATCTGGATGAGCAGGCCTTGAATATCATAAAGGCGATGCCAAATTGGGAGCCCGCAGTAAAAGAAGGCTTCTACACCAGCAGAAAAGTGATCGTACCCATCCAATTCAGTTTACGCTAATATCGTCAATAGTTCGGGTGAACAAAAGGAGCGCTGAGCGATCGGCGCTCTCTTTTACCCGGCTCACTGTAAAGTACTCCATTTAACCATTCCGATTTTTCATTTTGTTTGCACACCTTTATAATCCCATTGAAAGCCAGACGCCCGGAAGTTTATCCCCTTTCGGGCAATTTTTTTGTTTTCATACTTGCCAAGCTTAGAAATTATCACTCTTCAAAACAGAAAAGCTCGTTATTTTTTAGCTATTTTGTAATTGAAAAGCCCTATCAATGCATTTCTTGCAAAAAGGCAAAATTTTGTTACCTTCTTCCAACTTGTCGTTTGGGATGAAACAGGCAACTATTGTTCTGATTTTCAGCTTGTTCTACCTCCCCTCATTGTGCGCACAGTCGGACAATGCCCAGGATTTATTGGAAACCCTAAATAATACGCAGGAAAACACCCAGAAAGTGGACTTGCTGCTTCAGCTTGGAGAAACTTTACTAATTGTGGAGCCCAAAGAGTCCCAGCGACGCGCTGAAGAGGGCCTCAAACTCGCAGAAAAACTGGACTATTCCAAAGGCATTACCAAAGCTCAAATCCTGATCGGTAAAGCCCACCTGCGCCAAAATCATCTGGTAAGAGCCGAAAATAACCTGGAAAAGGTTCGGCTTGAAGCCGAACAGTCAGGAGATATTGACATATTGAGTGATCTGTATACGCACTTAGCGGAAGTATATCAGAAAAGAGGAAAGTCAGTGGAAATGGAAATTTATCGTCAGAAATTGCGAAATCTTCAACAACAGCAACAACTCAGCAAAGAGGATCAGCAAAGAATTGATGTATTAAGAAAACAATTTACAGTTCAACAAGACTCCGCCTCGTTAGCCCGGCTAGATGCTTACCTGGCAGGAGAGGCTGCCGATTCTGCTTTGTCCGAGATTAATCGCCGAGACACTTTAATTTCAAAACAATTACTGAAACTGGAACAACTTGAGAAAGAGGCTGCCCAAGCCGAACAGGAAAGACTCCAAACCGAATTGCAATTACAACAAGAACAACAAAGATTAGCACTGGAGCGACAACGGCTTTACTGGGTTTTGATTGGTGCTGCTTTTCTGCTGCTGCTGGGCTTGGGCAGCTGGTTTTTTTACCAAAGCAAGCAGGCTAAAAAATTGGCAAAACGGGAACATTTGGAAGTGGAACGCCTCCGTGTGCTGACCGCCGGCATTGCCCATGAAATAAAGAACCCCCTCAATTTCGTTACTAATTTTGCCGAAGGTTCCAATGAAATCGCCGATGAAATGGAAGAAGTGCTAACGGAAAATCAACAATCATTGGATGCAACGCAGTTTTCACTGCTCATGGAATTGGCGGAAGAACTCAAACAAAATTCTGTAGATATCAAGAAAAATGGACTGCGGGTAAACGAAATTGTACGAAGTATGATGGATTATGCCGGCGGCCACAAGGGCGAACGCAAAAAAACAGTACTAAACGATTTGGTGGAAGAGAATATCAAGCGGGCTTATCAGGCATATCGGGCTCAGTATAACGGTTTTGAACTGAATATAGAGCGGGAATATGATGCTTCATTGAGTCCGGTAGAGATTGTTCCGGAGGATATCGGTAGGGTTTTGCTCAATATCATTAATAATGCCTGTGATGCGATGCTTCAAAAGCAACGGGAAAGTATTGAAAATTACACCCCGACTTTAACCGTGATGACCGAATCAAAAAACGGCGAAGCCATAGTGCGTATCCGGGACAACGGACCGGGCATTCCACATGAGGTGCGCGAACAGATTTTTACGCCTTTTTTCACCACCAAACCTACAGGTACCGGCAATACGGGTCTGGGGCTCGCCATAAGCCATGAAATTGTAGTGCAGCACCACCAGGGGCGATTGAGTGTACAGAGCAAACCCGGCGAATTCACTGAATTTATGATTGCATTACCCAAAAAATATAAACAAGATGAAAATTCTGGTAGTAGACGATGAAAAAGACATCCAGCGTTTATTCGAACAGCGTTTCCGAAAAGAGCGCCGCAGCGGGCAGGTGGAATTTTCCTTCGCCCTCTCTGCTGCCGAAGCGTTAATCTACCTGGAACAAAGGCAGGATGCGGATTTGGCGTTGATTCTATCGGATATCAATATGCCGGAAATGAATGGATTGGAGCTATTGCGCATTATCCGAGAAAAATATCCGGATCAAAAAGTCTTTATGCTCACCGCTTATGGCGATGACAATTTCCGGCAGCAGGCTACCCAATACGGCGCGAATGGTTATTTGACCAAACCTATTGATTTTGAGGATTTAAAAACAAAAATTCTGAATTAAGGGTTCTTTTGCAAAGTGGAAGACTAACGAACAGCATATGAATAATGGCAAATGCTAAATAATGGCGGTAAAAATTTTAGTCGTTGATGATGAATCCCAGGTAGAACGTTTGGTTTTGCAGCGGTTTCGTAAGCAAATCAGAAACAATCAGTTTGATTTTGTATTTGCGCAAAGTGGAATGGAGGCCTTGGAGATACTGACCCGGAATCAGAATATTGACATGGTTCTGAGTGACATCAACATGCCCCAAATGGACGGTTTTGCCTTTATCGAAAAGCTTTATGAACTTGCCCCCCAACTGAAGGTGATCATGGTTTCTGCCTACGGTGACATGCACAATATCCGCAAAGCCATGAACCTCGGCGCCTACGACTTTATTACCAAGCCTATTGATTTTGAAGACCTGGAAGCCACCATCAAAAAAGCTTTAAAGGATATCGAAGTGCTTCGTCAGGCGAAACGCGCCGATGAACTGAGCGAGAAAAACCAGCATCTTCAAGAGTTGGATGAAATGAAATCACGCTTTTTCACAAATATAGCCCACGAACTGCGCACGCCGCTGACCATCATCAGTGGTATGGCCAGCCAAATGCGCGAAAACCCTGAGCAATGGTCGGAAAAAGGCTTGAGAATGATCATTCGCAACAGCGACAGCCTCCTCAATCTGGTCAACCAGATTCTCGATCTGCGCAAGCTCGAAGCCGGCAAACTGGAACTGCACATGGTGCAGGGCGATGTCATTCAGTATTTGAGTTATATCACCGAATCGTTTCACTCACTGGCTGAAAGCAAAGATTTGCAGCTGCATTTTCTGGCAGATGAGCACGAGCTTTTGATGGATTACGATCCCGATAAATTCCTGCGCATTATTTCCAACCTGCTCTCCAATGCGATCAAATATACGCCCGAAGGCGGCAATGTGTATTTACAAGTCAGTCGCGCCGGGCAAGGCTCCGATTCCCACTTGGAAGTTCGCGTCAAAGATACAGGTATTGGCATTCCCGTAGAAAAATTACCCAGTATTTTTGAGCGGTTTTATCAGGTCGATGATTCCACCACGCGCCCGGGTGAAGGTACCGGCATTGGACTGGCGCTCACCAAAGAACTCGTCAAACTCATGGAGGGCGATATTCGGGCGGATAGCATTCCCGGCAAGGGTAGTACGTTTTACCTCCGTTTACCCATTCGGCAGGAAGCCAAACTGGATGCGGTTTCCAAAGTAGAACTAACCAGTATGGTGCCCCATTCTCCCGAAAAAGCGGAAGTGATTTCGCACCTGGAAGCTACCGACAAAGAGCTGCCATCTTTGCTGATCGTAGAAGATAATCCCGATGTCATTCAATACCTGCTCGCTTGCCTGGAAGGGCTTTATCACCTGGATATTGCCACCGATGGTCAGGCTGGCATTACCAGAGCCATTGAAACGGTGCCGGATATTATCATCAGTGATGTAATGATGCCCGTGAAAGACGGGTTTGAACTCTGCGAAACCCTCAAAAACGACGAGCGTACCAGCCACATTCCCATTATTCTGCTTACCGCAAAAACCGATGACGATTCGCGCATCCGGGGCTTGAAAAGAGGCGCTGATGCCTATCTAGCCAAACCTTTCAACAAACAGGAGCTCATCGTTTGGCTGGAAAAATTGCTTGAATTAAGACGAACGCTTCAGGAGCGCTACAGTTCTTTGGATATCTTGGCAGATGGTGCCGCGCAGCAGGAAGACGAGTTCATCCTGAAAGTCAGAAAAGCCGTGGAAAACAACATCGACGACGAAGATTTTGGTATTATGCAACTTTGCCGGGCCGTAAATCTGAGCCGTGCGCAATTGCACAACAAGATCAAAGCCCTGACCGGTCGCTCCACCTCTCATTACATTCGAACCATTCGTTTGCACAAAGCCAAACAACTGCTTCACAATTCCGATCTGAATATCTCACAGGTCGCCTACGAAGTCGGTTTCCGCGATCCGAAATATTTCTCCAAAACTTTTGCCGAAGAATTTGGGAAACTGCCAGGTGAAATGCGGAAAAACTACTAGACACACTATCTACTGATAATCAATTGATTTGTAATTAATTTCAACCTCAATCAGACAATAGTCCTCTTTTAAATTTCCGGATTAGACATTGTTCCTCCACAATAAGACAATAGTAGAGGCAGTTCGCGTTTTTTACCCTCATCTTTGTATTGTCAACAGGAAAAAATCACTTAAAACACCTAACACATGACTACCGCCCAAATCAAAAAGTACGAAGTTGCGATCACCGAACGAACAATAGAAGTTTCTGAAAAAACTCATGATAAAGTTCAACAAATACTGGTCGCCGCCGCCTGCATAGGCTTTTTTCCGTTCATGTATTTCATCGGAACTGTGGTTACACACTTGATTAGATAGTAAGAACTACGCTTTTAGCTGATCCCGAAACAAAAACACAAAAACCAACCCTCTGCAAAGGCAGAACACAAAACGAGCGAATAACCAACCCAATTTTGGAAGGAAGGTGGTTATTTCAAAAACCCTGACATCCGGTTCCACCCAAAAAACTTTTAGTTATGCAAAAACGGGAGCCGGAGTCTGCCAGGGTTTTACACTTCGAGAAAAGTGATCGTATATTCTAATTTTAGTTTACGCTAATCCTGTTGATAGGGGTTTTTCATAAAATGGGCGTTGAAACTTACATCAACGCCTCTTTTTTAAAACCGGGCAGGAAAACATTCTCATAAACGATTGAAACGCTTCTTGTTGAAATAATTTACAAGCCAGATTTGCACACCAGGCGCTTAGAACGAAAATTCGGTTCTAAGCGCTATTTTTTTAAACCAAATGCGCCCAAAGGCATTACTCTTTTATAACAATATTCTAAAAATGCCGTCAAAAGGAAAAATCGGCCTGGTAATGTCGGGCGGAGGTACGCGTGGCGCCTACCAAATGGGCGTTTGGCAGGCCATGCATGAGTTGGGTTTGGATGACCAGCTACAGGTAGTCACCGGCGCCTCCATCGGCGCGATCAATGCCGCACTAATTGCCCAGAGAAATTGGGATCAAGCTTTGGATCTCTGGCAAAATGTACAGCCGCATCAGGTCTTCAATGCCATTTCCAACGAGAAAGATCCTTTTTATACTACGCTTCTGCGCGACTGGTGGCAACACCGCGGTATCCGGGTGGATGGTTTGAAACAACTCCTGCGCGAGCATTTGGACGAACACATCATCCGGCAATCGCCCATCGATTTTGGCTTGGTTGTTTATAACCGTTCCACAAAGCAGGGTCAGGAGCTTTATCCTGAAGCCGTCCCCGAAGGTTTACTCATCGAATATATCATAGCCAGCGCCAGTTTTCCAGTATTTCAGCCGCATCAAATTGGTGAATATGAATACATTGATGGTGGCATTTACAGCATTTTACCTACCAAAATGGCTTTCGACCGTGCGGAGCTAAATTATGTCATAGCCATAGATGTCGCCGAAGCCTCTCGTTTTTCGCCGCAGCAATGGAAGTGGCATCGGCAGTTTGCTGATCGACTGATTTATATTCGCCCTTCCCGCTTGCTGCCTTCGCCAATGAATTTCTCACAGGATGCTATCCAAAAACAATTGGAACTGGGCTATTATGATGGACTAAAAAAGTTGTCCGGTTTTACTGAATTAGCAAAAGAATAAGGGCGCGACTACCAGGAACCACGCCCCAAACCCCTATCAGCATTAGGTTCAATTATTTTAATTTTGGCTCATAAAACTCTTCTGATTTGACAATCTTGCTCATGTCGCGGCTAGATTTGCCATTAATCAACTGGACTTGATGCTTTACAAAAATCTTCTGAAAGTTTTCCTCCCGTTTATCGAATTGAGTCTGATCTTTGTATTTGGTCATCAAAACAACCTGATAATCAGTGTTTTCAGGGAGTACAAACCACTGATAATCTTCGACATATTTTGCCTTCCGGGCGAGCTTGCGAGCGCCTTTCCAGTTTAATTCATAAAACTGTACTAAATCGGCAAGCTGTCCATCCTGAACTTTAATATAATCCACTGTCCAGATTGATTTTTCAATAGCAATTTCCTGTGCTTGTAATGTTTTTAAATAACCAAAGGAGACAAATAATAACAATATAATAATTTGCTTCATGACTTTCTGAATTTATAAAATGTGCAAAATGTTATTTATCTGATTTATCTTCCCGATAAAATATCTTGCTGACGACTTTCCACTCGCCGTCAATTTTCAGCAAGTTCATATAATCATGAAAAATGTAGGTTCCGCCATCTATTTCCAGCTTGGCATGTGCTGCGGTTCCATAAATATCGAGGTGAACAATTTTATGAGTTCGGTCTAACTTCTTGCCGTCGTTTTGCTTGACTCTTTCCAGAAAATCAGCGATGGGAACATCTTTAAATTCGCCGGTTTTATTGTCCACATACTTCATGGACGCCGAGGGATGAAACGCTGCCACCACACGCGCAGATTCGCCATTGGTGCCGCCTTCCAGGTAATTCAGCAAGGCTTTTTCAACAGCCTCTTTATCCTTACTTTTTTTCTGAGCGGCGAGCGACGTTGTTATGCCAATAGCCAAAATCATTACAAAGAAAATTCGGGTGAATGTTTTCATAATCTTATTTTTTGTTTGTAATAAAATTTGCTACAAATATGCAGCGCTTATTTAGTTTTCGCTTAAATTTTCGGTGATTCGCCTATTTTTTTAGATGCTTTTTTATGAATATAAAGTATCGAAAAAATTAAAGCATCTATCGAAAAGCAAATCTTTTAATCTGATAAATTTCCAATTTTACAAGTTGTAAGTAATTTAGCGTTTTATTATTTTAAATGCCCAATGAAATAAAATTGTATCAAACACAAAATATCTTCCTGAAAAAGCAACCCAAAGCCTGGTGGATACACGCCGCAGTTTGGGTGACCTTTTATGCCCTGCTGATTTTATATTCTATTCATAAATGGGATGAGATTTTTTTCCCGTTTGCAAAAGCGACCATTGCATTTACTTTTTATTTACTTGCTACTTATACTAATTATTTATGGTTGTTACCGAAATTATTTAAAGATGGCAAGCCAGGGCGCTATTTATTATATACTGTTTTGTTTTTAATACTAATTTGCATAATAAGATCATATCTGGAATATTTAGTCCTTTTTCCTATTCATGAAACATTTTACAACTTTAGCACGGGACAAATCGCATTGGTGAGCATGACCAATATGATCGCTTTTGGCTTTGGTGGTTTGGTGTATATCACCGCCGATTACGCCAAGCTTTTAAAGAAGCAGGAAGAACTGAAGCGCAGACAGACCGACGCCGAGCTTGCATTGCTCAAATCACAGGTGCAACCGCATTTTTTATTTAATACGCTTAATAATTTATATTATTTAGCCTACACACATAATGAAAAAACGCCGCAGGTGATCGCCAAATTATCCGATATCATGCGATATTTTGTGGATGAAGCTCCAAAAGAGAAAGTAAAGCTAAACAAAGAAATTAATTTTTTACGTAATTATATCGACCTGGAAGCCATGCGAATGGTGAATCCGTTGCAACTGGAGTTCCAGGAAGAATTAGAGCATGAAAATATACTTATACCGCCAATGCTGCTGATTCCGCTGGTGGAAAATATTTTCAAACACGGTGTTGACAAGATGCAGATGTGTAATGAAGTGAATATTTATTTACAAGTAAATAATAAACATTTATTTTTTAGAGTGCAAAACCGCGTGCATGAGGAGAAAGCGAGTGCAAATAAAAAGGGAGGCGGTATTCATAACCTTCGTCAAAGATTAAAGATTCTTTATGGCACTGATTATGAGCTTTACACGCAGCAGGGAGGAGGGTATTTTACAGCGCAGTTAAAGATTTCGGTTGTTGATTTATGATATTGTGACATAATAGCATGTGGCACATTTTAGAAACGCGCCACATTATATCCTTATTTAGTCTTTATTTAGTCCCGCTTTTGCTGAAACCTCCAGCATCCGTTCTATACTGGGCAGCCCCTGTTCGATCACCCAATCAGGCAGTATAACTTCAGGCAACTCATATTTCATACACATGTACAATTTTTCCATCGTATTGCGCTTCATATGCGGGCATTCATTACATGCACAGGTGTTATTGGGTGGAGCCGGAATAAAGGTTTTATGCGGAGATGCTTTTTGCATCTGGTGCAGGATACCTGCTTCGGTGGCAACGATAAATTCCTGAGCATCGTTATTGATCGTGTACTTGAGCAAACCCGTCGTAGAGCCAATAAAATCAGCCTCTTCCAGGATATGCGCTTCGCATTCGGGGTGAGCGATGAATTTCGCTTCCGGGTGACGGGTGCGTAATTTGGTAATTTTTTCCGCTGAAAATATTTCGTGCACCATGCAGGTACCGTTCCATAATATCATATCTCGCCCGGTTTTTTTAA
>CAZGAU010000021.1:0-29612 GCA_964523725.1 uncultured Saprospiraceae bacterium
AAAATGAACTATTTTAGCTACTCGATTTGTTACAAAAATAAAAATCCATGAGTGCCTCTGCATCTCCTACCAAATTGACCGCGCTTCAAAGAGAATTGTTGAAGATCTATTCATTCGAGCCAACTGAAGAAGAACTGCTCGAAATCAAAGAATTACTAGGGCAATATTTTGCCGAACGCTTGCAAAAAATGGCAGACGAAGCCTGGGAAAAAAATAACTGGACAGCCGAAACCATGGAAGCCTGGTTGAACGATGAGCAGTAATAGGTTGAAAATAGTTTTGGATACCAATGTTTTCCTGGTTTCCATTCCAACAAAATCGCCCTATCATCTAATTTATAAATCGTTGCGAGCCAATGCATTTGAGTTATTTTTATCCAATGAAATTCTCACCGAGTACGAAGAAATTTTCGCCGAAAAGCTTGGGTACGAGCGCACTTCGTTGATGCTACATGAACTATTAAATCTCCGGTCTATTCATTTAACCACGCCCTATTTCAATTGGAATCTTATAACAGAAGATCCAGACGACAATAAATTTGTTGATTGTGCTATAATTGCTGGAGCAGATTATCTCGTTACAAACGATAAACATTTCAATATTCTGAAGCAAATAGCCTTTCCAGTCGTTATTCCCATTAAAGCGAATGAGTTTCTGGAAATTTTAAAAAAGTTATAGTTATTTCTCTTTGCGAACATCTAGCATTCCATTACCACCATCCCACAAATTCCTTATCTTTGCCAATCGAAAAACGCAAAACCGAACTTAATTTGGTTTTACATCGTTGGACAACGAAATAGCAAAATAGATGAAGGTTTCATTAAACTGGCTGAAGCAGTATCTTGATATAAAAGTGAGCCCGGAACAACTGGGCGAAATCCTCACCGATATTGGGCTGGAGCTCGAAGGCATGGAGCAGGTGGAAAGCGTGAAAGGTGGCATGGAAGGCGTGGTGGTCGGGCATGTGGTGGAATGCGGCAAGCACCCGAACGCGGATAAACTCTCGCTCACCAAAGTAAATATCGGCAACGGCGAACTGCTTTCCATCGTGTGCGGCGCGCCAAATGTTGCCGCCGGTCAGAAAGTGCTGGTAGCAACGGTCGGAACCACGCTCTACCCAACGGGTAGCGAAGAACCTTTGACATTAAAGGAAACCAAGATTCGTGGCGAACTATCGCAAGGTATGATCTGCGCGGAGGACGAACTGGGCTTGGGCGAAAGCCACGCAGGTATCATGGTGCTGCCGGAAGATGTGCAGATCGGAACCTTGGCCAAAGATTATTTCAAGATCGAAACCGATACCATTTATGAAATCGGCTTGACGCCCAACCGCTCGGACGCGACCAACCACGTAGGCGTTGCCAAAGATCTGGCTGCCGCGCTGAAAATCAATTACAACCATGAGGGCAAGGTAAAACTACCTTCGGTAGAGGCTTTCAAGGTCGATAACCACGATTTAAAACTGGATGTAGTCGTTGAAAATGATGAAGCTTGTCCGCGCTATTCCGGCGTAAGTATCAAAGGCGTAACCGTCGGAGAATCGCCCGATTGGCTAAAAAATCGCCTGAAACTCATTGGCGTGCGCCCGATTTATAACATTGTAGATATTACCAACTTTGTATTACACGAACTGGGGCAGCCGCTCCACGCTTTCGACTGGGATGAAATTACCGGTAAAAAGGTGATTGTCAAGACTTTGCCCGCAGGTACAAAATTCACCACACTGGATGAAATAGAACGTAGCCTCAGCGACGAAGATTTGATGATCTGCGATGGCGCGTCAAATCCGATGTGTATTGGTGGTGTTTTCGGCGGGGTCAAGTCTGGCGTAAAAGATAAAACCAGGAATATTTTCCTGGAAGCAGCGCATTTCCACCCGAAGTGGATTCGCCGAAGCAAGACGCGGCACAGCCTCTTCAATTCAGAAGCAGCGAAGGTATTTGAAAAAGGCAGCGACCCGAACATCACGGTGTACGCCTTGAAGCGCGCGGCGCTAATGATCCAGGAAATTGCCGGTGGCGAAATTGCCTCTGAAATTGTGGATTTATATCCGAATCCGATCGAGGAAAAGCAGATAGAAGTCACTTACGCACATGTAAATCGCCTGATCGGAACCGACATTCCCAAGACCAAAGTCAAGGAAATCCTGGCGGCCCTGGAGATGGACATTTTGACAGAAGATGCGGAAACATTCACCGTAGCCGTGCCGACGAACAAAGCCGACGTGACTCGGCCAGCCGATATAATCGAGGAAATCCTGCGGATTTATGGTTTCAATAATGTGCCCATTCCCGAAAAGGTGCAAATTACGGCAGCTTCGGCGCCGCAGCCCGATCCCAATGTGGTGCGCAACATGATCGGTGATTATCTCACCGCCAATGGCTTCAATGAGATGATGGCGATGTCGATCACCGAATCGCGTTATTATAAAGAAATGTTAACCGGTATTCCTGAGGAAGAGCTGGTTTACATTAATAATACTTCTAATCCGACTCAGGATATCATGCGTCCGACGATGCTGTTCAGCGGGCTGGAAGCGATTGTGCGCAATCAGAATCGGCAGCAATTGAGTTTGAAATTATACGAATTCGGCAGGACTTATCGCAAAACGGGCGAGAAATATAAGGAACAAAGGCATCTGTCGCTGTTCCTGATCGGTGAGCGCCACCCGGAGAGCTGGTTATTGCAGGAAGAAAAAGAGGCCAATTTCTACACACTCAAGGCATTTGTGCAAAATATCCTGAAGCGCCTGGGCGCCGCCAATTATCAGGAAACTGCTTTCGTGGACGAGACATTCGGCTACGGCATCCGCTACCACCGCGGCGAGCAAGTGCTGGCAGAACTGGGCAAGGTGTCTCCAAAATTGTCCAAGCAAATGGAGATTCGCGGCAGCGTGTACTATGCGGATTTGAATTGGGATAACTTATTGAAAGTCTTTGCAAAACACAGCATTTCCTTCACGGAACTGAACAAGTTTCCGACCGTGCGAAGAGATTTGGCATTAGTTATTGAAAATTCAATAAAATTTGCGGATATTGCGTCAATTGCCAGAAAAGTTGGCAAAAACACGATAAAAGACGTCAATCTGTTCGATGTTTATGAAAATCCCGAACAGCTTGGCGCCGGAAAACGCTCTTACGCAGTGAGTTTCACGTTTGAAGATCCGACGAAAACCTTGCAGGATAAGGAAGTGGACAAAGTGATGGAACAACTCATCAAAGAGTACGAAACAAAACTAGGCGCGACGATCAGACGTTAGAAAAGTTTAAAGTTCAATGTTCAAATGCTTGATAGTGTTGAACTTTGAACCCGAAACTTTGAACTTTCGACTTTCGAACCATGAACTTAACCGAACAAATCGAGAATATTGAAATAAAGGTGCGGCAATTAGCGCTCAAGCTCGAAAGGCTGCATCGCGAAAATACCGCTTTGCTGAGTGAAAATCAGCACCTTAAAGCCAATATGGAAAAACAGGAGGCGACGGTGAGCGCCTTGAAAGATAAACTGGAAAACGCGCAAAGCGCATTGGAGCAGCAGGCAGATGAGGAGACGGAGCATTCCAAACATTTGAAGCAGCTTATAGATCAGTACATTGTGGAAATTGACAAATGTATTGATTGGTTGCACCGCAACTAGAGTAGTGTGTATGGACGGGCAAGATACGAAAAGCATAACGGTTTTGATTGCAGGAAGACCTTATCCCTTGAAAATCAAAGCAGAGGATGAACCGGTCATTCGCAAGATCGTAAAAGAAGTCAACGAGAAAATCAACCGTTTTCAGTTGACCTATACGAATAAAGACAAACAAGACTGTCTTTCGATGACGGTACTCACGTATGCCGTTGACTTGCACAAGGCTACCTTGCAGCAATCTGTACAGGTAGAAAACCCCGATATTGCACTCTCCGATAAGCTCTCTCAATTGGATGCACTCCTCGACAAGCTACTCTAAAGTTTTGCAGTTAACTGTTGTTTGTTATTGATAATCTTTTAGTTATAAATAGCAAATAACCATTAACCAAATTCATTATTTAAAACAAATGTAGTATGGAAATAGGCATTGGACTTGCAATAGGTTTGTTGGTCGGAGCTGTAATCGGATACTTTGTGGTACAGGCGATCCTGAAGAAAGCCGGCATGAAGAAGGTCGAGGAAATGAACGCCAAAGCGGACATGCAGATAAAAGAAGCGCGACTTACGGCCAAGCGTATCGTGGATGAGGCAGAAACGAAAGCGGAGAAGATCACAGGGCAGGCGGAAAGCCACCACGAACGCATCAAGCAGCAGAAAATACAGGAAGCAAAGGAGAAATTCAACAAAATGCGCTCCGAATTTGACAAGGAAAAAGCGGCGCATCAGTTGGAAGTAAAGGAACGTGAGATCGAAGTCAAAGCGCTGGAAAGTGAATTGAAGCAAAAACAGGAAAAATTCCAGGAACGCGTGGATTGGCTGGAAGCTCAGAAATCAGAACTGGAGTCGAAAGAGGCTGAAATCTCTACAATCCGCGAAAATCTGGAAGTGCAGATGAAAATCGTAGCCAAAAGGCGCGAAGAGCTGGAGGCTGCCAATGAACTCAGAATCAAAGAATTGGAAAAAGTTGCCAACCTGAGCGAACAGGAAGCGAAAGAACAACTGCTCGAAGCCATTAAGGCAAAAGCAGAAACCGACGCGATGGCAATCGTGAAAGAATCGGTAGAACAGGCGAAGGCTAATGCTAACAAGGAAGCCAAAAAAATCGTGATCCAGACCATCCAGCGGATGTGCGCGGAATATACGATTGAAAATACCGTTTCGGTGTTCCACTTAGAATCAGATGATTTGAAAGGTCAGATTATCGGGCGCGAAGGCCGGAATATCCGGGCGCTGGAAGCCGCTACCGGTGCGGAAATCGTGGTAGATGATACCCCGGAGGCAATTGTAATTTCCAGCTTTGACCCGATTCGCCGGGAAATTGCGCGTCTGGCTTTGAAAAAACTCGTAGCGGATGGTCGTATCCACCCGGCTCGTATCGAGGAGATCGTAGCGAAAACCCGCAAGCAGCTTGAAGAACAAATCGTTGAAATCGGTGAACGCACCGTAATCGAACTCGACCTGCACGGTCTGGATCCTTATCTGGTGAAAATGGTTGGCCGCATGCGTTTCCGCTCGTCTTACGGTCAGAATTTGCTCAAGCACTCCATCGAAACGGCGAATCTTTGCGCGACGATGGCAGCAGAACTGGGATTGAATCCTAAGCAGGTGAAATTGGCAAAACGTGCCGGTTTGCTACACGATATCGGAAAAGTAGCCGAGGAAGAAAGCGAGCTCTCGCACGCGATTTTGGGTATGAAACTGGCTGAAAAGTACAAGGAAAATCCCATTGTTTGCAACGCGATTGGCGCTCACCACGACGAAATCGAGATGAATAATATTCTTTCACCGATCATTCAGGCTTGCGATGCCATCTCCGGCGCCCGCCCTGGGGCTCGCCGGGAAATCCTGGAAAGTTATCTGAAGCGTATCGGCGAACTCGAAGAACTGGCGCTATCGCATGATGGTGTGCAGAAGGCTTATGCGATGCAGGCCGGTCGTGAATTGCGCGTGATTGTGGAAGCGGAGAAAGTAAGTGATCAATACGCTGACGATCTGTCGTTTATGATTTCACAAAAAATTCAAAACGAAATGCAGTACCCCGGTCAGATCAAAGTGACCGTCATCCGTGAAAAGCGGGCTGTTTCGTTTGCAAGATAAATAACTGTAGAGTCATCTGGTGACTTTGAGTCACCAGATGACTATCTTCCAATTATGACTTTTTCCCAACAAGTTCTCCAATTCAATCTTAACCTCCCCGCCAGTCTTGCCGTGCCCGATGGCGTCGAAGTCCTCTTCCCTTACGAAGAAACGGAAACTATCCAGGCGATGACCGCCTTTTACGAAAAGTATTACAATGACCAACATCCTCGGATTTTCATCTTCGGCATCAATCCCGGGCGCTTTGGCGCGGGCGTGACCGGCGTGCCCTTCACCGATCCCATTCGACTGGTGGAAGAATGCGGTATCGATAATAATTTCAAAAAGAAACCGGAATTATCTTCGGTGTTTGTGTATGAATTCATCCACGCATTTGGTGGTTTGGAGGCTTTTTACAAGCAGTTTTACATCACTTCGCTCAGTCCGCTCGGATTCACAAAAGATGGCAAGAATTACAATTACTACGATGATCGCCAGCTCCAGGATGCGGTAGAACCATTTATCATCGACAGCATTCAAAAGCAACGGCAATTCCCCAGTAGTCAACGGGTTGCGCTGTGCATGGGGCAAGGCAAAAACGCCGCCTTTTTTCAAAAAATCAACGAACAACACGGATTTTTTAAAGAAATTCTAGTGCTCCCCCATCCGCGCTGGGTGATGCAATACCGTCGGAAAAAACTGGATGAATTTGTAAAAGCCTATGTAAAGGCATTGTGCAAAGCCGAAAGTAATAAATAATCACTATTCAATTACCGCCGACAACCCACGGTCCACCAGGGCGTCTTTCTTGGGTTTGAGCTCGTTTTTGGGAGCGGTTTTCACAGTCGCTTTGCCTTTGAAATGAATGATGAGCGCGAGTTGCTCGGCTTGCTCGGGGGTATGGTCAAGGATTTCCACGAAGCATTCGATGACCCAATCGAAGGTATTGTGGTCGTCGTTATATACAATAAGATGCGACACGTCGCCAATATCGGTATCCGATATTTCTTCTTCAATGACTACTTCTTCTATTTCCTCTACGCCGTGATCGTACAACATTTTTTTATAAGGCTTTGGAGAGACCCGACAAATTTGGGGAACCTGTCGGGTCTAAAAATTTATTCTCAAAAATAAGCCAAATAAATTTGGCTGTTACTAGTTCAACTGACTGAGTGTCTGCTTTATTGCCACAAAATTAGGCAAATCTCCCGCAGATTCCAACACCTCAGCATAGCGAACAGTTCCATCTTTGTCAATTACAAAAGCGGAACGCTTAGAAACGCCCTTCAATCCCATCACAAATTCTTCGTACAAAGCGCCATAAGCCTGAGAAACTTCCTTGTTGAAATCGCTCAGTAAAGGAAAATTCAGCTTCTGTTCTTCCTTGAATTTATTCAGCGTGAACGGAGAATCCACCGAGACGCCCAGCACCTCCGCGTTGAGCCCGCCATAATAGCTGAGGTCATCGCGCATGTTGCACAACTCAGCAGTGCAAACGCTGGTAAAAGCCATTGGAAAAAACAGCAAGACTACGTTTTTACCCTTGTAATGCTCGAGTGCAACTTGTTCTTTGTCAGAAGAAAAGAGTGTAAACACCGGGGCTTTTTCGCCTACTTTTACGGACATATTCAGATTTTTTGTTGAAAAAATATTTGAACAAATTGTCAAACATCTAAGCGCACAACTTGTTTGCCCCATGTCCATGCTAAATGTGATAAATTTTGTTCCTTTGTGGGTCAAATAACATCCATGAATCCGGAAACGCGCGCCTACATCGAACTCCATATTGCGGTTTTTCTCTTCGGCTTTACAGCTATTCTGGGCGATTTAATACAACTACCCGCACTCACGCTAGTATGGTGGCGAGTGTTTATCACCAGCATCAGCCTGTTATTCTTGATCAAAGTCATCCGGCTTTTCCGTACGCTTCCGCGCAAACGGCTGCTGCAATTCATGGGCATCGGCGTGCTGGTAGCGCTGCACTGGCTGGCGTTTTACGGCGCAATCAAGCTGGCCAATGCCTCTATCGCGCTGGTAGCAATGGCTACGACTTCTTTTTTCACTTCGATGATCGAGCCATTTGTAATGCAACAGCGAGTGAAGTGGTACGAAATCGCCTTAGGCGTTCTTATCATTCCTGGTATGATGCTGGTAGCCAATGGCACCGAATTCTCTATGCTGACGGGCTTGTGGGTAGGTATTGTAGCGGCTTTCCTGGCGGCTTTATTTGCGACGCTAAACAAAAAACTGATTGGAAATCAAAATGTCCTGGAAATCACCTTCCTGGAATTGGGCAGCGCGTGGCTGTTCCTGAGTCTGGTGTTGCCGGTTTTGTTTCTGGTCTCGGATATCAACATTACATTTATGCCGCCCAGCGGAATGGATTGGTTGTATTTATTGGTGCTGGCCTTGCTATGCACCACGCTTGCCTATGCACTGGCTTTGAAATCACTGCGCCACCTGACTGCTTTTGCCTCGAATCTGACCATCAACATGGAACCCGTTTACGGGATTATAATGGCTTGGATTTTATTGAATGAAAATGAAGAATTGACGAGTAATTTCTATTGGGGCGTGGTCATTATTTTGCTGGCGGTGTTCAGCTACCCTGTTTTGAGAAGATTGGAAAGACTCAAAAAAATAAAGGGTTGACAGATATTTCAATCCATCAACCCTTCAAATTATCAACTAAATTTTTATGCTTCTTTTGTAGCTTCTTCGGCTTCCGATTCCTCGGTTTTTGGTAAACCGTTGGGATGGATATGATCTCTGCTCGTGTCGGGGTATGGATTGGGGCCGATCAGACGCTCAACGTCTGATTTCAGCAATACTTCTTTTTCCAACAAAGCTTCAGCCAGGATTTCCAGTTCCTGACGACGTTCGCGCAGCAGCGCTTTGGCACGTTCAAACTGGCTATCCAGCATTTTACGTACTTCCTCGTCGATCAATCTGGCTGTATCATCAGAATAAGGACGTTGCATAAACTGATCCTGCGACATCCCATAAAACGATACCTGCCCTACTTTATCATTCATACCAAACACGGTAATCATACTGTAAGCCATCTTCGTCACCTGGTCGAGGTCGCTCTGTGCGCCGGTAGAAACCTTATTGAAAATAATGCTTTCTGCAGCTCTACCGCCAAAAGTCATACACATGCGATCGAGCAGTTGCTCAGTACGGGTGATGTATTCTTCCTTCGGCAAATATTGGGCGTATCCCAATGTACCAATACCGCGAGGTACGATTGTGACTTTCACCAGCGGCGACGCATGCTCCAGATACCAACCACACACGGCGTGTCCGGCCTCGTGATACGCAATGATCTTCTTTTCATCCGGGGAAATGAGTTTGTTTTTCTTTTCCAGTCCACCGATCACCCGGTCAAGTGCCGAGTTGAAGTCGTCCATATCCACCATTTTCTTATTGCGACGAGCAGCGATCAAAGCCGCTTCATTACATACATTGGCAATATCCGCACCGGCAAAGCCAGGCGTCATTTCTGACAGGGCATAGGCACTTACATCCGGCGCTTTTTTAATATTTTTCAAATGCACGCTGAAAATAGCTTCGCGGCCTTTCAAATCAGGACGGTCAATGCCAATCTGACGATCGAAACGACCTGGACGCAGCAGCGCCGTATCCAACACATCCGGGCGGTTGGTTGCTGCCATCAGGATTACCCCTTTATCGGTGCTGAATCCATCCATTTCCACCAGCAACTGGTTGAGCGTATTCTCGCGTTCGTCGTTTCCACCCTGGAAGCCCGAACGTCCTCTGGCGCGACCGATCGCGTCAATCTCGTCGATGAACACGATACAAGGCGCTTTTTCACGAGCCTGCTTGAACAGGTCACGCACACGCGATGCACCTACGCCCACAAACATTTCCACAAAATCGGAACCAGAAATCGAGAAGAACGGCACACCCGCTTCACCGGCTACGGCCTTGGCCAGCAAGGTTTTACCAGTACCCGGAGGACCAACCAGCAACACACCTTTCGGGATTTTACCTCCCAACGCGGTATATTTCTTCGGATTTTTCAGGAAATCGACGACTTCCATCACTTCTTCTTTGGCTTCATCCAATCCGGCTACATCCTGAAAAGTTACGCTTACCTTTGTATTCTGATCAAAAAGCGTGGCTTTCGATTTACCAATATTGAAAATCTGTGCACCAGGACCACCAGCACCACCGCCTACCCGGCGCATAATGAAAATCCAGATCAGAATAATCAAAGCAAAAGGTACAACCCAACTCAGAAGCTGGGGCAGCCAGTTGGCTTTGGTTTCATATTCCGGGTAAATCGGATTTTCTTTGCCCGACTGGGCTTTCGCCAGAAAATCCTGAAAGGAATCGACTGAACCGATCTCGCACCAGTAGTGGTAGCGATCACCCCCCAGATTGCTCTTGGCAGCGTCTTCGTACTCCGGTTCACCTAGTTTATTTTCCTTGATATAAATGTGGGCAATATTTTTATTGAGCACCACAATACGTTCTACATCACCGCGGGAAAGCATTTGTTCCAAACGATCCATGCGCACTTGTTCCTTCTTGGCGTCTGCCATGCTGTAGAAGTTTAGCGCGATCAGTAGCAACGCAATAATCCCGTAAATCCAAAACATATTGAATTTTGGTCCACCGGGCTTATTATTGTTATTTTCCTTGTTGTTCTCCATCTATAAAAAGCACTTTTAGCTAATTCACACAGTTTTAACAATACCTCTTTCGTTAAGAAACGCAACTAATTGCTTTTCGTTGCCAGTGCTCGACCAAAAGAGCAAAATTGACTACAAATTTTCATATTCTGTAAAGCTTGCATCACTCCATAAATCTTCCAGCTCGTAAAAAGTTCGTGATTCTTTGTGGAAAACATGAACGACGGTTGAAAAATAGTCCATACAAATCCACTTTGCTGCTCGCTGCCCCTCCACATGCGACGGGCTAACCCGCTCTTCCTCCTTCAGCCGCAGATAAATATTATCCGAGATAGCCTTTACCTGCGTAGTGGATTCTCCTTCACAAATGATGAAAAAATCGGCAGGAGCGTCCTCGAGGTGCCTTAAATCAAGCTGAACAATGTTTTTTCCTTTGACATCCTGAATACTATCAACAATCAGGTAATTTAATTCTTCTGCGGTCAGTTTCCGCTGTTGTACTTTGATTTGTGAATTCAAATTCAGATTTTATTAGTTTTGCAAAATAAGGTTGAAAACGGTTCAAAGTTGTTTAAAAATACTAATAAATTTCCATTTGCATACTAAAAACACACTTTTTGTAGGAAAGGTTCTGCTGGACTTCCCGGAGTTGGATTCTACTAATGAATACGCTTTAGAGCTATTATCAAAAAGCAAACCAATTGAAGGAACTGTCATTTCGACGTTTGAGCAGACCCGGGGCAGAGGACAAATTGGCAGTAGCTGGGAAAGCGAGCCGCACAAAAACCTGTCCCTGAGCATCCTGTTGTATCCGACTTTTCTGCCGCTACGCGAACAATTTGCTTTAAATCTTGCCGTATCGCTGGCGGTCAGAGATTTTGTTGCAAAACACGTGGAAAAATCGGTCAAAGTCAAGTGGCCGAACGATATATATATGGATAATCGCAAAATTTGCGGCATTCTCATCCAAAATTCCATCGGCGGGAGCAGCCTCCAGTCAAGCGTGGTGGGCATCGGCGCAAACGTAAACCAAACCGTTTTTTCCAATAATGCACCCAACGCTACTTCTTTTGCACTCGAAACCGGTCGCGAATTTGATCTCTACGAACTCATCGAAGATCTTTGCCTTTTTGCTGAACAACGTTATCTGGGTTTGAAAAATGCAGCGCATTACAACTCGCTTCGGCAGGAATATTTAAAATATCTATATCGCTTTGATGAGTTAAGTACTTTTTCCCGAGCTGATGGCAGCGTTTTTCAAGGCAAGATCACGGGCGTTTCGCTCAGCGGCAAGCTCATCGTAGCACACGCCCACGGCGAAGAAGAATTTTCCATCAAAGAAATCAGTTTTGTATAGCAACTTTATAGAAAAGTTTGGGGTTTGGAAGTTTGAGTTTTTTTCTCAGCATCTCAAGCAAGCAACAAGCAACAAGATGAAAGTACACCTCCTCACCGTCGGCGATGAAATTCTGATCGGACAAATTGTCGATACCAACTCCGTTTGGATGGCCCAGCAATTAAATCTGATCGGTGCGCACATTGTTAAAAAAACCTCCATCGGCGATACGCTCGAAACAATCAGGGCAGAAGTGGGCGAAGCCTTGGCCTCTGATGCTGATATTGTACTGATGACCGGTGGCCTGGGTCCTACCAAGGATGATCTGACCATCGAAGCACTGGCCGGATTTTTTGGCGTGGAGTTGGTTTTCGATGAACCTACCTACGACCGCATCGTACGAGCCTTTGAAAAACGAGGCATTCCCCTCCGCGAATCGCACCAGGCGCAGTGCTACCTGCCTGCCAATGCTACGATTCTGCCAAATAAGATGGGCACCGCCCCCGGCACCTGGTACGAACACAAAGGCAAAGTGCTGGTCTCTATGCCTGGTGTACCTTACGAGATGGAGTACCTGATGGAACACGAAGTGATCCCCAGATTAAAGCAGCGTTTCAAAGGCAAAGCCATTGCGCATCGCACTATTTTAACCGTCGGAACCGGTGAATCGGAGATCGCTGCCAGAATTGAGGCGTTTGAAGACAGTCTTCCGGCAAATATCAAGCTGGCCTACCTCCCAAACCTGGGGCAAGTACGCTTGCGGCTCACCGGCACCGGCGATGACGAACATACTCTAAATCAATTACTTGACCAGAAAACCGCTCAACTCGAAGCACTCATCCCGGAGATCATTTTCGGGCACGAGAAAGAAGAACTGGAAGAAGTCATCGGGCGTATGCTGCGCGAGCGCGAACTCAGGCTCGGCGTGGCGGAGAGCTGCACCGGCGGATATATTGCGCATCGCATTACCTCTGTTTCGGGTTCTTCGCAGTATTTTATGGGTGGCTTGGTTCCCTATACCAATCAATTGAAAATGAAACTTTTAGGTGTAAAACCTGAAACCCTCGATACCCACGGCGCGGTCAGCGAGCAAACCGTCATCGAAATGGTGCAGGGCGCCCTGCCATTGTTGGGCGTGGATATTGCGATCTCGGCTTCGGGCATCGCCGGGCCGACCGGGGGCACCCCCGAAAAACCGGTAGGCTTGGCATGGCTGGCTGTGGGTAATAAAGACCTGATCGTCACCAAAAAAATCGTTGCCGGCAAGGATCGTCTGAAAAATATCCATTATACAGCAATTGTGGCATTGGACATGCTGCGGCAGTTTGTGCTCGAACATTATGCCCTCACCCGGGTTTAACAAATAAATTCGGGCTTGGAAAAAGGTCGGATTTGTCTTACAAACAAAATATCTGTTTGTTGCTGCGCGAAAATTCGCTTATATTTGCATGAAAATTTCGCTAACCAATTTTAGAACCAAATCATAAAAAACAGTGCTTTGAAATAGGTGTGTTTGCATTGCTGAACAATTAGCACATCAGCACATTGTCAAAATCAGCACATTAAAAAATAAGTTATGGCGCTTGTCGAACTGGTGATGCCCAAAATGGGCGAAAGTATCATGGAAGCCACCATCCTGAAGTGGGTCAAAAACGTCGGCGATAAGGTGGAAGCAGATGAAACCATCCTGGAAATTGCTACTGACAAAGTAGATTCGGAAGTTCCTTCGCCTGTGAGCGGCACGATCAAAGAAATTCGTTTCAAAGAAGATGAAACCGTAGAGGTTGGTAAAGTGATTGCCATCATTGCTCCGGAAGGAGAAGAGGGCTCAACCGAGCCTGCACCAAGCGCGGATAAGTCCACAGCTAATGGCAGCCACGCCGGCAATGGTCAGTCCGTCAAAGAAGAACCCTCTGCGCCGCCAACACCAGAACCTGTGATGGAAACATCCGGCAGGAGCCTGGAAAAAACGGGCCCGGGAGGTCGTTTTTACTCGCCGCTGGTGCGCAATATTGCCGAAAAGGAAAATATTAGCATGACCGAACTGGAGCAGCTCGAAGGCTCCGGCATGCACGGCAGAGTGACCAAAAAAGATATTCTGGCTTATGTGGAGGAACGCGAAACCGCGCCACAAACGCCTCCGGTACAACCCAAAACACAAGCTCAACCTCAGCCCAAACCACAGTCGCACACGACTATTCGTGAAGACGATAATGTGGAAATCATCGAGATGGACCGCATGCGCCGCCTGATCGCGGATCACATGGTAATGTCGAAGCAGACTTCACCGCATGTGACTTCTTTCGTGGAAGTGGATATGACCAATATCGTGCAATGGCGGGAGCGCATGAAAAAGGAATTTGAACAAAAATTCGGGGAAAAGATTACTTACACGCCCATTTTTATTGAGGCGATTGTAAAAGCCATCCATGATTTTCCGATGATTAATATCTCGGTGGACGGGACCAATATCATTCGCAAGAAAAATATCAATATCGGCATGGCCGCTGCGCTGCCTTCGGGCAACCTGATCGTGCCGGTCATTAAAAATGCAGACCATCTGAACCTGATCGGATTGACCAAAGCAGTGAATGACCTGGCCAATCGGGCACGCGCCAACAAACTCAAGCCTGAAGAAATCCAGGATGGCACGTTTACGCTCACCAATGTGGGTACCTTCGGCAATGTGATGGGCACGCCAATTATCAATCAGCCGCAGGTGGCGATCATGGCAGCCGGTGCGATCCGCAAGAAACCGGCGGTGGTAGAAACAGAATACGGCGATCTGATCGCGGTGCGGCACATGATGTTTTTGTCCATGTCGTACGACCACCGCGTGGTGGACGGTTTCCTGGGTGGTTCGTTTCTGCGCAGAGTTGGCGATTATCTGGAGTCATTCGACCCAAAGCGTTCGATTTCGTAAGAAAAGTTTTTTCAATGATAAAGAAAATGCCACATTCGCAATATTTCGAGTGTGGCATTTCTTATTGAAATAAGTCGCTGTTTTGCAACGTTTTCTTCCAAAAGATTGAAAAATGCGCAAATATCTACTCTTGTTTATCTTTTTTTTAATTGGTACATTGGGCTACAGCCAAAATGACGCTGAACTGAAACGCCTGGCTAAGGAGTTTTTTGCCTATAACCGCTACGAAGACGCGCTGACCACGCTACAAGGTTCGCGAAGCCTGGTGCGTAATGACGAGGAAGGCAAATTCCTCATCGCCCTGTGCTATTATCACCTCAATCGCCTCGACGAATCTGTGGAAATCCTGAATAATCTGGTGGCGAATGAACGCACATTGTATCCGGAATGCTGGTTTTATCTGGGCAAAATTTACCACGCCCGGCACCAGTTCACCGAAGCGGGCCGCTTTTTTAAAGTCTATCTGAAAAATATTTCACCCAATGATCCCAACCGCCGCATGGTGGTGGACATCATCCGCCGCTGTGCCAACGGACAGCAATATCAGTTCAAGCCCGCCGAAGCATTTGTAGAAAACCTTGGCAATCAAGTTAATACAAAACACGATGAATTTGGTCCGGTGCTTAGTCCAAACTATGAAGACCGGCTCTATTTCTCTTCCGCCCGCGAGGGCAGCATGGGCGGTAAGCGCAATGCACAGGGGCAACCCGACGAACGTACAGGCGCTTATTTCAGCGATATGTATATTGCCTCCATTGTGAAAGGTATCTGGGGAGGTGTAACTGCGATGCCCTATCAAATGAACAGCCCTAGACACGAGCAGATACTTGATTTCAATAAAGACGGCACCACCCTGATTTATTTTAAAGGATTAGAACCTGATCGTGGCGAGATACTTGTGGATACTTTTCAGCAGAAGGAAGAACGCACGCTGCGTACCGATCCATTCATTTCTCCGATTGACAGCCGCAACGGAGACGGCGCGCCTTTTTTTTACAATGATACCCTGATTCTGTTTGCCAGCCGGCGGCCTGGTGGTTACGGCGGACTGGATTTATACAAAATTTCCAAACAAAATGGGCGTTGGACGGCGCCACAAAACCTTGGTAATGAGATCAATACCCCTTATGATGAAACTTCGCCTTTTCTGGCTCGCGACGGCAGAACGCTATATTTCAGCTCCAACAACGCCAACCGTAGTATTGGCGGGCTGGATGTATTCCGCTCGGTATATATTCCTGACTTGCAACTCTGGACGGAGCCTCAAAACATGGGCATTCCGATCAATTCGGCTGCCGATGACGATCATTTTCGCCTGGCCAAAGATGGATTTACCGGTTTCTTCGATTCTTCGCGTAAAGATGGCTACGGCCAGCGCGATTTGTACATCGCTTATTTCAACAATTATCTGAATGAAATGGAACCTCCGGCAATCGCTTATCAACCGAGGCCTGAAGCCGAAACCAGCACAGATACGGAACCGGTAAGGAATCCGCCAATCAACACTACGGTGCCGCCTACCAATACACAGGTGGCCCCCAGAGCAACGGCTAAGCCGGAAGCCACTTCAGTGCCGGCTACCAATCTCCTGTTTTTCGACAATGCCACCGATTTAAATAATCCGGAAAGCAGCCGTTTGATTGATAAAATCAGCGAACTATTGTTGGGGAATCCGGACAAACACCTCGTCATTACCGCTTATTCCCTGAACGCACGCTCGGGTTCTTCCGGTTTGTACCAGGCGATTACCAGCGCAGAACGTGCGGCCGCTTTGCTCACGCGCAAAGGCGTCCCGGAAAGTGCCATGTTTATGCGGTCCGCTTTGGCGGAGGAAGCGCCCAACGGAAATGATTTTAGTTTCGCAATGGTCTTTGATGTGAACGGATCCGAGGAATTCGATATAAAAGGCACACCGGATAAACCATTTGATCCTATTTTACAACAGGACTTGGTATATAAAGTCCAGATAGCCTCTTCGCGCAGTGGCAATTACAATAGTAAATTACTGTTTGATTACGCTCATCCGATGGTGGAGAAAACCCTTGATTTTGAATATTATCGCTACACGGTCGGAGCTGTTACTACTTATACGGAAGCCGAAAAATTGCGCCGGGACGTAGTGTCCAAAGGCATTTCGGGAGCTTATATCGCGCCGTACGTATATGGACGGAGGGTTGATTACAAAGAGGCCGGTAAATATGTGAGTACTTTCCCGGATTTAAAAAATTTAAGACGCTGACGACGGATAAAAACGGAAATATCCGGTATCTAATAAGCAATATCCAACATCTGGACATCACTTTTGTTACAATAAAAAAACAAACAACCGCCTTATGAAACTACCTGTATTCCTGATTTTTGCAGCTATCATGCTTTCGCTGAGCTGTGGCAATGTCAATCCGCCTGATCCACGGATTTCGAATAAAACACCATCCAAACTGCCGCTGGACAAGATCAAATTACCGGAAGGCTTTAAAATTGAAGTCTATGCCGAAGACGTGACCAATGCCCGTTCGCTGGAATTATCACCCAATGGCACACTTTTCGTGGGTACGCGCGACAAAGGCAGTGTTTATGCCTTGAAAGATACCGACGGCGATTTCAAAATTGATAAAAAATACACCCTGGCTACGGGTCTGAAAATGCCGAATGGCGTGGCTTTTCGCGATGGTGACTTGTATGTGGCCGAAGTGAGCCGCATCATCAAATTCGAAAATATTGAAGCCAACCTGGAAAATCCGCCTGCGCCAGTGGTGGTGTACGACCAATATCCCAAGGATACGCATCACGGCTGGAAGTTTATTGACTTTGGACCGGATGGTAAGCTGTATGTACCTGTTGGCGCGCCTTGCAATATCTGCGAACCCGCTGAAATTTATGCTTCCATTACTCGAATCAACCCGGATGGTACCGGCATGGAAATCGTGCAACACGGGATCCGCAATACCGTAGGTTTTACCTGGCATCCCGAGACAAAAGAACTTTGGTTTACCGATAATGGCCGTGACTGGATGGGCGACGACAAGCCTGCCTGCGAATTGAACTACGCGCCACGCGAAAACATGCACTTTGGCTATCCGTATTGCCATCAGGGCGATTTGCCCGACCCGGAATTTGGCGGCAAGCGTGATTGCTCAGAATTTACAGCACCTGCGCAGAAACTTGGTCCGCATACGGCTCCACTTGGGGTAGAATTTTACACGGGCAGCATGTTTCCGGCGGAGTACAAAAACCAGATTTTAATTGCAGAGCATGGCTCCTGGAATCGCAGTAAAAAGATCGGCTATCGGGTGATGATGGTGACGCTGGATGAGAATTTCAACGCGACGAGCTACAAGCCTTTTGCAGAAGGCTGGCTGAACGAGAGCGAAGACGACGTGTGGGGCCGCCCGGTGGATCTGGAGTTTTTGCCGGATGGTTCAATGCTCGTATCGGATGATTATGCCGATGCGATCTACAGAATTTATTACGAAAAGGATTAATGTTATTTTTTATTAAAAAGCCCCGGATTTATTGAGTCCGGGGCTTTTTTCATTAGATATTTACAGACACCGCAGCCAGCGTTGTTTCCAGCATTTCCTGTTGAATACTCTTTGTTTTATCCTGATTGTACCAGCGCTGCGCCTCTATCTTATAAGCTTCATACTTCGCTTTCCGTGCTTCTTTATCTTCGGTCGCTTTCATGTCAGCGATCATTGGCAAGAGTATAGCTTGCAATGCAGAAGGTCGTGGTCCCCAGGAACCAAGCACTTCCAGCGTATTCGTATCCAAAATAATCACTTTAGGAATGGAGCGGCTGCCATGGGTCAGAAATGCATCCATAATGTCGGGGTGTTCGTCACGCAGCATGAAGCGCAAATCAATATTCCCACTGGCTTCCGCCAGTTTATTCAATACCGGCACAATCTGGGCTGCATCGCCGCACCAGGCTTCGGTAAGCACCATCCAGGTGACCGGTTGTGGAATATGAGCCAGTTTTTCCAGGGCCTCCGCTGTTAATTCAGTGGTTTTATCGAGCCTTGCCATGCGGGTCACGTTCATGCGGGTGTAATGCAGCATGGCTTCACTGTGGTTCTGCCCGGTGGTTTTGTTTTGCGCAAGTAAATTATCCGTTACAAAACGATATTGTGCATAAGTCATAGCTGTATCCAAAACAGCACGATCTATTTTTTCCATGTGAAATGTTTGACAATAAAAATGCGTGAAACAACATCATTGTTCAAACACTATTCTAAAACCTGTATTAATTGTCGCAGACTGGACTGATTGTCAGGATTCCGGATGGCGTCCAATACATTTTCGCGCTCGCCCCGGGTCAAGTGAAAGGAAATAGAGGCCGCGAGGCGATTCTTCTGGCTAGGACGGTAGATAAACCGGATGATCTGGAACTTGTCTTTGCCCAACAAATCATAAATAAATCCAAGGCTCGTGTCCTGTTCATATTCCTGAATCACAATCACCTGACCGGCAATACCAATCGGATTGACCAGCGCATTCACAATACCTTGACGATCACTCGGCGGTATGTCTTCAATTTTTTCAGAACTGGCGATTTGCAATAGCACCACTTCATTGGTATTTTCCAAAATCCAGTCTTTGAAAACCTGTATAAACCGCGTAGCGGCGAGAATGCCATAGTTGTCGCGCAGCCCGGCGTCCATCACCTCAATGCCCGGCTCGCTCGGCAGATAAATGTTGGGCAGCACGTACGGATAAGTAGCATTCATGCGTAGCGCCGTGAGAAAGCGGAGGCTATCCGCATTTTGTTTTTCAAACAACCAACCAAAATCCACAGCATCCACTTCAACAGTGTGGGGGTGGGTTACTCCGATGGGCGGTGTCATCATAAACGATACCCCTTGCGGAGAAATGATCAGTCTCCGGGCATCATTAACGATCATCGGAGAAACGTACACCATTGGAATCAGCGCCTTTGCTTCAGGTATATAATAATCACCAATCGATTTATTTAGTAGTCCTGCTGTATTTTCGTTGAGCTGTTTTTCAAAAATATAACCCCGATCTTTTCTATAAGTGTGCCCCCCGGATTCAAACTTCGCCCAGGGCAGGAACATATCATTGGATACAATCGTAAACGCCACCGAATTGAGCACATCCCGGGAAACCCTTTGGATATGAATAGAATCGTAGAAATTGACCGACTCACCCTGCTTTTGTTGCAGCATCAGTTCACGCATGTAAGCCGCACCGATCATACCCCCGGAAGCCCCGGAAATCAGAGTGATTTGGTCCATTAATGTGCCATTAAGCAGGCTATCTGCAGTTTGTAAAACCTTTACCGTCCAGGTTGCCGAGCGCATGCCACCGCCACTCACGCAGAGAAAGACCATTTTGGGCTTATGGTCAGGGTGTTTTTTTACTTTTTTCAACCAATTTTCCAGAATTGCAATGGTATGCGCCTTGTCTTGTTGTACCTGAGTGGAATCACAGAAATTTTGCAATTTATTATATTCATATTTAGCAGGCGGAACTTTATAATTCAAACCATAAGCTTTATTATTAAAACTTAATATTTCAAAGCTCGTTACATAATTTACCAGTATCATGAGTATAATAAAAACGGTGACCCACCACTGGTCAAACCAGTAAATCAGCGCTCCGATGATAGCCATGATCACACTGCCCATAATCAGCAGGCTGGCCGCTGCCGGAATGCGAAAAACCGGATATTCGATTAACTGCCCCAAACCCATGAGCAACATCATGCTCAGGAGCTGAATAACCAGCGCATTAAGATGGTTTTGTCGGAAAATATTCATCAACATCCGCGAATCATAGTGGGCTACACTGCGCACCACACGTGGCAGGAAGGCTTCGGTCAAATAGGTTTTCACGCGCCAGCGTTCGGTATCGAGCTTTATTACATCCAAATCGATCCCTCGTCTGCCGGGTGCAATACTTTTTGCTTGATCGGGCGGCAACTGTGCACGCAGATTATAGGAAAATATATCTTTATTGGTAAAGTAGAAATACACAAAATTGAGCAGTACCAGCGAAAACATACCAAACAACAGTCCCAGGCAATTGTAAAAAATATCTTCAAAAGTTAATACTTCATAATAAGTTTGAAAATGGATGATCGCACCGATGTAATAAATCAGGAAAGCAATGGGAATCAGGGCATTATTGATACAAAACTTAGTAAAGGGACGAGATAAAGATGCAAGAAACGGGAAATAATGAGCCGTGAGTAAATAAGTGGTCAGATTCCAAGACATCAGAAAGCCGCCAAAGAAGAAACCGACGAAGAAAAAGCTCCAGAAATTGACCATGCCGTAATACTCGGGATCGAGGAAAAGATAGCTGAAACCCAGCTTGCGCCCCACTGCGCCGGAAATAAGCAGCACTACCACCAGCCATAGCGCAATCAGCAGCTGATTGCTTCGAATATGCAAAATGACCAATTGAATGGGAAACGAGTAAAATACAGCTTCGAGTCGTTTTCTCATTGATTATCCGGATATTGCCTCATAAGTTAAATGTTCTTTTGCAAAAATGAAATACCGATTGCGAGAATATGTCAAATGGCAGCTAATTTTAAAACCTCTTTTTTTATTGCGGATTTTTAATAAGGGGAAAATACTCATTATTTTTTATAAAATCTGCGGCCCGTTCCATTATATTCGTAGCATAAAGTGATCATCATGAAACATAACCTGCAAAGAGCCAAACAGATAACGATCATCTTCTGGATTATGCTTGGGCTGACGATTCTTTCTCTGGTGTCCGACCTGATGCAGCTTAACCTGCTCAACCGCTTCAGCGGCGGCTTTATTGACACAGAATCCGCCAATGCCAACGATATTCGTCAGGGGATCATCGCGCTTTTTCTGATGATTACGGTGATACTGGCGATTGTGTTTTTTATTATGTGGTTTCGGCGGGCTTATTACAATTTACATCAACTCGGTGTAAAAAATTTAAGCTTTGAAGAGGGCTGGGCTGCCGGCTCCTGGTTTGTACCGATTTTAAATCTGATACGCCCATACCAAATCATGAAAGAAGTTTGGCTGGAAACGCAGCGCGCTATTCCCAATAATACTTATATAAAAAACGCAAGCCTCGTAGGCTGGTGGTGGGCTTTATATATTATTTCCAATATTTACAGCAATATTTCGCTTCGCATTAGCCTGAACGCGGTCTCGATCGATGAGCTGATCAATGCCTCCATCATGAGCGCCCTGGGCGCCTTTATTGAGATTCCTGCCATTTTGGCGGTGATTTTTATGATCCAGGAAACTTCTGCCTTTGAGGAAAAATTATTTCACTCCGGCACCGGCGAGCCCGATCTGATGGAGCATTTGGTGGACGTTTGAAAAGAAAAGAGTCCGTGATTTCCTGGCTGGAAGTCTACCGCCGCTGATTTTTCTCGAGCCGCCAAGTTGATTTTGAATAAAATAAAATTGGTTCGCTCCAACGAAAACGGATTTATTTTTAATAATTTTTCTAGAGCTCGGAGAATCTTTTCTGTGAAGTCAAGTGATTCTATCGTTTTTTTGTAAAAATTTCATGCTCAGCTCAATATGGCAATGGAGTTACCTCGACTGACTTCTAAAAAATTTCTTTCCTTTGCAAATTGAAAAATGGAACAAAAACGAATGGCAAGAAGCCTTTTTCTAATATTCACCTTGATTTTGCTGAGCCGCTGTGCGACCGTCACCGCGCCGGAGGGCGGAGCCAGAGACGAAACCCCGCCGCAACTGGTGCCGGAGAGCTCTACCCCCAATCTGCAAACCAATTTTGCCAAACAGCGCATCGAGCTGACTTTTGACGAATGGGTAACGCTGGAGGATATTTTCAATCAGGTGGTGGTTTCGCCGCCTTTGCAGTATCGACCCGACATTACCCTGAAGGGCAAAACCGTCCGCTTTGACTTCGATGGCCGCGAAGTGCTCCGGGATAGTGCGACCTATACCATCAACTTTGGCGAGGCCGTAAAGGATCTGACCGAAAAAAATCCCGCGGAAAACCTGCGTTTTGTCTTTTCTACGGGTCCGGTGCTCGATTCGCTGACTGTAAGTGGCAAAATCGTGGATGCCAAAACCGGCGAGCCGGTGGAAAAGGCGCTTTTCATGCTGTACGATAATCTTGCGGATTCGGTGGTGCGTACCGAACGTCCTTTTTATTTTGCAAAAACCGACAAGACGGGGAATTTCCAGATCGAGAACGTTCGCGCCGGTACGTTCAAAGGCTTTGCCCTGAAAGATGTGGATTTCAATTATCGTTACAATCTGGCAAATGAGCAGATCGGTTTTCCGGATACGCTGATCATGGTAAGCGACAGCACGCCGGAGCCCCTGGAAATCCGCTTGTTTGAAGAAGAACGCGTGCTGCGTTTGCTCGAAGAATCCGCCAGAAACTACGGTCGTATCAAATTGACATTCAACAAGATACCAAGAAATGTAGATTTTTCTGTCCAGAATATCGGGCAGGAAGTTTTGTACGAATACGATAAAGATACAGTAAATGTCTGGTATGATCTGACGGCCGCTCAAGCCTGGAATTTGTACATTCGGCAGGATACGATACTCAATGACACGGTACAGGTACCGGCATTGGACAAGGCTGCATTTTTGCAAAATGCTCGACTGGTACAAACCAACAGCCTGGGAGCTCAAGGTATTTCCAAATTAAACCCGGATAAGTTCATTTTACTGCGTTTCAATCATCCGATTGCACAATATGACACCTCGCTCATACGCTTGTACGAAGATACGCTGCGCACTCTAGTGAAACCGATCATTGAAAAAGACACTTTAAGTTCTAGAAATCTGAGGCTCAGGTACCCCTGGAAAGAAGGTCTGACCTATGAACTGGAAGCCATGCCAGGCGCATTCCGCGATATGTTTGGCCTGGAAAGCGATACCATTCAGGCAAAGTATCTCGGGGAATTCCGTAAAGCATTTGGCAATCTAACCTTGACGTTGGATAGTTTAAAAGCCGATACTAATTATGTAGTGCAATTGCTTCAGGGTGAGAATACTGTGGTGGATGAGTTTCAAGTCAGTGGCGTGGAAACATTCAAAAAACAATTCAAAACCCTGCCGCCGGGCGAATATTCCGTGAAAATTGTTGTAGATTTAAACGGCAATGGACGCTGGGATAGCGGCAACTATGACCTGCGCAAGCAACCGGAGGTGATCATCACCCAAAAACTGGAGCAACTGCGCGCCAACTGGGAAGTGGAAGCAAAGATTAGCTTATAGGGAGATAGGGTCATTGGGTCATTTTTAAAATTATCAACCTAGGAACTTATCAATCTATCAACCAAATAAAATATGTTTAGCGCTATCAGTAAATGGATACTTAAAGCTTGGGGCTGGCGCATTGAAGGGCGCTATCCGCATGAGCTTAAGAAATTTGTGATCATTGTGATTCCGCATACTTCCAACTGGGATTTTCCACTGGGCGTACTGGTACGCAGCGCACTTCAGGCCAAGATCGGCTATGTGGGCAAAGCTTCACTTTTCAAACCACCCCATGGTTGGCTGTTTCGCTGGTTGGGCGGCTATCCGGTGGATCGCACCAAGCGTACCAATTTTGTGGATGCTGTGGTAGATGTTTTTGATGAACAGGAGGAATTTACCCTGACCATTGCGCCGGAAGGTACCCGCAAAAAAGTGGAAAAGCTCAAAACCGGTTTTTATTACATTGCTTTGGGTGCAAAAGTGCCAATTGTAATGGTAAAATTTGATTGGGGAAACAAGGTAGTTGGCATCAGCGAGCCTTTCTATCCTACCGGGGCCCTTGATGCAGATATGAAGCTTATTAAAGCTTATTTTGCAGGCGCCAAGGGTAAAAATCCTGAGTATGGCTTCGGATAAAAGCATTTAATTCTTCAAGCTTGCTCAACTATTTTAGCAAAAAAATGACACTCCTATTGTTTTAACATTGATATTATTGTGTAATATTCTATATTTGAATATTCACTCGTAATCGGATCTCTTGTCTTAAAAACTTTATTGTCAAACCTTTATTTATTCATCATTTCATTCATAAAACCATCACTTTATGAAAATCCGATTGCTTTACCTGATTTTTGGAACTGCTTTACTAGCTGTTATTTTTTGGAGCAACTCCAGCGGCGCCGGCGTGGTGCAGGGAATTGACCGTACGGGTTCGCCGGTTGGCTCCGGTTCCTGTGAGACTTGCCATGCCGGGGGGAGTTTTTCGCCTGTTATTACAGCTCAACTTTTGAAGGATAATGTGCCTATAACCCAATATGAACCTGGTGAGGATTATACCTATCGACTCACGATCAATGCCTCCAGTGGCTCACCTGCGGGCTACGGCTTCCAGACGGTTGCACTGCGCGGAGATAACAATGTAAACGCCGGCACCTGGGACAGCACGCCATCCGGCACACGAATTACCACACTCAACAACCGCCGATACTTTGAGCATAGTAATGTCTTAAACAGTAATGTCATTGAAATCAAATGGGAAGCACCGGCCGCAGGCTCGGGTCCGGTACGGTTTTATGCAGCTGGTAATGCAGTCAACGGAGATGGTACTTCCGGCGGAGATGATCCGGGTACGCTTGCTTCGCCTCTGGTTATTGCCGAACAAAGTACCAGCAGTGTGTTTGCAACCAAATTACTTCCGGCAGAGATTCTTGTGTATCCAAATCCCGTGGCAGATCAATTGAACCTGAACATTCAAATCAAAGAAAGCGGTCGCTATTTCCTGAGCATCCTCGACTTGACAGGCAAGGAAGTACAAAAAGAAACGATTCAACTTATCAACGGTGAGAATATCGAGTCTTTAAATGTAAAAAACCTGGCAGCCGGGCATTATGCAGTGCGCCTTTCAGATGGAGAGCGGGTAGCAACAACGAAGATTGTCAAAAATTGATATTAGATATTTGGATGTTGGAAATACAAAAATCCAACATCCAAAATCCAAAGGTCAACATTACTTCTTATCCTGCTTGGCAAATACCTTTTTCAGCAAATCGCTGCTACGCGCGCTCACGTTCTTGCGAATGTTCAGTTCTTCCTTGGCAACCATAGCAAACAAGCCATCCAGCGCGGATGTAGTCACGTAATCATCCAGATCGGGATTGGCTTTTTCAGTAAAAGGAATCTTGTTGTAAGCATTAACGCCCTTCGCCCAGGATTCGCGGGCGTTAAATTTATCGAGTGATTCTACAATCACCGGATTGAATTCCTTGTATAGGGCATCGCGCGTGGTGCGATTGAGATACTGCGTTGCCGCATTATCCTCGCCCATCAGAATATTCATTGCATCTGCAAAAGACATTTGCTTGATGGCGTTCACAAAGATCGGTTTGGCTTTTTTGGCCGCATCTTCGGCGCCCCGGTTGATTTTTTCCAGAATATCCTCTTCAAAGTTTTTGAAACCCGGCACATTTTTCAGCTTGTCAGCCACTTTACGCGCTTCCGGCGGGAGCAGGATTTTGTATTCACTTTTGTAATACCCATCCACCTGTGACAGCAAATCAGAACCTTTACTAATACCGTTGGTCAGCGCTTCTTTCAGACCGGCTCCAACCTGTTCATTCGTCAGGGGGGTATCTCCGAGCACGTTGCCCAATTGCGCCAGCGTAGCCGAATCGCAGGAAGCAAATGAAATGACTATAAATGCAAGAGCTAATTTTTTCAACATGTGAATTCCGTTTTTTTAGTAAATTTTTTGAAATAACTTTCCTGTTTAGAACATAGAGCTTTAGAGCTTGATACATTCGTATTGACTTCAATTAAACGCACGGGGTTTGATCTGCCTTGTTATCGAAATGTTATTTTTAAAGCAAATCCTCCAGTTCGTCCCAGTTTTTCACCAGATTTCGCAGTTTTTTCAGCGACTTTCCGGAAGGCAATTCAAAAACGCCGGTATTCACTTCCACGTAAGCACAGGCAACTTTGCCGTGCAGCGGCGGATTCATTTTACGCAAACGTACCCGCGCCCCCTGGATCAAGGAAATTTCATCGCCGTCTTTTTCAAAGGTAAAATACTCGTGCAGGCGATCGGCAATACGCTGCGCCACGGTTTCCAGGAGTTTGGCGGTTTTGCGCATCTCGCTTTCGCACAGCAGGTAAATGGTTTCATAATTCACCGACAGCGGCTCCTCGTCTTCCTCCGAGTCTTCCTCTACCGGTTCGTACAAATTATCCGCTTCAACGGCTTCTTCAATGTCCGCTTCGACATATACATCGAGTATAAAATCATTACCAACGGTGTTTTCTTCGGGATAAAATCCGTGAAAAGCCCGAAAATACATACCTTCCAATGCGACGATTGCCATATTTTTGAGATTTTAGATGTCGGACGTCAGATGCCAGACTAATAAAACTTGCCTCAAAAATAGCTTTTCGTGTCAAAATTCTGTTGTAATTAAAGAATGAGATAGTAAGATTGCTTTGAAATGCCTAATTTTATGGTTCAAAGAATCCTAACCAAAAACGCAAGAAAATGCAAGAAAAAAGCAACGGCGTGACGATCGAAAAAAGAGCGCGGGAAGACCGCTTTCAATATCATGATTATTATAATGTGGACGATCTGTTGAGTGAAGAGCACCTGATGGCACGGGAAGCCGTACGTGCCTGGGTAAAGCAGGAGGTATCGCCCATTATTGAAGAATATGCGGATAAGGCGCAGTGCCCGACGCACCTGTTCAAGGGGTTGGCTGAAATCGGCGCCTTTGGGCCCAGTTTGCCCGCAGAATACGGCGGTGGTGGCATGGACGAAATCGCTTATGGCGTGATCATGCAGGAGCTCGAACGCGGTGACTCCGGTATCCGCTCCATGGCTTCTGTGCAGGGCTCGCTGGTGATGTTTCCGATCTATAAATTTGGCTCGGAAGAGCAGCGCAAAAAATATCTACCAAAGCTGGGAAGCGGCGAATTTATTGGTTGTTTCGGGCTCACCGAACCCGACTACGGCTCCAACCCCAGCGATATGATCACCAATATCAAGGACGACGGCGACAGCTATATTTTGAACGGCGCTAAAATGTGGATCACCAATTCACCGGTGGCGGATATTGCAGTGGTTTGGGCAAAAGACGAGGAAGGAATCGTACGTGGTTTGATCGTGGAAAAAGGCATGAAAGGCTTCTCCGCACCGGAGATTCACGGCAAGTGGTCGCTAAGAGCTTCGATCACCGGCGAACTGGTCTTTGAGGATGTGCGGGTTCCCAAATCGAATGTACTGCCCAATGTGCAAGGTATGAAAGGTCCGTTGTCCTGTCTATCGAAAGCACGCTATGGCATTGCCTGGGGCGCGATTGGTGCGGCTCTGGATTGTTATGACTCGGCGCTACGCTATTCGCAGGAGCGGATTCAGTTTGGCAAACCGATCGGTTCTTTCCAGTTGCAACAAAAAAAGCTGGCGGAAATGATCACCGAGATCACCAAGGCTCAATTACTGACCTGGCGCCTAGGCACCCTGGCCAATGAAGGTAAGGCTACGCCGGCCCAGATTTCGATGGCAAAACGCAACAATGTGCACATGGCCCTACAGGTTGCCCGAGAGGCACGCCAGATACACGGCGGTATGGGCATCACCAATGAGTACCCGATCATGCGCCACATGATGAATCTGGAAACTGTACTTACGTACGAAGGTACGCACGATGTGCATCTGCTCATCACAGGAATGGATATTACCGGATTTAATGCATTCAAATAAATGCAAGGGATTCTGTTTCAACCCGGAAATATTTACCCTTGAATTTTGTCAAATATTTAAATTCGGGGCATTTTTCCCGAAGAAATGGAATTAATTTCAATCATAAGTTTAAACAAAAAGGGGTTCAAGAAGCGTTAAGGTCTTCTTAAACCCTTTTATTTTTTGTACAATTTTGCTTTTTTTATACGCTCGCAAAACAAATTCGGGAGCAAAATTCGTTGTTTATCAAAATGTAAACAAAATAGACTATGAGGCTGCGCACATCTGCTCTATGTATTCTGGTATTATTTTTCGGCTTTGGGGGCTGGAGTCAGGATACGCCAATCACTTTGACAAATCCTTCGTTTGAAGATATTCCGCGCCACAGCCACACGCCAAGAGGCTGGTATGATTGTGGCTTTCCCGGCGAATCGGCGCCCGATACCCAACCCGACCCCACCTTTCAGGTAGCAAAATCGGCTCAACACGGTGACACCTATCTGGGTATGGTTGTACGCGACAACGATACATGGGAAGCAATTTCACAAAAACTGAGCCGTTCGCTCGAAAAAGACAAATGCTACGAATTCAGCATTTTCCTGGCTCGCTCGGAATCGTATGTTAGTGTAAGTCGTATTACCGAAGAACAAGCTAACTACGTTACCCCGGCAAAAATTCGCATTTTTGGTGGCTTTGATTATTGCGACAAACAATATCTGCTCGGCGAAACCAAACTGGTGATCAACACTCGCTGGATTGAATACAATTTCAAATTTGAGCCGGTTGCCAATTACACCCACATCGTAATTGAGGCATTTTATAATACGCCGACCTTGTTCCCGTATAATGGTAACATCCTGATGGACAATGCTTCCGAAATTAAACCAACGCCCTGCGAAGAACCGATCGTAGAAAAGGGTCCGGAAGAAACGCCAAGGTCTGTGGAAAAACCGGTTGCCAAAACGGACACACCAAAATCGAAGCCCACAACGCCCGCTAAACCGGCAGCAACGCCCGAAAAGAAAGACACACCGAGTGTAATTGAGAACAAAAAAATCTCGGAACTGAGTCGCTCCGATCTCAGGGAAGGTTCAACGATCCGACTGGATAAGCTCTATTTTGAGGTCAATAAGGCAGTGATCACCAAAACTTCTTTCGAAACGCTGGATGATATTTATACCTTCCTGACCCGAAACCCTGATGTGGTGGTGGAGATTGGTGGGCACACCAATGGTCTCTGTGATGATAAATATTGCAACGAGCTTTCTACCAATCGTGCCAAATCGGTGTATGAATATCTGGTGGACAAAGGGATCAACAGCGCCCGCCTGCGCTA
>CAZGAU010000021.1:29712-48718 GCA_964523725.1 uncultured Saprospiraceae bacterium
AATCGGTGTATGAATATCTGGTGGACAAAGGGATCAACAGCGCCCGCCTGCGCTATCGCGGCTACGGCAAAACTCAGCCTATCGCTGACAATAACTCTTCGGAAGGCAGAAGAAAGAACCAGCGCGTGGAGATCAAGATTTTGAGCTTGAACGGTTGATTTTTTACGCCGACTTTATTCGGTATGACATCAATAAAAAACGCCCTGCAACTCTTTATTGCAGGGCGTTTTTTATTTTCATGGAGTTATAGAATCCCGGCGAGCCTCCGTCTCCGTCGGGCGTTTTCGTTTCCAGCGTTTGTGCGTCCACAGCCAGTATTGAGGCGCCTTGAGAATTAATTCTTCCAACGCGCGGGTATGTTGCTCACTGATGGAACCATAAGCCGAGTCAGCAGGATGATCTTCCAAGGTGTGAAAAGATATTTCATAGTAACCCCGACGTAATTTGGTTATCGTACCAAAAATCACCGGATAATCGTACTCCTTCGCATATTTTTCGGTACCAAACAATACGGCTGTATCCTGATTTAAAAAAGTAGTCCAATAAGCATTATGACTATTGGAAGGTGATTGGTCTGCACCAAACATGGTAGCCGTGAGCTTATCTTTATTTTCCTCGAAAAAAGGTTTCACTTCTTTTTTAGAGATCATTTTTAAGCCAAACCGCGAGCGCGACTCCAGGGCTCGTTCATTCATAAACGCATTGGATAGCGGATGATAAATACCGGCAGTTTGGTGCACGATTTGCGGGCCGCAGGCTACGGCCGCAAGCTCCCAGTTATTGTAATGCCCGGCTACGAGCAGCACACTTTTGCCCTGAGCAGCATAATGATCAAAAATTTCAGGGTTTACCACCGGACAACGACGCAGTAATTCTTCTTTGGGTATGCTGAACATGCGGATAGCTTCCACAATTATATCGCACAGATGCCGATAAAATTCCTCTGCGATATGGTTGATTTCTTCCTCACTTTTTTCAGGAAATGAATTATTTAAGTTGTTCAGAACCACCTTTGTACGAAAACCAAATATGCGATAAAGCAGTACAAACAGGACATCAGAGACCCTGTATAACACGGAAAAAGGCAGATAAGAAAGTGGTTTCAACAACAGGTAAAACAAAATCCTGCTCATTGTGTCAATCCGTTTTAAGTCATTGATCTTGTAAATAAAGCGCTTTCTTAAAAGAGACCGGAAGGTACAAAAAGATTGGAATTTTCACCAGAAAAACCCGAACAGATCGGATCGCAGAATATGTTGCTGGACTCAGAAATATCACACCCCGATATTATCCGTGAATTTATTCATCCTCAGGAATATCATACACATTGGGGTCTGATTCGGTGCGCTCAATACTTTTTTCTTCGATTCGATCCATAAAGTCAACCGAATGCTCCCAGAAATCCTGGAGGACGGGCTTGGCGCTACCAAGGGCACTCCATACTTTCTTGGGGTATTCTTTGAGAAAAGGGTAAGACAGCGAATTCTCCGTTTGATCATCGCGCAGAATATGTGCTTCCACAGCAAACCACAGCATCAGGCTGTACACGAGTGTCATCAGGGATGCCAGCAAAATACCACCCGCCATTTGGTTGATAATGTTAACATTAGCGGCTTCCATACCCTCAGAGATCGCTCTGGAAATAAAGCGAATCAGCAGCATGGTACCAAAAAAGGTAATCAGGAAACCTCCAATAAACAGCATGGGGTTCTCTGAGCCAAGCGCGGTTTCCAGAAATCTGGTAGCCGCAGGCGAGAGCTTAAATGCTGCCATCAGCCCAAAGACATAGGAAAGGACGGTGAAGATCGTCCGGATGATACCTTTATAGAATCCCAGAAAGAAACCGTATCCTGCCGCTATTAGAAAAAACAGATCTATCATATTCAGTAATATATTCAAAAATAAGGGTTTAGCCCTTATTTGGCTATATTCATTGGATGTTTTCAGCGATAAACTCGATAAAAATACACTTTTTCACCTTCTAAAGTTTTTTTCAGAACAATGTAGTTTACGCATTAGCGTTAACCCTTTGTCTGTTTAGACGTAAATCGTAACATTAAAGTTACTATTTTCGCATAGAAAAAGTTTTAAAGTTTTTGAAAGGAGTATCAGGGATTTTTTAAATTTGCTCAAATGCCCAAAAACATGAGAAATAACCTTCTACTTTCTTTACTGGTAAGCATCATGAGTTTGTCTGCGCTTAGCGCACAAACCACCATTTCTTCGCAAGCCCAGCTCCCCAAAGCTTTTCAGTTGGGGGGTAATGAAAAAGCCTACGAAGCCCTCACTCAGGAATACCCGCAAACGCTGCTGGCAGCCTGTAATAATGATATGAAGACCGCCTTTGATCAATGGCTCGGTATGATGAAGGAACTGGAAGCTTACGCCGAGCGGATCAATTTTGATATCAAAGGTGTAAAAGTACGCCTGCATGTCTTTTGGGCAACCGACGGCAGCATTGAGCACATTGGCTTTGTGTTCCGCCCCAGTTCCCGTAACGCCCGGCCCGAGGAATTCAGCGCGTTTTTGTCGAGCTTTATCCGGCAATACACTTTCCCGGTACAAAGCCAGCAAAAGTATTCCCATTATACGATTGCCTCTTTTCCGACATTCTCTGAAAAGTCGGAATAATATCATTTTAGCACGGCTTTATCTTGTTAATTTGCATTTTAGCAAATTACAATTTAAGATTTTGACAATTATTTCAGATGTTTGCGCTGGATTTCACCCGCAATGATCTCTTGCTTTTACATTTTATTTATTGAAACTCAAAAACTTCTGAAATAATGATAAAGATCCTTGCCAACGACGGTATTCATCCTGATGGTCTGACGCTCCTGGAAGAAGCCGGCTACCAGGTGGATACGGAAAAAGTCGCTCAGGAAGACCTCCCCAAAGTACTGCCTGACTATGATGTCATCATCGTGCGCAGCGCCACTAAAGTCCGCAAAGATTTAATCGATCTTTGTCCGAACCTCAAAATCATTGCACGCGGCGGTGTAGGCCTTGACAATATTGATCACGAACACGCCGAAAGTAAAGGGATTAAAGTATTTAACACCCCGGCTGCTTCTTCTCAGTCAGTGGCGGAACTAGCATTTGCACATATGTTTTCGCTTGCCCGCTTTCTCCACCAGTCCAACCACCATATGCGGATTGGTGGCGATTTCAATAAACTAAAAAAAATATACTCCGATGGCATCCAGCTACGTGGTAAAACCCTTGGCATCATTGGCTTTGGTCGTATTGGGCAGGAAGCGGCGCGCATTGGTCTGGCGCTGGGCATGAAAGTAATGCCCGCTGACCTCGTGGTGAATGAAGTGGATATCGAACTGCGCCTTTTCCATAGCGAAAATGTGAGCCTTTCTACCACGATCGAAACTTACGAAATCGAGGAAGTCTTAAGAAATGCTGATTTTCTGACGTTGCACGTACCCTTTGGCGGTGGCAAACCCCTGATTGGTAAGGAAGAATTTGCGAAGATGAAAGACGGTTCTTTCCTGATTAACACCTCTCGTGGCGGCGTAGTGGACGAAGAAGCCATGCTCGAAGCGCTGGAAAGCGGAAAGCTCGCAGGTGCGGGTCTGGATGTATTCGACTTTGAGCCCAAGCCCCGCAAGGAAATTCTGGATCATACCCGCATTTCCATTACCCCGCACATCGGTGCAGCTACCAACGAAGCGCAGGCCTTGATTGGGTTGGAACTCGCTGATAAAATTCTCGCTCATTTCGGCGATGATAAATAAACCATCATAAAGAAGTTGGTGATATAATGTATTACCAGCTTCTTTACTTTTCTATTATCTCCCTTTCGTCCGGCTTATTGGTAGAAGCCACCGATTCAATTTTCCATTCCCCATTGTTTTTTCTGTAAATTGCCAGCCAGGCAAATTCGGTTTTACTTTCAATGGTATCGCCCTGTTCCGAAGGATAAGTCAGCACCACTTCTTTTTGTACAATCGTGTAAGCCAGGGAACCATCATCGGAGAAACGAATAATTGGCTCGGCAACATCGTCCCATTTAGAGAAACTTACAGACTTAAAGTAAGCACCGAATCGCTCCGTGTTTTCAGCTAACGTTGGCCGGCTCACAATACCGTGATTGATCGAGATAAAGTCTGCATTCATTTGGCCGGCAAATTCTTCTGCCTTGTTATTAAAATGATAATCTCTCTGCGCGTGATGTAAAATGAGGATTTTCTGACGTTCGGCAGCTTCATCAAATGCTGGTTGTGGTTCGCAGGAATAACCCAGAAAAAAAATCACGCAAAGCCCGTACAATTTTAGTTTCATAGCCAGAGGGTTTTATCTTTCAAAGATAATTTTTATTTCAAAGATTACTGAGCCAGAGGACAAACGGGAAAAGCAAATTGCAAGATATCAAGTAAATGATGAATTTTTGATCATCTATTTTTTTTGAAAACTCATCGAAAAATCGCTCCAGAGTGATGAATGCATATTAAATTAGGCATGATCTTTTACTCTATTTACTAATCCAACAACAAAAGTTATGAAAAAATTAAACGTATTATTCATCTGCGGGCTGATGATGCTCACTCAAATCACGCTTGCACAAACCTCACAGGGAAACCTGATGCTGGGAGGTACCGGCAATATTGGGCTTCAGGACATCGGCAATGACAATGGCGGCGGCTCCACCTTTGGCATTTCCATCGCGCCTAATGTTGGCTATTTTGTAATCGACAACCTGGCTGTCGGAGGTTCGCTGGGACTGGGCTTTGCGAGTAATGACGCCGGAAATGTCAGCGTTTTTTCATTCATTCCTTTCGCCCGTTATTACTTCAATATTACAGATTCTAAAATAAAACCCTTTGCTACAGCCGGTGCAGGTTACAGCCGTACTAAAAGCAATCCTGATGTAGGCACCGAATCAACAGCTTCTGGTTTTGTGTTTTTTATCGGTCCGGGAGCAACTTATTTTCTTAATGAAAATGTGGGTATTGATGCGATTTTGCAATTTACACGCAATTCCATTACATCCGAATTCGGCGGGTTTGAAACGGATATAAACTCCTCTGACCTAAGCTTACAAATTGGATTCCAGATATTTTTATCCAGAAATGAGTAGGTCTTTTATATAATAAAATGAAGACCGGAGTATCATAATTCGACATTTCCGGTCTTCATTTCATTTACTTTATCATTTTCATAAAAGTACCGACAAACCAGTTGGAATCGGACTTGGTGAGCGAATCCAGCGTAGAATCTGCCTTGCTGGCAAAAAGTTTTACATCTTTTATGACTTTACTAAATTCTTCTGATTCGGCGTCGGTAGTATCCACATCCGAGAGTTCATCCAGCACCCTGAGCATCGGCTCTAATTCCTTTTTCTTCCGCTGACTGATGATGTTTTTCACCACCTCCCACATATCTTTCTCCGCCACAAAATATTCTTTGCGCTCACCGGCTTTCAGCTCCTTGTACACCAGATTCCAGTCCATCAGCGCCCGAAGGTTCATATTGGCATTGCCCCGGGAAATTTTCAGTTCCTCCATGATATCCTCTGCGCTCAGCGCTTCCGGTGAAATGAGCAACAAGGCATGAATCTGCGCCATGGTGCGATTGATGCCCCAATTGGAGCCCAATGCACCCCAAGCTTGTATAAACCGCTCTTTACCGTCCTGGAAATTCATGAGCCTTACGAACTTTCAAAAGTTACTGAAATTAAAATCTCTCCAAGGTAAATAAAAAATTAGAATTTTTGTTCAATTCTCCCTCAAACCTAGGCTTTCAGGAAAGGAAGTTTGACCACCGTCGCCTTCAGTTTCTTATTTCCGGCTACAATCATAATCTCGGTATCGGGTTTTGCAAACTCAGTTTTTACATAGCCCATGCCAATCGGATAACCCAAAGACGGCGATTGTGTACCGGAAGTTACCTTGCCAATGACATTGCCGGCAGCATCCTCAATCGGATAATCGTGGCGTGGCACGCGGCGGTCGTTTACAGTAAAACCAACCAGCTTGCGGCTTACGCCTTCCGTTTTTTGTTGTTTCAAAAGCTCCGAGTCGATAAAGTCTCCTTTTTGCAACTTGGTGATCCATCCCAAACCTGCTTCCAGCGGCGAAGTGCCGTCATCGATATCGTTGCCATACAAGCAGTACCCCATTTCCAGGCGAAGCGTATCGCGCGCACCCAGGCCAATTGGCTGGATAGCAAACTCCTTGCCTACTGCAAAAATTTCATCCCAGATATGCCCGATTTTACTGGCATCAGCATAGATTTCAAAGCCGCCCGCCCCGGTATAGCCCGTCGCCGAGATCAGTACATTGTCCACTCCGGCAAAAGTATCTTTCGTAAAAGTGTAATATTTCAAGCCTTTCAAATCCACTTTGGTAAGCGGTTGTAAAGCGTCAGCGGCTCTGGGTCCCTGAATCGCGAGCAAACCGGTTTGATCGGAAATGTTAACCAGTTGCGCGTCGAAAGTATTGTTCAGGTTGATCCAAGTCCAGTCTTTATCGATATTGGAAGCATTGACCACGAGCATAAACGAATCGTGTCCGCCACCGCTCATGTCTTCAGGCAACTTATAAATCAGCAAATCATCCACGATACCGCCTTTGCCGTTGGGCATGCAGGCATACTGCGCCTCACCGACCTGCAGTTTTGAAGCGTCGTTGGTAGATATTTTCTGAATCAGATCCAGCGCGCCTGGACCACGCACAATGAACTCGCCCATATGCGACACATCAAAGACGCCTACGTTCTTGCGCACTGCATTATGCTCTTCTATAATTCCTTTATACGAGACCGGCATGTTGTAACCTGCAAAATCCGTCATCTTAGCACCTAAAGCAATATGGCGCTCCGTCAAGGGTGTATTTTTCATTTTTTATTTGAGTTAGGAAATTTATTTTTAATATATTTTGATTTGTATTTCAAATGATTGAAAATTGTTTTTTCTTTAAAAACAGTAATGAGCTTACTGAATCAAAACCCGGTCAATGACATCACCGATACGAATTTTGTGCACTACATCCATGCCTTCCACCACGCGTGCAAAGATAGTGTAATTCCCATCCAAATGCGGGGTCGGCGAATGGGTGATAAAGAATTGGGTGCCCTCGGTGTGATTGCCGGCTGAAGCCATACCAACATAGCCTTCGCGATCATAATAAACCGGTGGCAACTCAGAACGAATGGTATAATCCAGGCTGCCGTAGCCGTCGCCTCGGGGGCAGCCGCCCTGAATGACAAAGTTCGACACAATCCGGTGAAAGTTCTTACCATCGTAGAAGCCTTCTTTCGCCAATTTTACAAAATTAACCACCGTGCCTGGCGCTGCTTCCGGCAAAAGGCGAATCGTAATGTCGCCGCGCTTGGTACGCAGCACTGCTTTGGGCTCCGGGCTCAATTCATTGAACACTTTCCAGTCAATCGGGTGGTTGTATTCCGGTTTGACCGGCGTAAAATCCGTTTTTCCCAGTAAAAACTCGATGGTATGCTTTAATTCATTATAGGTTTCAATTTCTTTCGGCATTTTCAGTTTGGCAAGTACATTTTCCAGCATACTGAGGCTATCTACAAAACTTTTAAAATTTCTATCCGGAATTCGCAAAGCGCCCGCCGCTACTGCCACCATGCCGGGATCGCCGGTTTGAATGGCTTGTTTGAATATGAATGCCATCTCCTGCGCAATGACCGTACTGGAGCCAAAATGTTTACGAAACTGATTATTCTGACAAAGATTTGCCAAAGCTTCTACGCTGGCCGTGCGCACCGCAGGATGTTCTGCCGCAAAGCCTTCCCGATAAATAAATCGAAAATTCCAGCCCCACTCACTCAATGCACGTAAGGTCGCGGCCTTGTGGTAAGGCGAGGTTGCCTGTGTAAATCGTCTGCGCAATTCATAATTAATGCCGTTTCGATACGCTTCATAAGCCGGCGACAAATGACGCAGTGCTGCCGCATACAAATCCAACGACACTTGCCATGGCAGGGTATCTTTGGCCAGACGCCAATAAACAGTAGCATCTTCTGGGATGCCGCTTTCCAGAAAATATTGCGCAGCGCGGGAAGCTACATGCAATTGAGGATCATTCAAAGCCTGCATTGCCGTTGCCTGCACACTGGCGTAAGGGAAGTTGCTTAAAGCCCGGAGAATATTGCATTTAACACGATAATCGGTTTCTTTCTGGTACAATTGTAAAAGCGCATCCATTGCTTTTGAACTCTTGACTTTGCCCAATGCAATTGCCAGTGCCATGCGAATATTAGGATTTGATTCTGAGCCGATTACCTGAATCAAGGGTTCGCCCTGAATGCTGTCAATTTCAATATTTCTGGCTCTTGACAAATAATTGGCAGCCACGTAACGCACGCTTTCCGGATAAACCGAATTGCCGGCCAGTGAAATCATACGCTCGGTTCCTTCAGGAACAATCATGTCGCGCAGGGCAAAACGATAAATGCCGTAAGCCTGCCCTTCGAGCAAGGTGGTATCTCTGGGTTGATAAGTGGTAATGGTGCTAAGGAATTTCAGATTTTCGGGAGCGCCGCATTTGCCAATCGCTTCCAGGATTGCGCGGTTGGATTTTTTGTAAATCCCAGCGGTATCACTTTGATCAAAAGCTTCAATGAGCAGAGATTCTGCTTTCACGTCGCCGATTTGCCCCAAAGCATAAGCCGCGGCGGCACGTACTTCCGGGACGGGATCATTCAACAGAACCGCCAACTGATCAATTGCTTCCGGCTTGCGGATCGAACCGAAGGCAACCGCTGCCAGGTACCGGTAATTGACATTTTCATGCTGAAAAAATGGATAAAGACTATCCATCAACTGTTTGTCCTGATAGGTATGAATCTGCTGAAAAACCGGGTCTTCTAGATCAATCTGGATATCGGTAAATTGCTCATTGCTGGGCGGCACACATGCGTGGAAACCCACTATCAAAGCGATTGGTAAGTACAATAGCAGTCTTCTCATGATGAAAGCTTTCGTGTTCAAGCTATAAAGATAGAGGCTTTTGGCAGGATAATATCAAATAGGAAAGAAGAAATGTAAAAATTTGAAAGCGTGTGGAACATGGAATATGGTAGATATTGCACCATGCAATAGAATTTTTCACAAAATAAAAAGTGTTGGAATACAGAACCATCTAATATTCCAACACTCCATCGTGCCGCTGCTGCTTACTCCTTCGCCGCCCGAGTTTTGCGGGCATCGATAAAGCTTTTGATGTAAATCACCATGGCAAAAATGGAAGTTGCCAGCATCAACGCTACGCGCACAATTCCCAGCGTATCGCCACGGTTAATCGCACCGCGCAAAGGCATGAACAGCGCAATGATCAGCAGGAAAGTCAGTAGCACCACAATATGAGCCACGATACGGTTATCTTTGCGGAAAAGCGGCGTCACCAGTGCAAAGATTACCCCAAAGCCAACTGGAATCAGCGCCGTAGGGGAAGGATCGCTTGATCCCAAATATCCCCACAATCCTATGATAATCAAGACAACAGCATTAAGTGCATTCGCCTGAAATGGTTTCATATTTATTCGTTTCAAATTTAAAGTTGAAGATTTCTACTTCTAGAACTTCCACTTATTGATTTTGGTTCTGATTTTCTTCCTGATTATTTTTCTGAGCCTGCTCGTCGCCAAAAATGTCATTTGAGAATAATTCTTCATCAAAACCTTCTTGTTCTTTTCTGGGTTTGCTGTATTCGTCGCAATTCAACACGATGCCCAGATCGCCCGGAGGCCTTACGAAGCGGGCGTTAGTGTCCCATCCAATATCGGGATCGCTTTCCAGACGCTTGATAAACTCACGAAAGAATGGCTTCGCCATGTAAGCACCTTGTCCAAAAGTCAAATCCCGGAACCGAATCCAGCGATCTTCCCCCCCAGTCCAGGTACCCACCACCAGGCGCGGCGTAATGCCCATGAACCAACCATCTACGTAATCATTGGTCGTACCGGTTTTACCACCTGTTTCGGTCTTAATGCCCCACAAGCCGGTACCGGCGTATTTGAGCATTTCCACCATCACATAGTTGGCGTTTGGCGGCAGCGCTGCGTGTGCAGTCGGCAATTCGCGATAAATAACCCGGCCGTTTCTATCTTCAATTCTCGTAATAAAAGTTGGCTTGCTGTAAGTGCCATTATTGGCAAAAGTGGTATAAGCACCGGTCATTTCCATGACAGATAAGTCGGTGGCACCCAAGCAGATAGACGGCGATTGAGGTACGCGATAACGCCCGTTGGGGTAACGCGCAGAACTGTCGATGCCCATTTGATGGATCAAACCGCGCACTGGTCCGGTGTCGCCCAGAAGTTTCATAAGATGCACGGAAACGGTGTTTACTGAGTTTCGTAGCCCTTGCTTAAGGTTCATTTCTTCATAAGTATATCTACCTGTTGAGTTATCGGGTGTCCAGGATTCTAGCAATCCAAAGTTTCCGTCGCCGGGCGCAATGGTCGTAGGTACGTCCATTACTCTATAACAAGGCGACAAGCCCTGCATGGCAATTGCCGTTGCGTAAACAAAGGGTTTGAAGGTAGAACCTACCTGACGATTGATGTTGATGTGGTCAAACTGGAAATACTTGTGATTGATACCGCCAATCCAGACTTTCACGTGTCCGGTTACAGGATCTACCGCAAGGATACCCGTTTGTAAAAACATCCGATGGTACTTGATTGAATCCAGCGGGCTCATCACGGTATCTTTCTCCATCTTATCGTTGTAGGCAAAAACGCTCATTTCCGTTGGGGTTTTAAACTGGTAGTCAGCCGCTTCCTGCAATTGCTCCCAGCGGGTGCGCAACGTCGGAAAACTGGAACTTTCCAGCACGCGTCGATAACGTCCTGCCAAACTGGAGCTAATGATCCCCTTAGAAACCAGGTCCGACAAGTAGCCCGGTTTTTTATATTCCTGCAAAATGCGCTCCACTTCCCGGTCATCTTCGCTGAAACGCAGGTCATCAAATTCTTTTTGCAAACGATCCAGAATCTCGCTCAGATACTGCGCGCGCAAACCCTGATAGCGATCAGAAGCCCTTACCAGCCGAGTGAGTGCATCTCGACGCATTTCCACACTAATGTCCAGTTTGGAGCCACTCCGGTAGGTCCAGGGATCGAGGTTGCGCCAGGTACGCCAGAATTGCTCCTGCACTTTTGCCATATGCTTCACCATTTCTTCCTCGGCGATACGCTGCATATTGGGATCGATCGTCGTATAAATTTTCAGACCATCGCGATAGATGTCATATTTACTACCGTCGGGCTTGCGATTTTCCTCACGGTCGAGGATGTCTTTCACATACTTTGCCAATTCCATGCGGTAGTAAGGTGCAATCCCGTCGATATGTGTCTGGCGTGTAAACTCCAACTCCAGCGTTCGCTGGCGATATTCGTTGTATTGTGCCTCCGAAAGCGCGCCGTTTTTACGCATTTGATTCATTACCACGTTACGGCGTTCGGTTGCTATTTCCGGGCGGCGCAGCGGATTGAACAGAGAAGGGTTTTTTAGCATACCTACCAGCAGTGCAGCTTCGTGCACATCCAAATTACTTGGTCTTTTATTAAAATAAATTTCTGAAGCAGCCTTGATGCCGTAAGCGCCATTGATAAAATTGAATTTATTGAGATACATCGCCATGATCTCTTCCTTGGTGTACTTGCGTTCCAGCCGCACCGCGATGATCCATTCCCGGAATTTCTGGAAAACGCGTGTCAGCCCTGAAGCTTTCTCGCCTGTAAAAAGTAGTTTTGCCAACTGCTGGGTAATCGTACTCGCGCCACCGGAGCTGCTTTGTCCAAGAATAAAGGTTTTTACAACCACCCGCCCCAAAGCCTGAAAATCAATGCCGCTATGTGAATAATAACGCTCGTCTTCGGTAGCAATCAGGGCTCTGACCAGATTGGGAGAGAGCGAATCATAAGGCACCGGCACACGGTTTTCGGTATAGTATCGACCAATAGTTTCGCCGTTATCACCTATCACCAAAGAAGCCAGCTCACTCTTGGGATTTTCCAGCTGCTCTACTGAGGGCAGGTTGGTAAAAGAAAGTATAATAAAAAGCAAGACCGTAGCGATCATTCCGGCAAAGGTCAAACGCCACATCCACTTCACAATCTCCTTATAAACCGGCTTGTCGCCGTTCTCCATCATATAATCCTGGATGTTCATATTTTGGTTTTTTATGTAAAGAGCCTTTCAACGCAAAAGCTGTGTAAAGATACGGATTTTCTGGATTTTGGCTGCTTGTTTCTGGATACTGCTCGAATCGTACATCCTGCAAAGCATTTATTTCTGTTCCACCAATCCATTGTAATAACGAATACTTTCGAGAATTTCTTCTTCTGTTGCGGTTTGATTAATGAGCGAATTGCCAATCGGATTGATTAATGTGAAATTGATCTGGTCGGCTTCGTTCTTCTTATCATTTTGCATGAGCTGCAATAATTTTGGAAAATCGATTTCCTGGATCAGGTGATGCCCAAAAATTTGCAAAATAAAGCTCGAAATCTCGTCCAGTTCTTTCTTTGTCAGCTTTTGATGTTGGTGTGATAACCAGCTTTCGCAGATCATGCCAATGGCAATCGCCTCACCGTGCAGAATGGGTTCCACCGTTTCCAGCATTAAACTTTCCACGGCATGCCCGATCGTGTGCCCAAAATTCAGGGCTTTACGCACGTTTCTCTCGAAAGGATCCTGCTCCACAATGCGTTTTTTTACATACAAAGACAGCGGAATGAAGATTTGCCAGTCGGCATCGGCCAGGTTTTCGATATTGCGAATACTCAGCCACTGCACCTTGTCGGCGATCAGACTATGCTTGACGATCTCGGCAAAACCGCTGCTAATTTCACGTTCGCTCAGGGTTTTCAGGAAATAAGGATCCACAAAAACCGCCTGCGGGTCTTTAAACACGCCGATACTGTTCTTCACCTGCATAAAATCAATGCCCAGCTTGCCGCCAATCGAAGCATCTACCTGCGCGAGAAGGGTAGTGGGAATTTGCACAAAATCCACGCCGCGCTTGTAGGTAGCGGCGCAGAAACCGCCCATGTCGCCGATCACACCGCCGCCCAGATTGAGCACCAGCGCCTTGCGATCCACTCCTTCTTGCATGATTTGCCACCAGATGAGCCGGCAGGTCTCGATGTGCTTGTGCTGTTCGCCTGGTGGAATCCGCACGATGAGTAGATCTTCCCGATTCAGGGCTTTCTGAATATTGGGCAGGCAATGCCGCTCGGTATTGTCATCACAAATGACGATAAGCCGGGAATATTCCTTTTTTTTCAAGAACTCCGGAAGGCTTTGGCGTATATCGCCAATGAATATATCGTAATGTTTTAGATTGATAATTTCCATCTGTAGTCAGAATTAATCCGGCAATTGATCGGTGGTGCTTTGTACTTCCAGGCTCCAGGCTTCAGCTTTTTCGGCAAATAATGCCTTGGTCTTAGCCCAGGTCGTTTTAAACAACTCTGAAAATCGGTAATGGTTGAGCGCATGCTCGTCTTCCCAGATGCTATAAGTAAAAAAAATATTGTCCTTGCGCCATAGTTCCAGATGATGACAGCCCGGCATGGCCCGGATTTTCATTTTACTCTCTTCAAAAATGGCGATAAAATCTTCCGTTTTGTCGGGTTCAAAGGTCATCTTAACGAGTCTTCGAATCATATTAATTTGCTGATTTGCAGATGTGATCGATTTGCTAATAATTTTTCCAAAAGTTCGCAATAAGCGATAATTGCTAAAGCAAATTCCAAAGTAAGATGTAAAATCAGATTTTCTTTTTCTTTCATGTATATTGGGAATTATCAACCCATCAGCAAATTCATGATTGAAAATCAACCTGCACCACATCTTCCACGTTCAAACCCAGCAGGGTAGCCGCGCGCCCCATGTTGATAGCAATTTCCAGACAATTGGCGGAATTGAACAAGCAAAGCACTTCGCCCACCGGCACGTCGTGGTAGTAATCGCATAGTTTGGTGATCGGATCATGGCGCTTGAAATACAATGAAAATGGGCGTCCCGCGCCGATTTTTTCAAACAAATCCCGGGAAATATTCACAATCACATTATCATAATTATCAATATGAATAACAGAGCCGCGAATCTGCGCCTGGCTGGTAACTGGCTGTAAGGCAATGCGTTGTACAATTTCTTCGCGTTTCGTTCCAATTTTAGCAAAATTTTTCTGGGTAGTAATGTGTTTTACCGCATTTGAAAAAATCGCTTTCAGGGAGAAATCACTCTGCTCTATCGGCGGCAACTCGTACACCTCAGCCGGCATCTGCTCAAAAGTAAGCCAGAACAAGCCATTGTCGGGGCCAATAAAGTAATGCTCTGCATGTTTGATCGCCAGGAACGCCCTTTTTTCGCTGTCAAAATCATTGACGCTCACGATATGAATAGTGCCTTCCGGAAAACTCTGCCAGGCGTTTTTAAAAATGAACGCGGCTTGAACTATATCGTAATTTTTAACGTTGTGCGTAATATCTACAAACTGGAGGTTTTTATGCTCGCGCAGCATCGCTCCTTTGAGGATGGCAGCATAATAATCCTGGTTTCCGAAATCGGATGTTAACGTGACGATTGTCATCTGATTGGTAGAATAATTTTTTTAACTTTGGTTGCAAAAATAATTACTTAGACGATAGATATTGGACTTTAGCCTAAAGACTTGAAAATACAAAGCTTTTGTTCGCAATATCTAAAATCTAACGTCTAATATCTAATATCTAAAAAGAAATCGGAGGTATATTGAGCGAAATCATTTTAACAGTCGAGGGGATTGACCCGGTGGAGTTGTACGGAGAAAATAACGTGAAACTCAATCTGTTGCGCAAAGCTTTTCCTGAGCTTACCATTACGTCGAGAGGCAGTAGTCTAAAGCTTGCCGGTGAGAAAAAATCTACACAAAAAGCCAAGTCCAAGTTTGAACTGATGGTGCGGTTGCTGAAAGAAAACCAGCAATTGCCCTTACAAATGGTAGAGGATCTGCTCAAAGGCAGCAATCCGTTTGATACGCACATCACTAATGGTGACAGCAGTAACAAAACTTTGGTCTTCGGCCCGGATGGTAAGCAAATTCGGGTAAAGACGCGCAATCAGAAAAAACTGGTGGACGCTTCAGAACATAATGACATTGTGTTTGCGGTGGGCCCGGCCGGTACGGGCAAAACTTATACGGCCGTAGCACTGGCGGTGCGCGCCCTGAAAAATCGCTGGGTGAAGAAAATTATCCTCACGCGCCCAGCGGTGGAGGCCGGCGAAAGTCTGGGATTCCTTCCGGGCGATTTGAAAGAGAAGATCGATCCGTATTTGCGTCCTTTGTACGATGCACTGGATGATATGATCCCGCATGAGAAGCTGCAGCAGTTTATGACCACCAACACGATCGAAATTGCGCCGCTGGCTTTTATGCGTGGTCGTACACTGGATAATGCCTTTGTGATCCTGGATGAAGCGCAGAACTGTTCAACCATGCAGTTGAAAATGTTTTTGACGCGTCTTGGGCCTTCAGCAAAATGTGTGATTACGGGCGATTTGTCACAAATTGACTTGCCTGGATATCAGAAGTCGGGCTTGCGCCGCTCGATCAATCTGCTCAGTCATCTGGACGGTATCGAGGCTGTTTATCTGGATGCAGAAGACGTGGTGCGCCACCGGCTGGTCAAGGAAATTATCAAGGCGTATGAAAAATCAGATGAAGAAATGCGCCGTCGCCGTAAGGAAGAAATTGAAGAACTAGGACCGGCTCCGAAAGAGGAAGAGGAATAATGCCTCTTGTCCCTTCTTCGCAGAATTATCCGGGATCAAGTGCAACTATTCGAGGCAGGAATCGGTTACAGCGATAAGGAGACATATCAAAACAAACTGCGCTAGCTCAACTGATAGCGAGTATTTTATACGAAAGCTTTTTACATGCGAATTGAATTGGTAATAAGATTTTATAACCGGTGTTAGATATTAGACTTTTGGCAAGTTGAGTTTGCTGAAATCCCTGACCAACAACCAAATTCTAGCATCCAATATCTCTAACTAAGTATTTTATGAAATACATAGTTGAAATTAACCCTGCTAAAGAACAAGAATTTTTACAATTGCTGCAAGCCTGGCAGAGTCTGGACGTCGTTCGGGCATTTGGTCCTACGAATGAAAATGCTGCGGAACAAACCGAATCAGAAGACAAATACTTGCAAAACTGGAAACGCCATCGTGAAAAAACGACAAAAGAATTGGCTGAAGACTACCGCGATCTGGTGGATTAAAAAATCACCAATCATTCACTTTGGGCATTTATCAAATTTATAAAAATTTGATTTCCTGTATATTATACCCGCAACAGCCTATCAACATATCAGTACATTAACTTAGTCCTTTATTTCTCACCGAAATAGCCGACTATCCTTTACATTTGCAACATTCTTTTCAATCCTCAGATAGACCTTGCAAATGACTTATACTATATCGAAACAAAACCGCCGCATCGTGGGTGAAATTACCCTGGCCGGCTCAAAAAGCATCAGCAATCGTGCCCTTATCATCCGCGCGCTCTGCGAAGAAAACTTCCCGATCCACCGTTTGGCGAATGCGAAAGACACGCAGCTACTTGATGCTCTGCTCAAAAGCGAAAAAATCATACGCGACGCCGGCGCAGCGGGCACTACTTTTCGTTTTCTCACCGCCTACCTGGCCATGCAGCCTGATACACAGGTACTTACCGGCACCGAGCGCATGAAAAAACGCCCCATCGGCGTGCTGGTAGATGCTTTACGCAAACTTGGCGCCGATATCGAATACCTCGAGGAAGAAGGTTATCCGCCTTTGCAGATCAATGCGCCCCGGGATTTGGGCAAAACCCACCGCCTGAGCATTTCTGCAGGCACCAGCAGTCAGTACATCTCGGCCTTGCTCATGATCGCGCCGGTGCTGCCGCGTGGCTTGGAGCTTACGCTGGAAGGCGATATCGTTTCCCGCCCTTACATCGAAATGACGCTGGCGCTCATGCGTTATTTTGGCGTGCAAAGCCGCTGGGACGGGCACACCATCAAAATTGCACCCCAGGATTATCAAGCCAAGGAATTCACCGTGGAAGCCGACTGGTCGGCCGCTTCCTATTACTATGCCTTAGCTGCTTTCGCCGATGAACTGGATTTGCAACTGAATGGCTTATTTAAAGACAGCGCTCAGGGCGACGCCGTATTATCAAGTATGATGGAAAAGTTTAATATTAAAACCGAATTTAACGAGCGCGGCATTCATCTGATAAAAAATAACAATGCATTACCTCCTGTATTTGAATACAATTTCATCGAATGTCCCGATCTGGCGCAAACACTGGCGGTTATCTGTGCCGGGCTTGGCGTGCACGGCGTTTTTACTGGTTTGCAAACCCTGAGCATTAAGGAAACCGACCGGATTGCCGCTTTAAAAAATGAGCTTGGCAAGGTTCAGGCATTTTTATCCAAACTCCCGGAAAAATTCTCCAAAAACTCGGGCAAGCAATATTATCATGTCGAAGGCAAAGCTGTGGTGGAAGGCGCCCCCACGTTTGCTACCTATGAGGATCACCGCATGGCCATGGCCTTTGCGCCGCTGGCAATGTTCGGCAAGATTCAAATCGAAGAACCGAATGTGGTGGAAAAGTCTTACCCCGATTTTTGGCAGGATTTAGAAAGGTTGGGGTTTAAAGTTGCTTAAAAACAGCATCTCAAACATAAAGATTTTCTGTAATTTCGCCTAAAACATTCAAAAACATGGGCAAGGCGAAAAACATCTTCTGGATTTTGTTTTGGGTAGATAGTGCACTCAATATTTGGGCGGTTTTTACACAAAATCAACAGCTTATATATATCACTAAACCTTTATTGATGCCATTGTTGGCTCTGAGTCTCCGGTTCAATTCCGGTACTTTTTTCATCCGGGCTCGCAATCTGGTGCTCTTCGGCTTGATCTTTTCCTTCGCAGGCGATACTTTGCTGATGTTTGCCGACCACTCCGCCAATTTTTTTATGTTTGGATTGATCAGTTTTTTACTGGCGCATGTTTGTTATATCACCGCTTTTTTAAATATCTCCCATTTAAAAACAGGCCTCGTAAAACAAATACCCTGGCTGATCCTACCTTTTGTTATTTACCTGTTCGGCTTTAATTACTTTCTCTTTGATGGTGTACCCAGCGGTTTGAAAATGCCCGTTATCATTTACAGTGGTGTTCTTATGGCTATGGCACTGAGTGGGCTTCACTTGAAGGGCATTGTTTCCAATAAGGCTTTTCAATGGATTTTCGTTGGTGCTTTGCTTTTTTTGATTTCAGACAGTGTGCTTGCCGCCGAAAAATTCAAGCAACTCGTATCCAACTTTGGATTTAACGCGGGAATTATAATTATGGCAACTTATATTCTGGGGCAATTTGGGATTGCCAGAGGCATCATGATGGTTACAAAAGACCATTAAACCGTGCCGCGATTGCGGCCACGCCATATTGAAAGTAATAAACGAAAAGGAAAAACGACAGCACTGATAATACTTCCGACCGCGAAAAGCAGCATTTGATTATAAACATAATTAATGATACTGTTATTTACTCCAAAATTTTCATTTCCGAGCAAAGCTTCCGAACCATTATAATCAAGGAAAGTTTGGAAATTATTCAACTCTTGCACCAGCAGGAACACCAGTGGAATGCATAAAAACACAAGCACAACTTTCAATTTCTGCCTGCTCGCTAAAAAAGTAAAGGGCAGCAAGAATGTGTATCGGGTAAGGGTAATGAATACAATAATAAAAATAATATTGGAATACAGAAACGGATAATCTGACAAATAGCTTCGGATAGGATAAAGGACGCCGGCAATTACAATAAGTGTAAATACCCACCAAATCAATTCTAATTTTAGCAGTAAAGAAGAATCTTTGTGAGAATTATTCATACGTTGATCTGGATGGATATTATGGCGTCTCCTGCAACAAAAAAGGCTCCTTAGGGGAGCCGATTGTCAGAAGATGCTACTTCTGTAAA
>CAZGAU010000022.1:0-48588 GCA_964523725.1 uncultured Saprospiraceae bacterium
GCTCAACTTTTTGAGCTTATTTTTTGAAATCGGACTTTTGTCCTGTACTTAGAAAAGCTTTTTAAAATGAAAACATTTACTGCTTTAATCTTTTTATTATTTTTTATAATGAATTTCGGGCTGGCGCATAATGGCAGCATTCGCGGAAGCGTGCAGGACGCGGGCACTAAAAATCCCTTAACCGGCGCTACAGTGATTCTGCAAAACACTGAAAAACAGGCATATACGGATGCGCTTGGCTTTTTTCAATTTACAAATCTTGAAGCCGGAACTTATGATATCATTATTAGTTATCTCGGTTATGAAACCATTACCGAATCGGTGGAAGTGCGGGATAGTGAAACTTCAAGTATTAGAACTTCTTTAAAAGCAACTTCCATTGAATTACAGATGGTTACAATTGCACCGCAACCGGAAATCAATCGCCAGATCGTTTCTTCGCTGGACATCCGGCTGCGTCCAACCAATAATTCTCAGGATATTTTACGCATGGTACCCGGGCTGTTTATTGCGCAGCACGCCGGCGGTGGTAAAGCAGAGCAGATTTTTTTACGCGGATTTGATATAGATCATGGAACGGATATTTCACTAAATGTGGACGGCATTCCGGTAAATATGGTCTCGCACGCGCATGGGCAGGGCTACGCCGATTTGCACTTCCTGATCCCGGAAACGGTGGAACGGGTGCAGTTTGCCAAAGGCCCGTATTACGCGCCTTACGGCAATCTGGCAACCGCGGGTTACGTTGGGTTTCAAACCAAAAACGCATTGGATAAAAGCATGATAAGATTGCAGGGCGGACAATTTGATACCTATCGCGCGGTGGGCTTGTTTAACTTACTGGATGCATCACAAAAAACGCGTGCACATAATGCATATTTAGCAACGGAGTATTTTTTCTCGAATGGTTATTTTGACAGCCCGCAAGCTTATAATCGTTTCAGCGCTTTTTTAAAATACAATGCAGCATTAAGTAATAATCACTACTTATCTGCGTCGGTTTCCACTTTTAACAGTCGCTGGGATGCTTCCGGGCAGATTCCGGTGCGAGCCGTGGAAAGCGGACAGATCGGGCGTTTCGGCGCAATTGATGATACCGAAGGCGGCTCTACCGGGCGTACCAATGCCAATTTTCAACTGGTTTCTTTGCTCGATGACGGCAGTTCGGTGCGAAATCAATTTTATTTCAGCGCTTATGATTTTGAATTGTTTTCCAATTTTACATTCTTTTTAAATAACCCGGTGGACGGCGATCAGATTCGCCAGCGCGAAAACCGCGATATACTTGGATATAATGGCGCTTACAATCGCTCGGATGAATGGCTCGGCGCGGAATGGCGCACCGAAGTAGGATTAAATTTCCGGCATGATGCAGTAAATAACAATGAACTTTCGAGAACTAAAGGTCGGCAAACCACCCTTGAACAAATGGCTTTGGGCGATGTAAATGAATATAATGTCGGTATTTACTTTGATGAAAACATTAGAATTAATTCGTTTTTGACTTTAAATGCTGGCCTGCGATTCGATCAGTTTCAGTTTTTATACGTAGATAAATTGAAGGAAAGTTATGACCGCCAGATCGAGACGGCAAGTGTGGTAAGCCCGAAATTAAATGCTTATTTTACAGTAAATGACCGGTTGCAACTCTTTGCCAATAGTGGCATTGGCTTTCATTCCAATGATACGCGCGTGGTGGTAGCTCAAAACGGTCAACAGATTTTGCCCCGGGCATTTGGGGTGGAAGCGGGCGCTATTTTCAAGCTCACGCCGAGATTTTTGTTGAGCGCCAGCGTCTGGAATCTTGATCTGGAGCAGGAGTTTGTGTACGTCGGGGACGAGGCGGTGGTAGAACCCAGCGGCGAAACGCGCCGGCAAGGGATAGATTTGGCAGGGCGCTGGCAATTACGCGACTGGCTGTTTGCGGATTTTGATGTCAATTATACCTTTGCCCGGGCTGTAGATGCGCCTGAAAATGAAGATTTTATACCTTTAGCGGCGGAGATTACCAGCATTGGCGGTTTGACCTTTGAATTGAAAAATGGTTTGAATGGCAGTTTGCGCTACCGTTACCTCGGCGACCGCCCGGCAAATGAAGACAATTCGGTGATTGCGCCGGGCTATTTCCTGATGGATGCCGTAGTGAATTATACAAAATCCAAATATGAAGTCGGATTCAGCATTCAAAACCTGTGGAACCGTGCCTGGAACGAAGCGCAATTCGACACCGAAAGTCGCTTATTTACTGAGTTGAATCCCGTATCAGAGATACATTTTACGCCAGGTACGCCGTTTAATTTGAATGTTTCTTTTTCATACTTTTTTTGAATTGACTTAATAGAAGTGTGGCACATTTTTAAAATGCGCCACACCACTTTCTCATAAAAACCGGTGGCTTTTAAACAACTTCTCCCTTAAACCGATATATTTGTATTTCTTAAAGTACAAATGACTAAAAACCTGAATTGAGCCACCAGAACACCTATACGACGGACGAACAAATTATCCGGTTGTTGACCAACAACAATAAGGAAGGTTTGTCCATGTTATACGATAAATATGCATCCGCTCTGTTTGGCGTGATCATTCGCATCACGCGGCAGGAAGAAGCGGCGGAAGAAGTGTTGCAGGACGCCATGCTCAAGATCTGGAACAATGCTTCCCAGTACGATCCTGACAAAGGCAAATTATTGCCCTGGATCATGAATATAGCGAGGAATGCCGCGATCGACCGGATACGGCTCAAAAAGATCAACCGGAAAACCCAGGAACTGGAGCCGGTGTCGCATACGCTGGAAGAAGACGCGCTGAATCCAGACACGATTGGCTTGAAAGAACTGACCGAAAAACTAATACCCGACCAGAAAGCGATCATTGATTTGATTTATTTCAATGGTTATACACAATCGGAAACGGCAGAAGCACTAAATATACCCGTAGGGACAGTAAAAACGCGGCTTCGGGCCGCCATTCTTAAATTGAGAGAAATGTTTTCAGTAGAATAGAATGGATGTGAAAGCATACATAGAATCCGGTGTTTTGGAGATGTACGTCATGCAGGCGCTATCCGCTGCCGAAAGCAGGGAAGTGGAGCTGTTGGCGGCGCAATATCCTGAAATCAAAGCTGAGATCGAGCGAATCGAGCAGGCGATGAGCGCCTATGCGCTAAAGCATGCCCAGGCGCCCCGGCCAGATTTAAAAGCCGAGATTTTCTCGAATATCCCGGATCAGCCTGAATCCCAGGCGCAAGTGCAATCGGGTTCAAACTTCGGAATTGTGGCCGCTGTCATTGGACTGCTGCTCACCATTGCTGCGGGAATTTTCTTGTATTCAAAATGGCAAAATGTGGAGAACCAATTACAACAGGTCGTAGCCGAAAAGACAACACTGGAAACCGAATGCGAAGCAACACAACAGCAATTGGATTTTATCACCAATCCCGATACCAAAAGTATTGATCTGGAAGGCTTGCCGATTGCACCGCAGTCCCGGGTCATCGTTTATTGGAATCAAAGCCAAAGAACCACGCTACTCTCCGTGAAAGACCTGCCGCCACCGCCGCCAGGCAAGCAATACCAGCTTTGGGCGATCGCCGGCAACAATCCCCCCACCAATGCGGGTGTGTTTGATGTAAATACCGGGATCTTGCAGGTGATGGAGCGCATCGCCGAAGCAAATACATTTGCCGTGACGCTGGAAGACGAAGGCGGTAGCCCTACACCTACGCTGGATCAGATGTATGTCATTGGAAATGTGGGCTAATGCAGGATTTATTTGGTTTTAAAAATTCAGCACCAGTCCCAGTTGCTGCCCGTCAAAATAGACATTTGTCAGCAGCTGTTGCCATTCTCCGGAACGGGTTTTGGTATGCACAAAATAGCTCGCCAGATCGAACACAAACAGGAAACTTCCCTGCAAAATAATGGATTTACCAAAGCCCTTGAGGCGCTCGGGATGCTTCGTTGCATTTTTGGAGCGTTCCATCAGGTAAAGCCCGCCGAGCACATAGCCAACATCCAGTCCGGTGTTGAGCAGCAGTAATTTCTCGACATTGTACTGCGCCTGAATGGCGGATTGCAGGTCGTAGCTAGCCGGGTCTGCGTTGATCGCATGGAGATAACCGAAAGTCGCCAGCCCCAGATTCACCGCATTCCAGCCCATATTCATGATGTGAAAATATTTATCCTCGCCCTCACGGGAACCTGCGAGCGCAGCACCCACGGCGATATTGCCCACGGCCCAGGAGCCCAGTACAATCATGCCAATCTTTTCTTTCTGAAGGCGTTGTGCTGCAAAAGGCGTGATATCTGCACTTTGTGCCCAGGCAAAGAGCGTGAAAGTCAGAAACAGATGGGTGAACAGGAGCTTTTTCATGCGCTTGAGAAGTTTAATTAGATTGAAATAAATGATCGGTTTTGTAACTCCGATTCCGGAAAAATGTTCATTACTGCGATTATTCCAAAAGCCCCCCAAAAGCATCACAAACTTCCATGGTAGTGCACCGGCTTTCCCACTGTTTATAGCAATATTGCCCCTTTTTACTTCGACGTTGACTAAAATGAAGGCAATATTCCTTCTTCGCATAGGAACGATGACGCCCGCCGTAGCAATATTCCTACCCCGATATATCAACATTGACTCTCCAGATAGGACAAATGACTCTCTGGAAGTCAAATTTGACTCTCCACATACCAAATTTGACTCTTTGCATAGCAAATTTGCCCCTCCACATAGGAACGTTTCTATAAAAAGACTCATCTTTGAGTATCGGAAGGGCATTTCGGAAATTCGGAAGGTGGAACGTGAAAGCGGAAGCCTTGACAACGAACTACTCCAACAAAAACTCCAACTCTCCCCGCGAAAAGCGCAGTGCGCCCGAGCCTTCGATGATGTCTTCCGCGAGCTGGGTCTTGCGCTCCTGGAGCTTGAGGATTTTTTCTTCGATGCTGTCTTTGGTGATGAATTTCAGGGCGATCACATTTTTGTCCTGCCCGATGCGGTGTGCCCGCGCGATGGCTTGCTGCTCGGTGAACGGATTCCACCAGGGATCGAGAATGAACACATAATCGGCGGCGGTGAGGTTCAAGCCCGCGCCCCCGGATTTAATGGAAATGAGGAAGGATTGCACCTCAGCATTATCCTGGAATTTTTCGATTTCCGCTTTGCGTTGTTTTTGGGTCAGATCGCCCACCAGCCAAGAGAAAGACTGTTTTTTGTCTTCAAAATCTGAACGAAAAAGATTGAGGTATTTTACAAACGAACTGAAGATGAGCGCTTTGTGCCCGCTGCGGCGAATCACGTCCCATTGTTCCAGCACTTCGGTGAACTTGCCGCTGGCTTTGTCGAAATCGGGATGCACGAGTTTGGGATGGTTCACCAATTGGCGGAGCTTGGTCAAAGTTTGCAACACGACGACCTGAAACTGAGGATTTTCGCTTTGAAAATTATCCAGCAGCAAATTCCGGGCAGCGGATTTTTCCTTTTCGTATAATTTCTTTTGCTCGGGTTCCATTTCGCAGTAATGCAGGGAAACGGTGAGCGGTGGCAGGTCTTTGGCAACTTCCTCCTTGGTGCGGCGTAGCAAATACGGCGCTACCAGCGAGCGCAGGCGGGCTTTTTTGTCCTCATCGTTGCGCTTTTCGATCGGGGTGATAAATTCCCGCTGGAAAAAGTTGAAACTGCCTAAGAGGTTGGGATTGATAAACTGCATTTGCGACCAAAGATCGGCAAGCGAATTTTCAATCGGCGTACCGCTGAGCGAGATTTTGTGTTGCGCATTCAATTCATTTACTGCCTTGAACACCTTGCTGTCTTTGTTTTTGATCTGCTGGCTTTCGTCCAGGACAATGTACTCAAATTCAAGCTTTTGCAAAATCTCCACATCACGCAGCGCAGTCTGGTAAGTGGTGAGCATCACATCGAAGCGAGCCAGCAGGCGTGGGTCTTTATGGCGCTTGGGTCCGGTGTGATTGTAAATCGAGAGCGAAGGTGCAAACTTGCGAATCTCCGCTTCCCAGTTGAACACCAGCGAAGCCGGCAGCACGATCAGGGCATTGAGCGCTTGTAAAAAATCAGCGTCGGCGGACTGGAACAAGCCGAGTTGCTGCCCATTATTCTCCGCATTTTCCTTTGGTTTTTGGGCTTTGGCGTGTAGCAAAGTGGCGATTGTCTGAAGGGTTTTTCCCAAACCCATGTCATCGGCGAGGCAGGCGCCAAGTCCGTTTTGGTACAATTGCACCAGCCATTTGACGCCCTCAATTTGATAAGGACGCAGCTCCGCCTTGAGCAGCGGCGAGACCTGAAAATCATCGAGGGTTTCAATCTCCGTAGCAACTTCGCTTTGCAGCCCAATTTCAGACAATAACATATACTGACTTTTTGCCAGGCGAAGGTGATCGCCCTTGCGATCGGCGAATTGCGCCAGCGCTTTGTATTTGGTCATCCACTCCTGCGGAATGAGGAAAAACTCGCCATTTGGCAAGGGATACAGCTGGTTTTCATCGCGGATGTATTTGGCGAAAGCCATAAACGGAATTTTGAACTCTCCGATGATGACTTCGCCGTACAGGTCGAACCAGTCGTTTTGTTGTTGTGTATTCAGTTCAATTTTAGCGGATTGCAAGTAAAGCGTTTGTCCTTCCAGTTGTGGTGCGGTGAGTGAAAAACCGGCGTCTTCCAGTTTGGTCCGATTTTCCGATAACCATTCCAGCAGCCGCAGGTTATTGTTGCCTGAATCGCCCTCCAGCTCGAAGTAACCGTTGCCTACCGATTGCAAACCAAAGTTTTCCAGCTTCTCCAGCCAGGTGGATTCGTATTTAAAATTGCGCAACACCTTGGAAATCTTGATCTCATCGCCTTCTGCAAACTCCAAAGTGGTGCGCTGTTCCTTCAGATCCCGCCAGAGAAACTCGGCCCCGGGATAGAGCATCTTCACCGACAAACCCCAGGTATTGCGCAGCCAGTCGCGCACCGGTTCCAGCCGGCAGCCCAGCATTTTTTTATGATATATAATATCGAAGCCATCCGCCTGAATATCAAGCGTAGCCACCATGCGCAGTATAAATTTCTGGAAGTAAGTCTTTACACTGGCCTTCGGAATATTTACTTCTTTTTTGGCAATGAAAGGTTTTACGACGTTTCCATTAATATGCGCCAGCCGGTGCAGCCGACCGTCCACAAAGAGCCAGGCCGGGCTATTGGTAATGGGCACCACCGCGCGGGTATGGATATGCCATTGCCCGAACTGATCCTCCAGCCAAAGGCGGTAGCGCACGCCTTCGTTGGTTTTTTCAAAATACAAATACGGCTGAAGCTCATCATCCGGCAGTTCCAGCAAAAAATCCTTGACCAGCACTTTCCTGTCAATTTCCCACATAATGGGCAATTTGTATTGTAAAATCCGGGAGAGCAGCTCGTCGAGTTTGCGATGCACGAAGGCGATCAGCGTTTTGGCAATATCTTCTTGTTCAAGGAGTTCCGCGAGTGGTTTGGGCGCTTTTTTGGGCGGACTGTATTTTTGCTCCAGCGTTTTGGGTTGAATTTGCTCGATGATGTCGAACAATTGCTTGCGCAGCGGCGTCAGTTCCAGTTCAAAACCCCCGATCGTGTGGGCATACGCGCGCTGCTGAATATGCGCCAGCGTGCCGTCCTGGTCGAGGCTCACGATGTACGCTTCGGGCAGATAAAGCCCTTCGGCGGCGGGGTAGAGATTGTAAACAATTTCGAACTGGTCAGTTGGCATAGTTTTGAAAAATTGGGATGCGAAGATAGCAAAATTAAGGCCGTGAGTTGATTTTTTCTTGTCTTTAAAACAAAAAATTGGAATAATCACGAAGTTCCAAAAATTCACCCAGATATTTTATACTCCGGACTTAAAAAAGGTCATAATTTTATAAGTTACTTCATATTTATCGTATTTATTTAATTCCAGTCCGATGTTTTATGGAGTTTTAGTAAAGAAATTATTTAAATTTTTACCTGTAATGTAATAAAAAAGCTCCGCCCGTCGGCAGGAATGATGCCGGGCCCCGGGTAAGCCTCGGCCCGGCGCGTGAAGTATTTAGCATCCAGCAAGTTATTGCAACTCAACTCCAGGGTCAGCAAACGCCAGGCATAAGCCGTGGAAAGATCGGCAACCGTGTAGGCGGGTATGATCCCATTCACCGCGGAGGAGGTACGGCGCGCATTGGTGGCATCGGTGTAATGCTCGGCGGTATAAGCCAGCGTGCCGCCCAGGCGCAGATTGCGATAGCTGTAGTTGAGCCCGGTGCGGAAGGTAAACGGCGCCACAAGTTCCACCTGTTTGTTGCGAATGCTGTTGTCTTCGGTGTTGATATAACGTGCATCAATAAAGGCGGCATTTACAAAAAGCGAAAGGCGGGTAGCGGTGTCTTCCGGAGCAAGCCAGCGCCAGAAATTCAGCTCGGCAAAGGTTTCCAGACCAATATTCCGGGCATCGGCGATGTTGGTACGCAGTCGATAATCATTATACAAGGGCGGTTCATCGGCGCGCAGCAGCAGCCCGATCCGGTCGCGGTACGACAGGAAAAATGCGGTGACATCGGCATAAAAAAGATCCCCGATTTTGCTGCGCAAACCCAGGTCAGCGGTGTAGCCACGCTCGTCCCGGATGTTGGCATCCACGCGGCCGTTGGGGTTGTCAATGCGAAGGTCGGAGAAATTAATAGCCCGGTAATTCTGGGAAATGTTGGCGTACAGTTCCAGTTCGGTTTTGGGTTTATAACTCAGTCCCAAACCAAAAAGCACAAAGGAACGGCGGCGGCTCAGCTCTTCGTCTTCGCGGTTTTCCACGATCAGGTTTCCGGCTGCATCAAAAACACGTTGTTTGTAATAACCATCGGCAAAGGTCTGAATGTTTTCAAAGCGAATGCCCGGCGTGAGAGTCAGTTTAGGCGTTAGATAGAAAATATTTTCGGCAAAAAGCGAGAAATTATAATTAGGAAAAGTATAATCCGATTTTTCAATGTTTTCAGGGTTTAGGAAGTAAAAATCCGGACCCGAGCCGTTGTTTGCTTCGCCCTGCCGGGCAGTAGTGATGCCACGATAGAATCTTGAGCCAATTAAAAGTGTATTTTCCTGATTACCAAAGCGATAACGATGTAATAATCGAGTTTCATTACCGATATTATCAAACTTGCCGTAGATCAGATCGCGATTGCCGCCAAAGTCGATGTTGTTGATCGGAGCTAAATTACCCAGGGATTGACGACTTGCCATAAGCCCAAAGTTCCTGATATTCAGACGAGTACGGTCGGAAAATTTATAATCCGCAGTCAAGGCCAGCAAGTTCCAGCTGACCCGAAACCAGTTGCGCTCACGAATGGACTGGCGGGGATTCTGCTCAAAAAAGGCGTCGGTCAGGCCGCCCGGCTGCTGCGCCAAGTATTTCATGATGGTAATTTCACCTCCGATGGTAAGATTTTCAGTCACCTGATAAGCAAGTGAAGCAAAGCCGTTGTCCAGTGTAAACCCTGAATTGGCGCGCCATCCGTCGCCTTGTTTGCGTTGATAAAATGTATAATATGATAATTTTTTATTAGCTATCGTGCCACCGATGCTGTTGAAAGAACCAAAGAAATTAAACGATCCCAGCGTTTGCCGGGAAACGATTTCGATTGCCTTTTCTTTGGGCGGTTTTTTAAACACAAAGTTCAGCATGCCACCAAATTGAGTGCCGTATTGCAAAGACGCCGCGCCGCGCACCACTTCGATGCGTTCGAGCGCTTCGGCGGGTGGGGTGTAATAACTCTCGGGGTAGCCGAGCGCATCCGCACTGATGTCGTAGCCGTTTTGCCGGGTATTAAAATTGCTGGTTCGATTGGGGCTTAGCCCACGCCCGCCGATGCCGAGTTGCAAGCCGGCGCCGTCGCTTTCCCAGATGTTCAGCCCCGTGATGCGGGCGTACACCTGCCGGGGGTTATTGGTCGCGAGATTCGCGTTGATGTCGTTCAATACCACCACCTCACTTTTCTTGCCTTCGTAAATGGCAACGCCTTCCACCGCACGCAATCGCGTGATGCCAAAGGTTTTCTCACGCTCGGCCTGAATGGTGACGGCATCAAGATTGGCGGAAAGATCTTCCAGCTCCAGATTCAGGCTCAATTTGGGCTGGTCGAGGATAATCTTTTGGGTTAAAGTATTTTTCCCGATGACAAAAACCACCAGCGTATATTCGCCGTAAGGCAGGTTTTTCCATTGAAAAATGCCCTTTTCATTGGTTTCTGTGTTAATATTTAATTCGGTAATAGCGGCAATCGCGCCGGGAATGGCTTCCCGGGTTTCTGCATCCCGGACGGCTCCCTGCAAATCCGCCGTCTGGGCGGACGAAGTTTGCAAACTAAATAAGTTGCAAACTAAATATAATAATCCGGTAAATAAAAGTTTACTTTTTTTCATCGTTGTAATGAATTATCCAGTCTTTTGGTTTCCAGTCTTCGGTAATTTGTGTTAAATCTATATTTGGATCGATCAGCAAACGGCTGGGCTGCGCATTCAAGGTGACGTAAGCTTCCACGCGTACCTGGGGCTCATGCACGCCCTGGGTTTTATAATATTGATGTAAATAATGCGCAAATTGTAATATCATATCGGGCTGCATCGCCATTTGTTTTTCCTGGTGGGGCCGCAGGAATTCACCGTTATCTACCACGCCTTCGCGCCCGGTTTTACTGTCTTTTACATAAAATGTAGCTGTGCCGGCCTTTTCCATGAGCATCACGCGCCAGGAAAAGCGGTAGCCTTCCTCCGTCCAGAATAAATTACCGGGATATAATAAATAGCGCCAGGGAAATAATATTTGAAATGTAAAATGTAATACCAGTAAGGCGACCAGCCAACGCGATGTGTTTTTTGATGATTGATTTTCAATTGGTTGTAAAATTTTATTATATCGAAATTTAGTAAATGACTTTTCCAGCCAGCCTAATAAACGCTCGTGAAATCGTTCAGAAAAGAAAATCCAGGTAGCCCCGATCATGACGATGGGAAACACGCCGATTTGAAACATGATACCGGTCAGGGTATGAAATATGATAACCGATATATACGCCAACCAGCGTGTTTTGCGCCAGCTCAGCCAGAAAACGATGGTGGTATCATAAATCATACCGATCCAGCTAAATAAATAAGGTGTGATTTTTAATTTAAACAACCAGCCGATGAGCGGCAGTGCGTCGTTGGCCGGCGCCCAGATTTTGAGCGGCATGGCGCGTATAAGCCAGTCGTAATTGATTTTTGCCAAACCGGCGTATATGTAAACGATGGCGATCTGGAGTTTAAATACAGCCACCGTCCAGAAGGGGGTTTGGTGCGTTCGAATGGTCGGATTTAATAAGCAATCTATTGAAAATCTGCGGTTTGCGGGCACTGATATTAATAAAAAGCTTGTAATACTTACAAAGTAATAATGATTTAAATAATAGGTCAAATCTATTAACTCAACATAAGTAAATGTAAGAAAATATAATAAGGCTGAAAGGCGATACCATAAACCAACCGTAATACCAATAGCGCCCAGCAGCATCAAGGCGTGCAGCAGGTACATCCAGAATGGCGGTAATAATTGCACCCAGTGAAATCCGAAATATTTAAAGGTAATCTGCGTATTGATAAAATGATCTTCGATCCAGCCCAATGACCAGAAACGCAGCACACTGAATACCATCACCGCCCCAAAGACGATACGAAACGTGACCAGCGGCGCAATGGAAACAGGGCGATCGAGCAGAGCCAGCCAGCGATTTAATCGCCGAGCTAAAGATTCTTTATTAATATTTTGAGCAGGCTTTACCATTTAAAATTTCCCTTTCATTTCAATCTCCGTCTCCGCTACTAAATGTAATGGCAATACCCAGTAAAGACGACATATCGCTTTTGAAAAAACGCGTATGTTTTTGTAATTCAGTATGTAATGCATCTACGGTCGGATGATTGTTTGCAACAAGCACCGAAAAGGGCTGGTCCGTAGGCACTGCATTGAGTGCATCTTTTACTTTTTGCCATTGAGCTTCGGTGAGGGCGACCAACTCTTTGCCGCCTTCCACGCTTTCCAGGTAGTTTTTAAAGCCAAGTCCGGAAGCGCTATTGTTACCGCGACCATAGTAAATAGCTTCGATGGATTGTAAATGCGCCTTGAGCATAGTCAGGGAAAGCCCGGAATAGAAGGCTTCCACGAGTTGTGGCTCAGGCTTTGTTTGCCCCGGGCGTTTGCCAGCCGGGAGCCCAACTTTGAAATTTTTGGCACTTTCGAAACTGCGTACAAATTCATTGTACAAAGCAGATGTGGAGCTGCCGGCGTCGGTACCGTTGTTATTTAGAAATTCGGACTGGTAAGTTGTCCAGCCATTTACGACCTCATCCACTCTGGCTTTCAGGTGGTTAGCAATCGCTTTTATATGCGCTTGCCGGGAAGGAGACCCCCGGAATTCGGCGATTAGTTCGGACGTAGATTTATTTTTTCCGAAGAGTAAATATTCCAAAGCCAGGAAACCACGGGCATCGCGGTCAAAGTTGTTCAGGCTGTGGTCGTTGGCGGCAATGGCGGTTTCAATCTTGGTTTCGGCAGCCGGAAAAGTGCCGATTTCCTCAATCAGCCCCTTGCGCGTGCCCTGTTCGCCGGCGGGACCAAAGTTGAAAGCATTCGCGGATTGCCAGGCCAGGTAAGCATTCGTCCAGGCGAGTTGAGCAGCTTGAAGATTATCATTATCCGGTGCACTGGCAAATGCTTCGGTGCTGGTTTTCAGGATATTAACTTCCGATTGTAAGTCGGAATAAGCCGGGATTATAATATTAGCAGCATAATCAGAGAGCATTTCACGACGATCGAAAGAGATCGTGGTATCATTTCCGCCGTCATTACCACAAGATCCAAGCAGGATCAATACGCCCAGAATTGTAAAGAAATTTATAATGATTTTCATAAAATATAATGTTTTTTATAAAACCCGCAATGGATGCCTGCCGAATAAGCCGACAAGCATCCAATCTATATCATATAATAAGAAAGCCTAAGGTTTATCTTCCTTGTTCACTCACCCAGTTTTTCTTGAAATCCTCGATTTCCTGATCGGTAAATTTGTAAATGGTTTTAAGTTTATTAATAACCTGTGTTAATTTTGGCAATTCATTTACCGGATCTGTTGCGAATTTATAAGAAGTTGGTGTTCCATTATATGGCGCATTCATTAAACCCAGGATTTCGTCGATCTGCCCATCTGTAATAATTTTGTATTTGGAAGACACCCCCCGGTAACCGTGAATAAAGCCAACACCCTCCGAGTAGGCGTGTAAGGCCGAGGACTTCTGTGCATCGGTCGGATTGGTAGCGCTCAAAGTAGCGATCGCACTGTGGCAATAATTGATTATCGTGGCTGCATTTGCTTTTTCCCAGGCTTCAAAAATAGCCGTCAATGCTTCGTTCTGCTCTGTTTTGTAATCATCGCCTGCTTTTACTGCCGCCTGAAGTTTGATGAAACCATTTTTGATCTGGCTGTATAAGCCATTGCCGTCATTCTTATCGCGACGGGCAGCATAGTTGGCCAGAAATTTATCAGGATTAGCAGCTTTGGAACCATTATTGGTATTCGGAAAGTCGGGATGTGCCCCGAAGATACTAACCATCTGATCCACCGTTGCCGGAGTTATCGCGCCGTCAGCTAGCGTTACCGCGTGATTGTACATAGCTGCTCCGAACAAACCTTTTTCCATCATTTGCTCAAGTTCCAGTCCGTTTTCATCAAACAGATAACCGCCATAAGTGCCGCCCTGGGCGCCATTAGGAGTGCCAGGAGTGTAAGTGCCGCCACTCGCTTTAGCTAATTCTGCCAGCCAGCCAGCGGCGCCCGTCAAACGGCTGTCGTAGTAAGTAGTCGTGATTGATTTGAGACTTGGCGTTCCGGAAGTATATAATTGGTTGAGCGCATCTGCGCTTACAACGGTGCCGGGAGTGCGGCCTTTTTTGGCTTCGTTGGTCAGGTTTTCCAGTTGAGTACGCACAGCTGATTGAGTCGTGGTGTTGGCCGCGAAGTTGCTGCCATCATATTGCGCTGGAATGACCAGTTGATCTTTTTCATTGTCTTCACATGCTACAAAAACGAATGATATTATGGCTAGTAAAACAAGAGATTTTGTAAATGCCTTCATTTCGCAGAGAATTTTTTTGGTTTTTAAATGAAATTTAATTTAGACTAATTCAAAATACGCTGCGAAAATAGTCCATTTTCAGTTAAACTTCTACCGAACAAGTCAAGTTGACCAATTTATGCCCTGCATTAGGTAGAGTGAGAATACCTAATTTTGGTTAGGGTGTAACCAACAGTATGCTCTTGTTTTTAATCGATTGAAAACTAGTTTTTTTTAAGACAGCGAAATAAGCAAGGGGACAATGTTTTATAAGAAGTTGATTGTCAGATTGATTTGACTTTCGACGGTTGACTGTAAAACTGTCCGACTAAGCAAAGGGACAATTTTAAATTAAAATAAAATATTTCATAAGAAGTTGATTGTCAGCTTAATTTGACTTTCGACAATCGACTGTAAAACTGTCCGACTACTTAAGAAGGCTCTTTTAAGAGAATAATTGCTCAATTTTTGCAGCCAATGCCTTGGCGTGCCCAAGCTTCGACTCGAATGACCAGCCCGCGATATGCGGCGAGAGCACCACATTGTCGGCGTTTTTGAGATAATGAAATGGCTCTGGCAGTTGATCGAATTTTAAAAAGTTGAAGGAAGTTTCTTCGTATTCCAGCACATCCAGCGCAGCGCCGAGGACTTTACCTGTTTTTAAATGCTTCACCAGGTCAGTTGTATTCAGGATCAGTCCGCGCGCGGTATTGACCAGAAAAATAGGTTTCTGAAATCGACTTAGAGAAGCATCATTTACAAAATAATGATTCTCCGGTGAGTATGGAATATGTAAACTTATAATATCACTTTCCGCGAAAATGGCGTCCAAATCCACCTCTTCCGCATTACCGTCGCTATAATTAGTTTTAAATTTGTCATACGCGATCACCTTCGCCTCAAAGCCTTTCAGACGTTGCGCGAAAGCGCTGCCCATATTTCCATAGCCAATGATACCAATGGTTTTACCCTTGATTTCCGTAGCACGATTGCCTTCGCGTGTCCACTCCCCATTGCGGATTTGCCGGTCGGAACGGGCGAGATTGTTCATCAAAGCAAGGAGCAGGCCTATTGCGTGCTCCGCCACCGTATCCCTACTTCCCTCAGGCGAGGTAAGCACCTGAACGCCTTTGCTGGCGGCGTATTCCACGTCGATGTGCTCCACGCCTACGCCTTCGCGGGCGATGAAGCGCAGGTTTCTTCCATGGTCAATAAATTCGGGCGTAGCGCTAAACCTGCTGCGCATCACCACCCCAAAACACTCGGGCAGTACCTGCCAGATTTCATCCATTGGGGTTTTATAAAATCGGAGCAGTTCAAAACCGAGTTCGGTCAGGCGGTCTTCTAGAAAAGGATGGGGTTGGTCGATCAGGAGGATTTTCATTGTATGTGTTTATGTGTGAAAAACATTTGAAAGCGGATTTCGTCCGAATCGGGATACAAAAATAATCTGTTGATTGGCAGTTGCGGTATTTAAAAAAGCCGACTACATTGCAGTATCATTTTCAAAGCAGATAAAATCCTATGAAATCCACCCGAATCCAGTTTCTGCGCACCATTCAGCGGGCGTACCGGCTCGCACAAATTTCACAGCAGCAAGGCAATGACGACTTGCTCGAAATCCTGGAATCAAAACAAGCGCAATCGAGACCGTATTCCCGGCGGCAATTTCTCCACAATTCTTTGAAAGCCGGGGCTGCCCTGGCCATTCCATCTTTGATGCAAAGCTGCGTCAGCTATCCCAAAATCAAAGAATCCGATATCAAAATTGCCATCATTGGCGGCGGCATTGCCGGGCTTACGGCGGCGCATTACTTGCGGAAAGCCGGGCAAGCGGCAACCATCTACGAAGCGAGCAATCGCATCGGCGGGCGCATGTACACGGGCAGGAATCTCCTGGCGCAGGCTACGACTACCGAGCTTGGCGGCGAATTCATTGATTCCAACCACGCCGAAATCCTGAGGCTTTGCCAGGAGTTTGGTCTGGAATTGATGGATATGCAGGCTTCTTCTGAATTACATCTGACCAAGGAGGTTTTATTTTATAATGGGCAACGCTATAACGAACGCGATGTAATTCGAGCATTTCAGCCTTTTGCTCAACGTATTGAAGCGGATATAAAAAAATTACCCAGAACTATTAATTACCGCAACGCCCGGGCAGCTGCCATCGACCGGCTTTCCATTGAGGCATATTTGCAGCAAATCGGCATGAACGGCTGTTTGTATGAGTTTATAAAAGACGCTTATGTCGGCGAATATGGACTGGATATTGGTGAGCAAAGTGCGATCAATTTCTTGTGGCTGTTTAGTCCGGATACGAGCGAAAGCTTTAAAATCTTCGGCGAAAGCGATGAGCGGTTCAAAATAAAAGGCGGCAATGCCAGCCTTCCCGAAGCAATGGCGGTGCAATTGCAGGATCAGATTCAGTATGGTCACCAACTCGAAGCCATAAGGGAAACCGGAGCCGGCTATCAGCTTGCTTTTGCAAATGGCAAAGAACAGATGGCGAATGTAGTGATCATGACCCTTCCGTTTACGGTGCTTCGGCAGGTAAGAATGGACGTTGAAATGTCGCCGGTCAAGCGCAAGTGTATTGATGAACTGGGCTACGGCACCAATGGCAAGTTGTTCCTGGGCTTTCAGCGCCGAATCTGGCGGGAACAAGGATTCCAGGGATATCTTTACAGCAATGCCATCCACACCGGTTGGGACAATTCGCAAATGCAAAACGCCAATCTGGGTGCAGGTGGCTACACCGTTTTTCTTGGCGGTAAGGCGGGCGCCGCGCTCGACCAGTCGCATGCACAAGATTATTTAAAACATTTGAGCACTATTTTCAAAGGGGTACACAGGGCCTATAACGAACGATTTGCCGCTTTCAACTGGGCAAAGGCGCCACACCAACTAGGCAGTTATACCTGTTACAAATCCGGGCAGTACACGACCATCTGCGGCGCGGAGGGGGAGCCAATTGGTAATATCCTATTCGCGGGGGAGCATTGTAGCGCTGATTTTCAAGGATTTATGAATGGCGCAGCTGAAAGCGGACGATTGGCGGCAGAGCAGATTTTAGCTAAAACGGGATGTCTTCGTAAGGCAAATTTTGCAAACAAATAAGCTAGTCACCTCAACTTATCATTTTTCGAATGGTTTTCTAAATGAAAAAAGTTGTTAGTATCTGGTTTTTTGGAAAAATTTTGTCGAAGTTTTCCAGCAATTTGTCTAAACCGGGATAAGAAAAGAAAATTTTTCCAGCAATTTTTTCTTTCAAAAAATCCAAACATTCTTTTTAAAAGGCTTCGAATGGATAATATTTCCAAATTTTATTCTTCAAAAATCGCTCCTTTCCAAAGCAAAAAGCTTCTTTTCAATTTTATTTTTGTGGATTTTTAAACACTTCGTTTGGTTCGGTTGTTGCAGAACTAATTAAAACAAATTAAATTTGCCTAACCAAAAAAGATGACAGAAGACAAATCAGAGACATTAGACTATTGGGATCCAATTCATTCAGTCTGTTTTCTCACTTCTGACGTCTTGATTCTAAACAATTGACAGACAGGATGCAAAGAGAAGAAGTAGCTTCTACCACATTTATGAAACAAAAGGTAGAAGAAATAGGCGTAGCATTTGATAAGACCGGGATGGCGCCGATCATAGGCCGGGTGCTGGGATTTCTGCTGCTGGCAGATCCGCCGCACCAAACCTTCTACGCGATACAGGAGTTTCTGGGCGCGAGCAAAAGCTCCATTAGTCATGCGCTCAATACATTGATGTTCAAGGGAATAGTGGAATACATCACCTTTAGCGGTGACCGCAAACGTTACTTTAAGCTGAATGCCGAAAACTGGCTGGAAGAAGCCAAGTGCAAAATGGCAGATTTTTCGGAAGTGGACAGAGTTTTGATGGAAGCATTGGAATTGCGCGATCAAAACAAGCACCAGGAATTCAACGAAGGATTGCGGAAGATTTTTAGTTTCCACTTATTCATGGCGCAAGAAATGCCTAAGCTTTTCGAAAAATGGGAACGCATGCAGGCAGCCCAGAAAGCTGAGTCTGCTAATGATGACTAGACTTCGACGAACCGTAAAAAATTTTGGATAAAAAGTTCGGTTAAAACAGAACTAAAAAAATCGATCAAGTGTTTTTTCATTCATTGTTGACCAATCGTTCAATTATAAAGTCAAAACAACGAAAATTCTAAAATCACTCGTTATTATGAAGGCATTCCAATTATTATTTTGCTTTACCTTCCTGCTTTGGATATCGGTGGGTATTGCACAGGAGTCACCCAAACCCATGAGTCTCAAAGACTGTACCCAACACGCGATTGAAAACAGCCCGCGTGTACAAATGGCTCTGCTGGAAATCAGGAAGAATGACCAAAAAGTCAAGGAGGTACTCAGTACCGGCTTGCCACAAGTTAATCTGAACGGTAATTATACCTACAACGTACAATTGCCTACCCAACTAATCCCCGGCGAGTTTTTTGGCGCGCCCGGCGAGCTGGTGCAGGTTCAGTTTGGTACAAAAATGAACACTACATTCTCGGGAGAAGTCAATCAATTGGTTTTCAATAAAACTTTCTTTCTGGGATTGGACGCTACCCGTAAATTGAAAACGCTTTCCAACTTGCAAGCCGAGAAATCGAAAGAGGACATCGCTTACGACATTGCCCAACTGTATTATCAAATTCAGGTGACGGCAAAACAACGCGGTATTTTGCAAGCCAATCTCGATCAGGTCAAGAGTCTGTTACAACTGACTCAAAAGCAATTCCAGAATGGATTTGCCAAGAAAATCGATGTTGACCAGCTCCAAGTAAATCGCATCAATATTGAAAATCAGATCAAAAACCTGGATTTGCAAGTAGAACAGCTCAAGCAAACGCTGAAATTTCTGATGGCAATGCCGCTCGACACGCCGATTGCATTATCGGATACCCTAAGCGAGTCTTACACGGTGCCAAATGTGCAAATGTTTTCGGCAGATTTTGGTCAAAAAATTGATCTCGCACTGCTGGATGCGCAGAAAGATTTGAATGAGCTGAATGTTGAGCAATACAAGGCTGGCTACTGGCCTACCATCAATGCCTTTGCAAATTACAACTATCAGGGGCAGGGCGATAAATTCAGTGAATTGCAATGGTTTGATTTCGGAGCGATTGGACTAAGTTTGAATATCCCGGTTTTTGACGGATTCAGAAAGAAAGCGCAGATACAGCAAGCACAAATCGATCAGCTACAACTGGCTGAAACACGTCGCCTGACGACCCAATCGCTTAACCTTGCGTACAATCAGGGCTTGCAGCAGTTGCAAACCAATATCAATAATCTCCGGGTATTGGAAGAAAACCGTAAAGTTGCGGAAGAAGTGTATCGGGTTTCGCAAAACCGCTTTACCGAAGGCATCGCACCGATCACGGAAGTTCTGACTGCGGAAACATCCATGCGCGAAGCACAAACGAATTATCTGACGACTCTTTTGCAAGTAAAACTGGCGGAAATCGAAATTTTGAATTCAAAGGGCACCCTTTTGAACACTATTATCAACCAATAAAAATAATCTAGATAATGAATACGAGACGAATTATTAGTATCACCCTTACGATTCTGGCTGTTGTTGCTGGCAGTATTCTGATTAGCTGGCGTTTGTCGGAGAACAAAGATACGATGGAAGAAAAAGCACAGATTACTCAAGTGCGTAATACAACGGTAGCGGTGGCAACTGCTCCTGTTTCCAAGGAAACTTTTGATAGTGATTTTATTGTAAACGGAACTTTCCGTCCTTCCAAAGAATTGACAGTGACCTCTGATGTAAATGGTCGGATTACCAGCTTGAAAATTGATGAAGGCTCTTATGTGAAGGAAGGGCAGTTGATTTTGACAGTTGATAATCAATTGCTTCAAAACCAATTGAAGTCACTGCGGTTGAATCTGGATAAATCCAAAAAAGATTTAGCACGGATGCAAAATCTTTTGAAAGACGGTGGTGTGACAGAAACACAGTTTGAAGAAGCGAAACTGGGTGTAGAAAGCATTGAAATCCAGATTGAATCTTTGCAAAAGCAAATCAACGATACTTATCTGAAATCACCGTTATCAGGTACAGTTAATCAAATGATGGTCGAAAATGGTTCCTACATCGCGCCGGGCGCACCCATAGCTAATGTCGTCAGTACTAATCCAATAGAACTGGAGGTATTCTTGACAGAAGATCAAGTGGTGACTGTAAAAACGGGACAGCGTGTGAATCTGACCGCCGATGTTTTTGGAAATAAGACCATGGACGGAACCGTAGCGTTCATCGATGTGAAAGCCGATGACTCCAAGCGATTCCCGGTAAAAATAAAGATTTCCAACCCTGGCAATCTCAAAGCAGGTATGAACGGCCGAGCTACTTTCTCCGCCGGCAAGCCCGTAGCCGCTATTGCCGTGCCTCGTACAGCTTTTGCAGGTAGTGTACAGGATGGAAAGGTATTCGTACTAAATGGCAACAAAGTATCGCTTCGTCAGGTAACGCCTGGAACTATCTATGCTAATAAAGTAGAGATTCTAAGCGGTTTATCAGAAGGTGAAACGGTGATTACTTCAGGTCAGATCAACTTACAAGACGGCACCGAAGTAAATGTGATTAAATAATTTGCGAATGTGCTGATAGGCTGATGTGCGAAGTTATGATTGTCACATTGGCAAATTAGCAAATCAACACATTAAGACATGATAAAATTATCAATAGATCGCCCGTCCTTGCTAGTGGTAGTGTTCTCAGCGCTTACCCTGCTGGGTTTATATAGTTATTTTCAATTAAGCTACGAATTAATTCCCAAATTCTCCGCGCCGGTATTGACGATCTCAACCCTGTATCCAGGTGCTGCGCCTAGTGAGGTTGAAAACTCGGTAACTCGTAAGATTGAGGATGCAGTTTCCGGTTTGGAAAAAATCACCGATATCAATTCTACCTCTTTGGAGAGTTATTCTTTGGTGATTATTACATTTAAAGATGGCATTAATGTGGATCTGACTTTGCAGGATGCAAAGCGTAAACTCGACCAGGTGCAGAACCAACTGCCAGATGATGCCGAAATACCGGTTATTTCCAAATTTTCTACGGACGACTTTCCGATTATGAATATTGGTGCGTCTTCTAATATGGAAGGTACCAAGTTCTTTGATTTGATGGATGACCAGGTGAAAGCAGCACTGGCACAGCTGGAAGGCGTTGCCCAGATTAATCTGATTGGTGGTGAAGAGCGTGAAATTCGCGTAAGTGTTGATAGAAATAAGCTTGAGCAATATGATTTGTCTATTCTGGGAATTCAACAGACAATTCAAGCTGCCAATTTGGATTTCCCGACCGGCAAAGTGAAAGACGATGAAGAACAAATATTAATTCGCTTGGCAGGAAAAATTAAGTCGGTCGACGAACTTCGCAATTTATCTATTGCTACCAACAACCAAGGAGCACCCATTAAACTATATGAAGTTGCGCAAGTAATCGACACCAAAAAAGAAACAACGACCTTAAACCGGGTGGACGGTAGAACGGCTATCGGTATGAACGTTCTGAAACAATCCGATGCGAACGCAGTAGCTGTGAGTGAATTGGTAAAAGAGGAGCTGAAAAAGCTGGAAGCACAGTATGAAGCAGAAGGCTTAAAGTTTGATATCTCCACTGACTCTTCTGACTTTACCCTGGAAGCAGTGGATGCTGTGGTGCATGATTTGGCTTTGGCGATCCTGTTGGTAGCAGCGGTAATGCTGCTATTCTTGCACAGTTTGCGCAACGCTTTGATTGTATTGGTTGCAATTCCGGTGTCATTGGTTACTACACTTTTTGGCATGTATTTACTGGATTATACCTTGAACCTGATGACGCTTTTGGCGATGTCGCTGGTCATTGGTATCCTTGTGGATGACTCGATTGTGGTATTGGAAAATATCTACCGTCACCTGGAAATGGGAAAAAAGAAACGGCAAGCTGCATTTGAGGGTAGCCGCGAAATCTTCCTCGCTGCATTATCTATCACTTTGGTGATCGTAGTCGTGTTTTTGCCATTGGCAGCATTATCTGGGATTGTGGGTAACATCATGCGCCAATTTGCGATCGTAACGGTAATTTCAACTCTTATCAGTTTGTTGGTATCTTATACGATTACCCCTTCATTGGCAGCGCGTTTTTCACGATTAGAACATTTGGATAAGAAAACATTGTCAGGTATCATTTTTGGTACATTTGAGCGTGGTTTGGAAGGATTAACGAATTTTTATACCAGTATTTTACGCTGGGTATTGCGTTGGTACGGTATTGCACTTGCTTTTGTGGTGTCGCTTGTACTTTTTGTTGCTTCCTTTATGTTGTTGGTAAATGGTTATATCGGGTTTGAGTTTTTTACAGCCAGTGACCAAGGCGAATTTATTATCCAATTGGAATTGCCCAAGGATGCTACTATAGAAGAAACGAATTATACGACTCAAAAAGTTGAGCAATACCTCTTTGACCAACCTGAAGTCACCGGTGTTTTTACTACCGTAGGTACTCAAACGGGGAGTTTTGGAGCACAGGCGAGTGCCAACTTGGCACAAATGCAGGTAAAACTGGTAGGCAAAGAAGAGCGGGGTATTTCTACACCGGTTTATGCTTACCAGGCAAAGAACAAGCTGGAACAGATGTTACCTGGAGTAGAAGTTACCTCCGCTGAGGTTGGCTTTGTTGGTGGTGGTGCAAACGACGACCCGATCCAGGTGATTGTAAGTAGTGCTGAATTGGAAGATGCCAAAGTTTACGCCGATAAATTGCTTGAAAAAGTAAAAACAATCAAAGGTACATTACAACCTGAAAACTCGCTTGAAGAAGGCAGCCCGGAATTAAACGTGCAGATCGACCGACTTCGCTTGGCTGAATTTGGTTTGACGACTGCCTCAGTGGGTGCAACCCTCCAAACCGCATTCAATGGTAATACCGATGTACAGTTTAGAGATGGTAATAATGAATATGATATCAACATCGTACTGGATGAATTTGACCGTAGAAATGCCCGTGATATTACGAACTTGACTGTAGCGAATAAAGATGGTGACCTGATTAAGGTTAGTCAATTTGCTACCATTGTGCCTACGATTGGTCCCTCACGTTTGGAGCGTGCGGATCGTCTTCCGGCTGTAAAGGTGAACTCAAAAGTACTAGGTGTGCCTTCTGGTACAATTGGTACAGAAATACAGGAGTGGATAGCAGAGAATCCGCCGCCACCAGGTGTCAATATCAAGTATGAGGGTGAATTAAAAAATCAGACGGAGGACTTTGTTAGTATGCTGGTCGCATTATTGGCGGGTATCATTTTCATGTACCTTATCATGGTGGCGCTCTTCGATTCTTACATCTACCCAGTTATTGTACTGTTGTCTTTGCCTTTATCTATTATTGGTGCCTTCTTGGCATTAGCGCTGGCACCTGCCACTTTGAGTATCTTTACGATGCTTGGTGTCATTATGTTGATGGGGCTTGTAGCAAAGAATGCAATTCTTTTGGTGGATTTTGCCAACCAGGCTAAAAGAGAAGGTTTGAAGACTACGGAAGCCCTCATACAAGCCGGTCAAGAGCGTTTACGCCCGATTTTGATGACGACGATGGCATTGGCGATCGGTATGATTCCAATTGCTGTTGCCGATGGCGCCGCTTCTGAGTGGAAAAACGGTTTGGGTTGGGTTTTGATTGGTGGTTTGACCAGTTCAATGTTTCTTACATTGCTGGTGGTTCCTGCAGGTTATCAAATGGTGGACAACATATCGGACGGCCTCAATGCCCTCTTTGGACGCTTGTTTGGCAATAGGCAAAAAGATGGCGAAGAAGCCATTTTACAACCAGCCACCAATAATCAACCAAAGCATAAAGAACAAGAAGCCGAGATTTAATTGTCTCTCTTGTATCTTATTACAAACAGAATACTATCCGCATTTTTCAATACATTTGACAGCGCCGCCCACTTTTGGTGGGTCGGCGCTTTTTGTTTTTCAGCCTGAAAACAGGAGTTACTTGTTTTCAAACTCAAAACTTACCTGTAGCTTATCCCATGCCATAGAAATTTTTCCTTTCTTGTCATTGATTGGTTCTACGGTGTAAGTCAGCGCTTCCTTTGTTTCTGCTAATTGCTCGGGTTTTACCTTGATCCTGACCATGTCGAGTTTTTCATTATAATCATCTGCCAAGTGCTGATCAAAATTTTTATTGATGATCAAGATCCATTCCTGTTCGCCGGGAATGGTGAAAAAGCCGTACTTCCCTTTGGGTACAAGTGTTCCGTTAATCATTACATCCTGGCTAAGCTCGATAGACGTGGCTTTGTGCGCACCGGTAGCCCACACCTGATCGTAAGCAACCAGCCCGCCCCAGATCACGCGCCCGCGCACACTCGGCGAGCCGTAATCGATATGCACATGATTTTCACCAACATTCGCCATCGCGCTGGTACGTGGGCTAAGCGGTTTCCTTTGCGTTACGGTATCCACAGATGCTGTAGTTGCGGTCTCCTCCTGAGTAGATGCTGAAGAGGATTGATTTTTGCAGGCTGCAAAGCTGAGCACAAATGCTATGATCAGAAAACCAATTTGTCTGTTCATTTTTTTTTGCTGCAAAATTAGCATTAATAGCCAAAAAAGAAACAAGCAAACCCAATGGCGGGTTTGCCTGTTTTATGATATTCTGCTAAATAAAATTATCGACTTATTACAAATTTCCTGTTTTCAATATAATTTCCGTTTTGTACTCGGAGTAAATAAACGCCGTTGGGTAGTTGGCTCACATTCAGTTTAGTTTGCGAATTCCCCTTGGACAGCGCATCTGTTTTTTGCAATACGAGCTTGCCCGCCATATCAAAAACAGTAATTTGCGTAGAAACTTCTTCTGTCACGGGTACGTCGAGTGTCAACTCCGTGGAAGCCGGATTCGGGAATACGATCAATTCATAAACCGGCTTTAGTTCCACATCAAAAGACTCTGTTTCTGAGCCGGTACGGAAGCGACTGCCGCTGAGGGTCACTTTCAGGTCATAGCAATTTTCGGGATCGAATGCGCCACGGTAGCCAGAAACATACACATAATAAGTATTCACAATACTAGTATTATAAGTAATTAATTCATCAGCGGTACCGGCGTTAAATGATGTTTTGACCGTCGTATTGCCACGTAATAATCGAATATCATAATCCCGGGGCAGGTTACTCAGGCTAACCTGGATATTTGGGGTGGAAGAGGTGTTTTGGAACACATACCAGTCGCCATCGGTAGGTGTGCCGATAAGCGCTTTTATAGTAACATTAACCGGAATCGCTGCGGCATTCAGTTTAGAATTATTATCCTCAAAATTGTCTCCGCATTCTATTCCGCCGACTGGTGGCTGCACGATCTCCTCCTGTGTTGTAAAGTTAGCGGAAGAAGAATATGTGCTTGAGGTGCTGGTACAATTCGTTTGTACTTGCCATTCATATTGGGTATTCGGGGTTAATCCGGTGGCATTGACGGAAGTAGCGGTCGAATTGCCGGTCGTCCAGCTCGAAGTACCCACCTGGCGAAGCCGGATATTGTAGGATTGGGCATTGCCTACGGCATTCCAGCGCAACGTAGCCGTATTGGTAGTGATATCGGCAGCATTTAATCCGCCGGGAACATTACAAGCTTCTGGTTCCGGATCAGGGTTTGGGTCACCGCCACCAGCTGAAGCACAACCGGTAGAATTGCGCAATCCGGCCCGAAAACCGCCGGGCGCGAGTACTGCCTGCATTCTGGCTGCCTGACCGGCTGAAAACATATACATACAACGATCTTCCGTATAATCCATGTAATTCATGGTCATTTCCAGCGGATTTCCACTGCAAAGGCTATAATGCGGATATGTAGGGCAACCATAATTGGCTCGGTCGTGCGTAGGCGTATCAGCTACAAAATCGTTTCCGCAGGAAGCATCGCCCCAGATATGGCGCAGATTGAGCCAGTGGCCCACTTCGTGTGTGGCCGTTCTACCCTGATCATAAGGACGTACCGCGCTTCCACCTCGGCCCATGTAACGGTAATCGATAACCACGCCATCCGTAGCCGCAGGACCGCCGGGAAACTGGGCATAGCCCAGAATACCATTGCCAATATTACAAACCCAGATATTGAGGTATTGCGAAGGATTCCAGGGATCGACACCGCCACGATAGGAGCGTTTTACAAAATCGCTGGTGCCCCAGGAACGACGGTTTGACTGTGTGCGGGTGATACCATTTGTAGCATTGCCAGTTGGATTGGTATCGGCAAGGCAAAATTCAATTTCGGTATTGCCAAGAACGCTTGCGAAGGCTGACGGCAAGTAAGCGATATCCTGGTTGAGTGCCCGGAAATCTTCGTTCAGCACATCAATTTGGGATTGTATTTGCGCATCGCTGATGTTTTCGCGGCTGTCGTAATAAACCACATGCACCACAACCGGAATGACGATCGTTTCGCGTTGACGTAAGCCATTATTTACATACGTTTCTGTGTGTCGTTCAATGGCTTGCATCTGATTTGCCAAATCAGGGTGCTCGCTTTGGAGGCGATCCAGCACCTCCATGGTGGCGCAATTGCGTTGTGCATTCAACGAAAGCGTAAAGAGAAGAGCCAAGAAGAGTAAAGGTGTAAACTTTTTCATCATATAAAAGTGATTGCTAGCAAATGAATAAGATTTGTCTCGTATTCTTACGTGAAAGTAGAATTTTAGTTTCAAAGTTGATGAATTTTTTTTAACACGAGATATTTGCAAACCATGCTTTTAGTGGCAAGCAGATATAAATGGAGCCTTAATATCTAAGTAATATAGCTTTAACGATGGACAAAGGAGAAGAATATCCCTCGTCGGATATGTTGAATCTCCAACCGGAGTATGATTTGGGTTAATAGAAATCAAGATTGTATTAATTATTGTAATTCAGAGTGCTATAAAGAAAATTCCAGGACTGTTGTAGCAAATCCTCTATCTGCTGCCATTCCTCCTCTGAAACACCGTCTTTGACTGCTTCCTGATCTCTGATGTCCATCGCCGCTGCCCGGTAATAAGCATATTCTGATAAAATAGTTGGCGAAACATTATAAATCGCTGCTGCTGATTCTGCTAAAGCCTTGTCCAGATCGCCCTCATCATCCTGTGCACGCTGGCGGTGTACGATCCACCATTCCAGTTCAAGGGTCGCGGCTTTATTTGCATCGAAAGGTTCTTTACTAAGTTGATTAATAAATGTATAATATTTTTTTAGATCCGGTAATGCTTTTTCATAATCCTTCTTTTCTTTACCATCTTTAAAAATAAAAGCGGCTCTGGCAGCCCGGAACGCCATGACCTGCGAGCGCCAGAAAGGTGCATGAAACTGCCGGCGTACTAAATGACCAAGTTGGAAATATAATTTCAAGGGTTTGCGATTATAATAAGAACGCCACATTTCGGTATCCAAATGCCCTACGATTTCAGGATCAAATTGACGTATATCAGTTTTGACGGGGATCAAAAGGTCAACTGCAACCCATGTGGCAACGGCCAGCAATACGATCAGCAAAATTTTTCTAAATTTCATGATGCTGCTTTTTAATGTTTTTTGAAAATACTTTGTTGTTCAACCAATTGTGCGGAAACGTCGGTTGCGGCGGCCGGGGAATCCGGGCTTTTTTCGCATCGTCTTTGGCGTGTCGGCGCAATAGTTCCAGTTTCAGGCTTTTCTCACCCTGCCGCATAGCCCAGTGGTGATTGGCTGCAAAAATCGGTTTAAACAAAAAACTCAGATATTTTAATAGGGGCTTCTCTGCTTGAATACGCCAGTCATAGGTCACTTCGCACCGGTTTGTACCAGGAATTGCACGGAATTGCCAGACACCACGTCCGACAAAATCGCCAACTGCTTCCAGTGTAAAACCGTTCGGAAAATTGGTTTCGGTCACTACAAACTGCCACTTCAAGGTGTAAGGCAACCACCCCTTGGTGTAAAGTGCTACCCGTTTGCCAATGCCGCCTGGCCGCCCCGGATCTATAATGCTCAAATCCAGATAAACACTGGGCCACCATTCGGTCAGGGTATTTACATCTTCCAGGATTCCGTAAACTTCCTCCGGGATTGATTCTACTTCCCAGCGTGTAAAAAACTGATATTGACTCATTTTTCGGATGTCAGATGTCAGACAAGAGATGCCAGACAGGTTTTAATTAATTGAAAATCAATTCTTCAGAAGAGTCATTGTAACACAAACCATCTAAACTTGCTACGCGGCCTGGGTAGCCGGGGTATCCAGTACAATCTGGTAATGATGTGTTTTGCCTTCTGCTTGTAGGGCTTTGCAATAATCATTCAGGTTTACCCAGGTTTGTTCATAAGAATTGTAATATTTTCTTTTCATGAAAAGACGAAATATCAAATTCATAATAATATTTTTCTTCATAAAACAGGTGCAGGAAATATGTGTATGCTGGCTATCAATTTTTTTTAATGTGTAAACAGCACAAAATGATTGTTTTGTATCGGTTTCGGTAAAGGTGATCAGATCCTTGTTAATCTGGGTATTATGCGTAACAACCACCGGCCCATTAGCCAGACATCGATGGGTGGAGCCATTTTGAAACAGATTGGTATTTAAATAGTCGGCTACTTCCTTGGCACCGTCAATCCATTTCACTCGCCAGGGCAAATCTGCTATAATACTGAAAACTATATCAATTGGCGCTTCTATCTTGCCAGATGAAGTCATCAGTGGAACGGTCACGCCGGAAATACTATAATCCTCAATCGTCAACTTGGGTACATGATTCATTAGTGGTGCGAGCGGGAAATAACAATAATTTACTTTACCACTATCATATTCCTGACTGCTGTTTTGCGCGGGCGCCCAGGCTACGGTAGGTATGTCCACCCAGGTAGCGCAAGCCTGCACCAGATTATCGGTTACCAATGCATATTCATGATGTTCGATATCATTTTTTAATAAACGGTGGGCAACTATTACATCTTTACCGAAGAGTTTATTATAATTTTTTACTTGGTTGATTGTAATATCACCATAATGTGCAATGAATTTTAAAGTCAGATTATTTGCTGTTTTACAGGCCCCGCATTGGCAGATACGGTGCGTTTCGTATTTTTTCAGGTGTTTGTGAAAGTTCACAAACATGCGTTGAATTTGCGCCATCAGCTCCGCGGCGGTGGGCGCCTGCCCAAAACGATAGAACAAAATGGCGTCGCCTTCTATCTCGGAGATTTCGAGCTCAATTTCATTTGATTCGATCATAATTTCCAGCAATTCCTGGATAATGTGGCGACTATGGTCGATTTCAACATCTGTTACAAAACGGGTAAACCCGCTGATGTCGGGAATGAAAATCAATGCCGGTTGAACGGAGTGATTAGAGGTGCTCATAGTGATAGGGTTTTGCAAAAAGTTGAATGATTCAATTTACAGATTTTTTCCAAAATTTTCAATCTTTGTATGATTTTGATTTATAGCATTTTATAAAGGGAAAGTGTTGCCTGAACCAGGTCAGGCAACGCGCATGAAAATAGAATGGTGTGTTGGAGTATTTTATTACAAAATATAATTATTAGTGAATGTTTCTAATGTTTTATTTCCGGCACCGGAAGTACGCCTGCTGCTGCCATGTGTTTATGAGTATCGGCATAGTGCCGCAAGCCGGTTACCTTACCTTGGTCATTAAATATCCATAAATGCATTTCTTCGTCCTGGAAACGCGCGCCGGAAGGTAAGGTTACATCCAAACTAAGTTCTGCCGCAATCTTATTACCCCCATCCATGATGGATAACACCTGAAAACTATGGAATTGCATGGAACCAACCACCTGAAAAAATGCAAGCACCCCTTCTTTGCCCTTTTGAGACTTTAACCAGGGCACGCCTGCTTTCTGAGCAGAATTATCAGCCCATGATTCCCATTTTACATCGTCAGCTATATAAGTAAGAATTTTAGGGATGTCACCCTGACCAAATGCCTCGTAAATAGCCTGGACGATTGCAAGATTATTTTTCATGATTACTACAAGTTTTAGGTTCGATAATTAAAATACGATTGAAATTACATTGCAAAGATACATTCACAATACATTGATAATCAATCGCCTGAAAAGGGGGTTTTTCACTCCCTGAAAAAGGGGATTTTGCACCAGGCTATTGCAAATACAGTTTTTATTATCAAAATTTGTTGAAATAATCAAATCGTATGAAACGATGGTTGCACATTGGCTTGTGGTTGTGGCTGCTAAATTCAGGTTTTGCTCAGCCGGGGGGCATTGATAGCTTGCTGGGGGTGTTGCGCAATGCGCCGCCCGATACCAATCGAGTATTACTGCTACTTCATATCGGTAATTATTATGAAGGGGTTCAACTTGATTCTGCCGAGATTTATTATCGGAAAGCCTTACAACTATGTAATAAACTAAATGAACCATTTTATGAAGGCAAAACCATCAGTTGGTTTACGGATGTGCTCAACGCTCAGGGAAAACTGGAAGAAGCACTGAAACTAAACCTTCGGGGTTTGGAAATCGGCAAACAATTGGATCATCCCCGCCTGACCGTAGCGAGCCTGGCAAATGTAGCCACTACTTACCAGTTTATGGGTAATTACGAAGCTACTTTGCAATATCAGCTGATGTCTTTGCCCGTTCTGGAGGAAATGGGCGATGAGTTGTTCCTAAGTTCCGGTCTGTCAAACATTGCTATTACTTATATTGAGTTACGACAGTTTGAAAAGGCAGTTCCTTATGCCCAGCGGGCCTTGGCTTTAGCCCGAAAACATGATAGTCCCTATCAGATTGGGCCGCCACTGCTGGCTTTGGGGCAGATTTCCAGTAATTTGAATCAAAGTGATAAAGCATTGCAGCATTTTGAAGAAGCATTACAAACAGCTAAAAACACTGATGACCCACGCGTGGAAGCTACGGCCCTGCTCAATATAGGGGAGGAACACCGGAAAAATGGTCGCATTCAGAAGGCTTTGCCATATCTGAAACGGGGGCTATCGGTGGCACAGGCATATCATGAAAAAGAAATTACAGCACGCTTTTTTTTAAGTTTAGGTAATACTTATTTTTCAATGAATCAATTCGGCCCATCTGCGGAATATCTGCGACAAGCAATTGATACCAGCCGTAAATACGGATTCCGGGATGTGTTGCAAGGAGCGTATCTGGCCGGCTCTGATGCTGAATTTGCTTTACAACATTATGATGTTTCCAATTATTATCGGCGTGAATTTCATTTACTTAGCGATTCGCTTATTAATGAAACGGTGTTAAAAAACACGACGGAGCTGGAAACCAAGTACAAAACTGCACAACAGCAGGCGGAAATTGATAACCTGCAAAACAAAAACGAAATTCAGGAACTTCGGCTGCGTCAGCGTCAGGGCGTGATTATTGGCATGGGTATTTTCCTGGGATTGTTGATCAGTCTCGGATTTATGTATTATCAAAATGTTCAAAACAAGCAGCAGATCGTACGCCAGGAAATGGAAATCAATCAACAAAAAATTCTTCAACTCGAACAGGAAAAGCAACTATCCACTGTCAATGCAATGTTGCAAGGGCAGGAAGAAGAAAGAGGACGACTTGCCCGTGATCTGCATGATGGTTTGGGTGGGATGCTTTCTGGTATCCGGCAAACACTGAATTTTATGAAAGGAAATCAGGTTTTAAATGAAGAGTCCGCCAGATCTTTTAATCGTGCGTTGGAAATGCTCGACACTTCCATTGGTGAGCTGCGCCGGGTGGCCCGAAACATGATGCCCGAAGCGTTGCTCAAGTTTGGTCTGCGGGATGCGGTGCAGGACTTCTGTGATACTCATAATGAATCTGGCTTGCTTAAAGTACAATACCAGTCTTTTGGCTTGGAAAACCGGCTGCCCGAATCCAATGAGGTGATTGTATTTCGCATTGTTCAGGAGTTGCTTAATAATGTGGTTCGCCACGCCAAGGCCACGCTGGTGCTGGTACAGTTGCTTCGAGATGGGGACCGTTTTCATATTACGGTAGAAGATAATGGTAAAGGTTTTGATGCGGCCAACCTGGATAAAGCTTCCGGGATCGGTTGGATGAATATTCGGTCGCGTGTGGATTACCTCAACGGAGTTTTGGATGTGCGTTCTGCACCCGGAAAAGGCACTACCATCGAAATTGAATTTAAAATAAATAAAATAGAGTGAATTTTTGATATACATATTTGATAACATGAAGTGAAAAATAATATATTTAATTCTAAGTAGTCGGACAGTTTTACAGTCGACCGTCGAAAGTCGAATTAATCTGGCAATCAACTCCTTATAAGATATTTTATTTGAACTTAAAATTGTCTCTTTACTTACTTAAAAATAAGTATTTGATTTTTAGTTTAATGGAGTGTTTAGGCTAAGGCAAAAAGACAGCATGGTTACCTAATGATTTGTAATATTAATTTAAAAATTATGATTCGTGTTTTTATAATTGACGATCATCCAATGGTAATTGAGGGTATCAAATCGTTGCTACATATGGTGGAGGATATCAACATAGCTGGCAGTGCTACGGATGCTTTCAGTGCAATGGACTTCTTGAAAAAAGAACGAGTCGATGTCATTCTGCTTGATATTAATTTGCCGGAAGTAAGCGGTCTTGATCTGTGCCTGGATCTTAAATCGAAATTTCCGGAAATAAAAATCCTGGGACTGAGTACTTTCAAAGATCGCAGTTTCATCAGCCGAATGATTGCCCAGGGCGCTTCGGGGTACGTATTAAAAAGCGCCTCTCAGGAAGAATTGGTGGAAGCTATTCATCAGGCATTTCGCGGACAGATGTACCTCAGCATGGAAGTTGCACAGCTCATGGTACAAACGGAAGTACTGCACCCCCCAATCCCTGTGCTTACCTCTCGCGAAAAGGAAGTGTTGGCTCTTATTGCCGAAGGTTTAACCAATAATCAAATTGCCGAGCTACTCTTCATTAGTCCGCTTACAGTGGACAGCCATCGCAAAAACTTGCTAGCAAAACTGGGGGTAAAAAATACTGCCGCGATGATAAAAACAGCTTTGGAATATCACTTGATTTAATCTTGCTTAAAAAAAAGGAACTATTTCAATAATCTTCCTACTTTCCGCCATGTTATTAATTGTATCTTTTCCTCAGCCAGAATTTTCCTGCAAAATTTGCTGGTGAAAAAATCAAAGTCTGCCTGCCGCCAGGCCGCGCCCCAGTTGGGATGATTGACCGTAATGCCCTGCATTTCAGCATCGTTGTAGGCGGTGTGTATCACCAGTTCGTTGACGCCGGGCTTGAGGTTGCGCAGCACATTTGTGTAAAATGCTTTCATGCCGTTTTTATAATCTTCCGGTACGGCTGTAATGGATTGGTCGATAAATATAATATTAGTAGTATCTGGCATGTGTTCGCCGTAGCCCTGTAACATGCTGCGGGTGACCTTCACAGGCACGCCATATTCACGGCTCATTTTAAAATAAATCGAGCAAATATCAGCATCGGAGAACAGGCACCGCATATGCGTATCAAAATGCGTCGGTTCGATGCCCATTGCTTTTGCCTTTTCGATCTGAGCGCGGAGTTCCCGTTCTATTTCATTTAAATTGGCATTTTTAGCAAAATCATTACAATTATCATAAAAATAGCCTTCATTATTTACCAAACTGGATACTTCATTACGCGGCGCCACCGGACCCCACTTGTACCACTGCCATTCGCTCGTAACGGTGAGATGTAAACCCAGATCATGATTTGGATTTTTCTTTACATAATCCGCCAACTCCGGGAGCCAGGGGCAGGGCACCATCAAGCTTGCGGAATTGACCGAACCATCTTTCAATGCTTTAAAACTCGCCTGATTTTCAGAATGTGCCACCGCCAGGTCATCGGCGTGAATGATGAGCAATTTTGCGTCTTTTGGGTAGCCAAGTCGCTCGGCAAGAGTAGTTTGTGCTTGCAAAAAAGTGCTTGAAAGGAGGTAACAAAGGAATAAGATCAGAGATATTTGCCGCTTTTTCATGGGCTTTGAAATTTAGATGATTTAAAATTTCTCAAAAAGTGATACGCGCATTAGAATTGTTTGAAAAATCCAAGTTAAGACATATTTTCTAAAAAAAACAAGGCAAGTATTCAACGAATGACTTACCTTAGCGTTCCCGCCAAGCAAGGCAAATCATTCCAAATTAGGAGTTCGGATAACGCATTATAAAATGCTGTTATTCGACATAAGCATCTTTACATTCTAAAGCATTAACCGTAGGAAATTATGACCGAAAACGTCAACCGCTTCAAGAAAATAATGGTCGCCAACCGCGGCGAAATTGCTATTCGAGTATTGCGTGCCGCTTCTGAGCTGCAATTGCGCACCGTTGCTATTTATACTTATGAAGATCGCTACTCGCTGCACCGTTATAAGGCAGATGAGGCTTACCAAATCGGAAAAGAGAACGATCCGCTCAAACCTTATCTTGATATCGACGAGATTATGAGGGTTGCCAAAATAAATGGGGTAGAGGCGATTCACCCCGGATATGGCTTTTTGTCTGAAAATGTGGACTTTGCGGAGCGGTGTCGTCAGGAAGGTATTGTTTTTATTGGCCCCGCGCCGGAAACGATGCAACGCCTCGGCAATAAGGTAGCAGCCAAAGTACTTGCCCGTGAACAAAATGTACCCCTGATTGAAGATAGTCATGACCCCCTTACCACGAAGGAAATTGCACTCAAAGAAGCCAAACGGATTGGTTTTCCGGTGATTATTAAAGCGGCTTCTGGCGGTGGCGGTCGCGGTATGCGGGTGGTTCGTGATGAAAATCAACTCACTAGCGAATACGAAGAAGCCAAGGGCGAAGCCAAAACGGCCTTCGGGGATGAAACGGTTTTTCTGGAAAAATATATTGAAAATCCCAAACACATCGAGGTGCAAATCCTGGGTGATAAATATGGTAATATTGTCCATTTGTACGAGCGGGATTGCTCGGTGCAGCGCCGGTTTCAGAAAGTGGTGGAGATCGCACCCAGCCCAACTTTGAGTCAGGAAACCAAAAACAAACTGTACGACTACGCCCTGCGATTGGCGCGAGCCGTGGATTACAGCCATGCCGGCACGGTGGAATTCCTGGTGGATAAAGACGAAAATGTTTACTTCATCGAAGTGAATCCCAGGATACAGGTGGAGCATACCGTGACCGAACAGGTGACGGGGATCGACATTGTGCGCTCGCAGATTTTGGTTGCCATGGGGTATCCGCTGGATCACAAAACTATTTTTATTCGCGATCAAGATGATGTGGAAGTGCATGGGTTCGCCATTCAATGTCGTATTACAACGGAAGATCCCTTCAATGATTTCAAGCCCGATTACGGGATGATTATTGCCTACCGCAGTGCGAGCGGTATGGGTATTCGCCTCGACGCGGGTAGCGCTTTTGCCGGCGCCAAGATTTCACCATTTTTCGACAGTTTGCTCGTGAAAGTGACGGCTTCCGGGCGCACGCTAAAGGGCGCTGCAGAGCGGATGCACCGTGCTTTGCGCGAATTCCGGATTCGGGGTGTCAAAACCAATATCGGCTTTCTGCTAAACCTGTTGCAAAACGAAACCTTTTATAAAGGCGAAGCTACGGTCAATTTTATTAAGGAAAATCCGGATCTATTGATATTGCCGGGTTGGAAAGACCGCAGTACAAAAATGTTGCGCTATTTGGCGGAAGTCATGGTGAACGGCAATCCCGATGTCAAAACCAGACACACCAAGCCGGTTTTTCTCAAGCCAGTGGTACCCGATTTTGATGCCAATGCTTTGTATCCTAAAGGTACCCGCGATAAACTTCATGAACTTGGGCGCGAGAAATTTGTACAATCGCTTCGGGATGAGCATGTAATACAATACACCGACACGACTTTCCGCGACGCGCACCAATCCTTGCTCGCGACGCGCATGCGCACTTATGACATGCTCCAGGTAGCTGAGAGCTATGCCAAGAACCACTCGACCGATGTATTTTCTATTGAAATGTGGGGGGGCGCGACATTCGACGTAAGCCTGCGCTTTTTGAAAGAATGCCCCTGGCGGCGGATGGAGGATTTGCGCAAAGCGATCCCCAATATTTTGTTTCAAATGCTGCTGCGCGGCTCCAATGCTGTGGGTTACACGGCCTATCCCGATAATTTGATCAAAAAATTCATCGTGGAAGCCGCAGAAACCGGAATCGATATTTTTCGGATTTTTGATTCGCTCAACTGGATACAAGCCATGCGTACCAGCATTCGCACGGTGCGTGAGGAAACCAACGCGATAGCGGAAGCATGCCTTTGTTATACCGGTGATATCACTGATCCCAGCCGACCCAAATTTAATTTGCAATATTACCTCGACCTGGCTCGCCGGCTCGAGGATGAGGGTGCGCACATCATTGCAATCAAGGATATGGCGGGTTTGCTCAAGCCTTATGCTGCCGAATTGCTCATCACCGAATTGAAGAAAGTGATCAGTGTGCCGGTCCATCTGCATACACATGATACCGCTTCGATCCAGGCGGCAACCTATCTGAAAGCCATTGAAGCCGGCGTGGACGTGGTGGACGTGGCGATCAGTTCGTTGTCGGGATTGACTTCTCAGCCGAACTTCAATTCTATTGTCGCCATGATGCGCAATCAAGATCGGGAGCATCCGGTAAATCTGGAATCGCTCAACGCTTTTTCAGCCTACTGGGAGTCCGTGCGGCGCTATTATTATCCTTTTGAAACCGAACTCCGGGCTGGTACTGCGGATGTGTATGAGCACGAAATTCCGGGCGGGCAGTATTCTAACCTACGCCCTCAAGCCCGTGGACTGGGGCTGGAGGATAAATTCGAATTGATCAAAAAGAATTATAAAGCCGCCAACGAACTGTTTGGGGATATCATTAAAGTGACTCCTTCTTCCAAAGTGGTGGGCGATATGGCCATGTTCATGACTTCCAACAATCTGACCAAGGAAGATATTCTTGAAAAAGGAGATTCCCTGGCTTTCCCGGACAGTGCCAAAGCCTTAATGCGCGGCGATCTGGGGCAAATCGAGGGTGGTTTTCCGAAGGAAATTCAGAAAATTATTTTGAAAGATGAGCAACCTTATACCGATCGTCCAAATGAACATCTGGAATCGATTGATTTTGAAAAAGAACTGAAAGAATTTTATAATAAGTTTGGCGACGACTGGAACCTGCGCGACTTTCTGTCGTACAAATTGTATCCCAAGGTTTTCGAAGATTATTACACACATTTTGAACAATACGGTGAGGTGCGCAACCTGCCAACACCCGCGTTTTTCTATGGTTTGGAGCATAACGAGGAAATTATGGTTACAATTGGACAGGGGAAAAATGTGATCATTAAATTCCATAGCTTGACCGAACCTGATAAGCAGGGCGTGCGCCTGGTTTTCTTTGAATTAAATGGGCAGATGCGTTCTATTCCGGTGCGTGACCGTACCCAAAAAGTGGAAAGTCCCGCTCATCAAAAAGCAGAAGCATCAAATGAGGTTGGCTCGCCATTGCAAGGCAACCTTTCACGTATTTTGGTAAAAAAAGGCGACAAAATCGAGGCTAATCAGCCGCTCTTTATTATTGAAGCGATGAAGATGGAAAGCACTATTACTTCGCCGCAGGACGGCATTGTCAAGAAAATCCATCTAAAAGAGAAAACCCTGGTAGAACAGAACGATCTGGTGGTGGAATTGGAATAATGGGGATGATCCTTTTACAGCAAGGAATGATTAATCTGGTTGTTTTTGATTAAATAAAAAAGCGGTTTTATTACATCGAATAATAAAACCGCTTCCTTTTGGTGAAAATATAATTATTTACTTAAACTCATTACAATACCATCCGCGATGTAAGAAGTGCGCAAACGCTGTAAAAAGCTGGTCGCGTCGGCACGTGAAGTGAACGAACCGATCACTACCCGATATAACATGGCGCCACTAGAGCTGTAACTTTCCTTGATGTAAGTATTGCTCACTCCAGTATTGCGGAGGTTTTCTACCATGCGCTCCGCGTTGTCGTACACCGTATAGGAGCCCACCTGTATGCCGTAGCCGCTGTTGAGCGCCGTATTGGACATGGCAGCGCTGCGTGGCGTGGTTTCGAAAGACGTTGGATTTGTCGAGGTTGCATTCGGACTTTTTATCGTTAGATTATCCCAGGTTGGTTTATTCGGATCGCTGGTGGTCGTGGTATTACTGCGATAATAATCATTGATATAACCGCTTTTAGTGGTCAGTTGCGAATTATTGGGGGAGGTATTATCATAACTGGAAACGCCACGATCAGATAACACCTTTTCTCGATTTGGGTTCACCGGATTCAGATTGGAGTAGCCCGCATTTTCTACCTTTACCCAGGCTTTGCCCAGCTTGATGAGATCCAGTTCCATAGCTGCTGCCCAGGAGAGATCGATGATAACGCTATTCTGAAAAGTACCGCGGTCATTCACCCGAACGGTTACAGTTTTGTTGTTGTCCAAGCGGGTCACCTTCAGTAAAGTGCCTTTTGGATGGTACATATGCGAACAGGTAAGTTCATATTTGTTATAAATTTCACCCAGGGCCGTGGATTGCCCATGCAAATAATCTGCATAATACATCGCGATACCCGTTTCCCCATCTTGCGAAGCGGAAGCAGTACTTTGTGCAAAAGCGGGATTGAAAAAGGTTGTAAAAGCCAGTAAAATCAGGCTGTTTCGGATGGCTACGTTTTTCATAAAGCAGAATTATAATAGTTGTTTTGTACAATCTAAGATTTTTCTTCCATATATAAAAACGTAAAAAATCTCAAAAAGTAACAGAATTTGGAAGTTGGAGAGGTGGAGCACTTGCGATGTCCCCATTTTTTCGATCAAGACGGAACTTAAGGCTTGTACAAAATTTGCCAGAAAGTAACCGGAAATACTTTGTCATCAATGGTCACATTCAAGCGGACAAACGCAGCTTTGTTGTTTCTCAGAAAGAAAACAGTGCCGGTCATTTCATACCCGGGGTCGAGTGTGGTACGGCGGATGGTGCGGTTTGCCCAGTAGCTGCGCTCTTCATCCAAAGACAAAAAGTTCAATTGATAATTAGCCTGGCTGCCCTCGTATTCTGCTCTTCGTGCGTCGCGTTCGGTCCATTTTCGTTGCAAGTCTTCCGAACTTTCATTATTGGTAGAAATATCCTCCACAAGATTAGTGGTGATCGATAGCAATTCAGAGGCAGTCTCATTTTGTTGGGCTGCACGTATCCTCGACTCTTTCTTGTCGAATTCCAGCAGCATCTGTTCGGGGTCATTGGCAAAAACCTTGGAAGCAACCGCAGTGATGGTATCTCTTGCGAGGGGCTCGTAAAAAAACTGCTCTGGTGAAATCAAGACCGGTTTTCCGGAGCCATTCCGGATTTTCACTTCAAACACAAGATAGCCGGGCGTGCTGCTGCGGTAAGCAATGCCTACTTCCAGTCCGTCCTGCTCGGGAAGCGTGACCAATTGACTGCCGTAGCGCCATTTGGTAATACCTTCTTGTTCAATAGGTTGCAAGCGGGAAACAGGTTGTGGCGTTGCACAGCTGGATAGAAATAGCAGAAATGTTACGCCCAAAAGAGCGAGTGTCAGGGTGATTGTTTTCATGATATTGGGTTTTGAAAGTTATAACACCCTGAAAACGTTTGTAGTTGCACAAACGCCGCTTTTGAGAAAGTTAAATTGCGGTTAAGTTTAGACTTGTAAAAAGATGAAAACCTATTGATCGAATAGCGAATCCACAAATGCTCGCTTATTAAAGACCTGCAACTGCTCAATACCTTCACCTACGCCGATGTATTTGATCGGTACTTTAAATTGATCGGAAATACCAATAGCCACGCCGCCTTTGGCGGTACCGTCGAGTTTAGTAAGCGCCAATGCGCTGACTTCGGTGGCATTGGTAAAATGCTTTGCCTGTTCGATGGCGTTCTGACCGGTGGTAGCATCCAACACCAGAAGTACTTCATGCGGCGCACCCTCCATACGCTTGCCGATGGAGCGGCGAATCTTGGTCAGCTCGTTCATGAGGTTGATCTTGGTATGCAGGCGACCAGCGGTGTCAATAATCGCTACATCGTAGCCTTCCGTCACGGCTTTATTCACAGTTTCATAAGCCACAGCAGCCGGATCTGCGTTCATACCTTTACTGAAAAAGTCGCAACCCACGCGCTCCGACCAGATTTTGAGTTGATCAACAGCCGCCGCACGGAAGGTATCACCCGCGCCGAGGATCACTTTTTTGCCTTGTTTTTTGAATTGATGTGCAAGTTTGCCAATCGTTGTGGTTTTTCCAACACCGTTTACACCGACGACCATGATAATAGCGGGCTTCTGATCGGTGGGGGGGGCGTAATCTTCAACGTCCCGGGTGTTGTTTTCGGCGAGGAGTTGTACGATTTCATCGCGCAAAATTTCGTTTAACTCACTGGTACCGAGATATTTATCACGAGCCACACGGGCTTCGATGCGTTCAATGATTTTGATAGTGGTATTCAGCCCCACGTCGGAAGAGATTAGCACACTTTCCAGTTCATCCAGTACTTCTTCATCGACTGCAGCCTTACCAGCTACCGCTTTGGAAAGCTTATTAAAAAAACTGGATTTGGTTTTTTCCAAGCCTTTATCCAGGTCTTGTTTTTTCTCTTTGGTAAAAAAGTTGGAAAAGAAGCTCATCTGATTGTTTTTTGATCTTGGATCTTGGCTTTTGGGCCGACAGTCCAATCCTGATATCTAAAATCCAATTTTCAAAATAACACAAAGAGGCTTTCCTGCACATGAGAAAAGCCCCTTTGGAGTAAAAGATGCTGAAATATGATTATTTAGCGTCAGCGAAAAAGTCTTTCACTTTATCTTTGTGCACCATCATTTCCTTATAGGAATATTTGCCGGTTTTAGGATCTTTGATTGGTTTGATCACCTTTACGAAATCCTTACCGGAACCTGCGTTTTGCGCACGTTGTGCAACCCTTGCGTTCTTTGATACTTTTGCCATAGTTTTGAATATTTTTAATCAGGTTACTGAATTACGTTTTGCTAAACAACGCGAGAAATCAAAAAGTTCCCTTACTTGATTTCTCTGTGCACTGTAACGCGCTTCAGAATCGGATTATATTTTTTAAGTTCCAGACGATCCGGAGTATTCTTGCGATTTTTTTGTGTGATATAACGTGAAGTGCCCGGCAGACCTGAGTCTTTGTGCTCGGTGCATTCTAAAATAACCTGGATACGGTTACCTTTACTCTTCTTGGCCATGATTCAAAAAATTATTGGTTGTTCTCAATTTCTACACCGGTGTAAGTACCTTTCTGCTTCGCTTTCTGGATAAATGCATAAATACCCAGCTTGCTGATCGTGCGAAGTGCGTTGGAAGATACACGCAGTGTAACCCATTCACCCGTTTCAGGAATAAAAAAGCGCTTCTTGTGCAAGTTCGGCAAAAAGCGGCGTCTTGTTTTGCGGTTCGAGTGCGAAACTTTATTTCCTGAAATCGGTCTTTTTCCCGTCAATTGACATACCTTCGACATAACTCTTGTGATTGTCGTTTGAGATAACAGTTTTTTCAAAAACCAACCTCAAACATTTAACCTTAAACTTTTAAACTAAATGTTAGTGACTCTGTAAGGATTCGAACCTTAAACCTTCTGATCCGTAGTCAGATGCTCTATCCAATTGAGCTACAGAGCCGTATCAATTATTGAATTCTTTGATTTATAATCAGACTTCCAAATCTGGAGAATCGTGCTGTAAACCTTTGTTTTCAATAAAAAACAATTCGCTGACCGAATTGCGGATGCAAAGATAATGCTTTACCTCTTCTATCAAAAGCATTTCTCAAAAAAATAGTTCAAATTTTTCACACTTTTTCAGAATAGCTTGAATCTGATGCAATTAATGTACAATAAATTTTGCCTGTACCCTTGATTTTCCTCGCCCGAGGGTCAGGAAATAGACGCCCGGGGCCCAGTTTTGCACATTGATCCGCTGGCGTTTTTTGGAAAAACGTTGCGGAATGATGGAATTTCGGAAAACGAGTTGTCCTAATGCATTGTAAACGAACAGGTCATATGGATCGAAATCTGGAGATTCAAATTCAACAGTAACCAGCTCATGCGCCGGATTTGGAAAAACATTCATCACCGCCAGTTCGCCGGAAGTTGCAGCACAACGCTCCTGGAGAATTTCCATACTTTTGAAAACGTTCAAACGCCCGCCGGTGCTGGTTTTTTGGGTTAAAGCGGGAAGTGGTTCCACTCCATCCAGAATTGCCTGCCGGATTGCCAGTGCAGTTTGTGCAGGTTGTGTAAGCGCATTTTCCGTCAACTCATCGCAAGGAAGGCTATACAACAAGGCGATTATCCCTGTAAGATGCGGCGCCGCCGCTGAATTGTCGCTGAAAGTACCATAACGGTTGCCAATCTTGGCAGAATAGGAACCTTCCCCCGGCGAGCCCAGATCAATAGAAACTGCCCCATAGGCACTGCCGGAATAAATTTCATCTGTCTGGGTCATGTTCAAACTGGTAATCAGGAAATCGCTCGTGCAGGTGGTAGGCATATCGCCGACCATATCTACATCCCAGCTGCGATTGGCGGTGGCCGCACCCGTCAGTACGCCCACTTCGCCGAGGAGATCGTACATACCACCCCAGACCGGCTGTTCGGTACAGAAAATCCGGTCAATCCCAAGAGAAAGATTGGTTGCGACCACAAAGGCGCCCTGTTTGCCATTGGATTCGTTATAAAGTCTGCGTTGTTCGATGACATAATCGTAAGCTGCAATAATGTCGGCGACAGTTACAACTGTAAATGGCATCATTTTAATTCGCCAGTTGATGCCGGTAATACCAATATTATTGTTGCCATTGGCGCCTATAATGCCTGCCACCGAGGTACCATGCGAATCTCTTGAATGCTCCCCGGAGTTGGTCGCAAAATTCCAACCTGAAAAGTCATCTACATAGCCATTTTGATCATTATCAATGCCATCATTGGGAATCTCGCCCGGATTTCGCCAAATATTATCCTGTAAATCTTCATGCTGGATGTCAAATCCAAAATCCAGTATGGCTACTACAATTTCGTCGCCCTGTGCAGTCACCCCGCCGGTGGTATAATCCCAGACCTCCGGTGCGCCAATGCGAGCCAGACCCCACTGGCGCTCAAATTCAGGGTCGTCTGGTGTTTGGCGGGGCTGCAATTCGTAATTATATTGCGCAGCGATCACTTCCGGCATTCGACGGATTTCCTCCAGGATTGCCTCGGTATTTTTTTTATCTAATTGGAAACTAATCAATTGTGCATTATTCGATTTGCTTAAGGATTGCGCGTAGGTGATGGTAGAAATATATGAGTGCTTTGCATTAAGTTGATTCACAAGGGTTTTTGAGGAAATGCCGGCTTGCAAGCGCACAATGATTTGCCCTGGAATCGGCTGGGGCGCCTGGGCTGAGAGGATATATGTGCCGGCAAAAAACAACAAAATAATATTCCAAACCTTATGAGGCATAATTTTTACATTCATTCATCCAGAAAATCAATCATTTATCAATTCGTCCAATACTTTGCGCAACCGCCGAAAATAGGCAACAGATTGCAGTAAACGGCTTCCGTACCACGAAAATAACTCGCCATCTACTATTTTTATGACTGCGGTCGGACAAACTCGTTTAAATTCCTCAAAATGTTTTTCTTTGAAAGGATAAGGTTCTGAAGATAAAAGAATAACCTCTGGGGCTGCCGTGGTTAGTTCGTCCAGATCAATTTCCGGATAACGGCTTTGTACGGCGAACATATTTTCAAAACCGGCGAGTTGTAATAGCTCATCAATAAATGTATCCGAAGCCGCCACCATGTAAGGTTTCCGCCAAATAAAATACACCGCGCGCAGGGTGGGCGAGGGGTGTTCCAGTTTCCAGGCGTCAAAATCGGCGCGAATTCGTTGTGCCAATTGTTTTGCCGGTTCTTCTTTCCCGACTATTGAACCAAGCGATTCAATCATATGCAGGGCATCCGGCACGGTTTGAATGTCGCTCATCCATATAGGGTAACGCTCGCTGAGGGCTTCAATTTGGGATTGCTCGTTCTCTTCTTTATTTCCAATAATGAGGTCGGGCTGAAGTTGTTCGATGATGCCTGGTTTTACCTGCTTGGTACCGCCCACGCGGGTTTTGTTTCTGAACCAGGACTCAGGATGCACGCAAAACTTGGTGATGCCAACCACTTCCTTCTCAAGCCCCAGATCGTGTAGTAATTCCGTTTGCGATGGCACCAGCGATATAATACGTTTGGGTGGGTGCTCCAGCGTAATCCGGCGATTCATCTGATCGGTAAAGGTGCGTAGCATAGGCATTTTTTCATTCAAACCGTTCAGAGAGGAACCAGTTCAAAATTAAAAACGGCCTCAATCCGAGGATTGAAACCGTTGTACGCAATTCTTTTTGATCCGTAAGTTAGCTTTCCAGTTCGACGACCTGAGCCTTGGAATCTGCTTTTTTCACAGCTTCAATGCCATTATCGCGCCCCGAGGCGGAGTCGTACATCTCGCTGGTACCGATCACCTGGTTGTTGCCGGCACGCAGATTGAAATAAAATTTACCGTTGGTGGATTCCTTCTTTACATACCGCGCATCATTCGAAGCGTTGTTCATGACAGACTTAACACCATTTTTGGCACCTGCTTTGCTTTCATAAGCTTCACTGGCAAGGATATTCTGGCCATTGCCTGCCTTCAGACGAAAACGATATTTGCCGGCCTTGTCCTTATAAATTTCAAACTTCATAGGAAACAGATTTGATTTTTGTAAAAAAATAGGTTGGACGCTTAAAATTAATAAAAATGATTTTTCCCTTCCAAATTCTTACTAAAAGAGTTGCTTTTGGCACTAACTTTATTCTAATTTGATGCACAATTTAAATAAAAATCATGAAACAGGTACCAATTTTACTATTATTGCTGATACTTACACTTGTAGCAAATGCGCAGGAACGGGTGTATCCGCAATTTCACGTGAACGGAAATTTTCAGGTTGGCATTCCGCTGGAAGATTTTCGCGATCAACTGGATGACATTGGCTTTGGCGGAGGCGGTTTATTCCTGGTGCAGGCGGGCAACACGCCCCTGGCTGCCGGTATAGAGCTCTCGATCATGGGGTACGCTATTGAAAGGGCGCGCTACCAAGTGCGTGTGGGCGGTTTTTTAAAAGAATATGAATTGCAAACCTCCAGCAATATTTTCTTGGGGCACTTTGTGCTGCGGTTCCAACCGGCTACCTCTTTTCCAATTAAGCCTTATTTTGATGGAATGGTGGGGTTTAAAAATCTTTTTACCAGTACAACCTTGACCGACCGCGACATTGACGAAACGCTGGAAAGCGGCACCGATGAAAGCGATTGGGCATTCAGCTATGGCGGGGCGGTCGGTTTACAATTCACACTTTCGCAAAATTCCGGCATTGTACTGGATTTGCGCTGTGCTTACCTGCCGGGTTCCAATGCAAGCTACCTGACTCGAAAAAAGGAGACCGGAACCAATCCCGATTACAACGATCCGATTGATGCTTTTGAGCAAAAAACTTCTCCGACTTTGTTGCTCTTGCCTCAGATTGGTATTACCTTCAAGGGATTGTTTTCCAAAGAAAAGGAAGAAGATTACGAGTATGACTACGACTAAGCAAAAAACGCCGGCTCGCCTCACCGCCATGGATTTGCAACGGCGCACCTACGTGGGCGGCATGATGGGGCTGAATCCCATTATCCCCTTTGACTTTAAAGCCTTGGAAGCAGCGGCCCGCGACCGGATGTCGAAGGAAGGCTTTGCTTATATGGCCGGCGGCGCAGGGCTTGAAACCACGATGGACGCCAATCGTCAGGCTTTCGGTAAATGGCAGATTATGCCCAGAATGCTGCGGGATGTGTCGGAACGGGATATCAGTATTGAATTATTGGGCCAAAAATTGCCTTCCCCTTTTCTGACTTGCCCCATCGGCGTACTAGAAATGGCACATCCTGAAGCAGATATTGCGGTGGCAAAAGCCGCGAGTTCATTGGGCATCCCGATGATTTTCTCTAATCAGGCTTCGGTGGCGATGGAAAAATGCGCCGAGGTAATGGGGGAAAGTCCACGCTGGTTCCAATTATACTGGAGCAAGTCGAATGAACTGGTGCAGAGCTTTGTAAAACGGGCTGAAAACTGCGGCTGTAGTGCGATTGTGGTGACTTTGGATACCACCATGCTCGGTTGGCGCGTGCGCGATCTTGATTTGGCCTATCTGCCGTTTCTGAGGGGTATGGGTATTGCTCAATATTTGAGTGATCCAGTGTTTATGCGACTTTTGGGCGAACCAAAGGAGGAAGAAACAGCAATAAAACCCAGGATCAATGCGACTACCATTCGCAATTTGATTGCCACGGTCAACCGATATCCGGGGAAAGGCTTTTTCAAGAAATTGCGCTCGGGTAAGCCCATGGCGGCGGTGCGGCAGTTTATTAATATTTATTCGCGGCCTTCGCTTACCTGGGATGACCTGGCTTTCCTGCGGGAACAAACGAAATTGCCGATTTTGCTGAAGGGGATTTTACACCCCGATGATGCCCGGAAAGCAGTAGATGCAGGCATGGGCGGAATCATCGTATCGAATCACGGCGGACGCCAGGTGGACGGCGCGATCGGCGCATTTGATGCCTTGCCAGGCGTCGTAGATGCGGTAGATCGACAAATCCCGGTATTGCTGGACAGCGGCATTCGCAGCGGTGCGGATGCTTTCAAAGCCATTGCACTTGGCGCCAAAGCCGTTTGCATTGGGCGACCATACGCTTACGGACTGGCAATTGCAGGGCAGGCTGGCGTGGAGGCGGTTTTGCAAAATTTTATGGCGGATTTTGAATTGACAATGGGTTTAGCCGGTTGTACCAGCGTCCCTGAGATCAATAAAGAACTATTGGTAAAAGCCGTTTAGAAATCGTAGAATCAAAATTTTTGGAGATCAACAGATTAGATCATTTTTTTGAATATTGTGTTCAGTTTAAAATGATTTGTATTTTTATGAAAATTGTGTAATAAAGTACGCCATTCACATTCGGCTTTATTCACACGTGTTTTAAATATTTAGCACAATATTTAGTTAGTATGAAACAAGCAACCTCGATTATTATCGGTAGCGGCAGCTATATTCCTACCAAAGTTGTCAAAAACGAAGCTTTTTTACAACATGCATTTTATGATGCCGGGCATGAACGAATCGACCGTCCTGCCCAGGAAATTATTGAAAAATTTGAGGCGATTACTGGCATTGCCGAACGTCGTTATGTGGAAGATAATCTGGTTGCATCTGACATCGGCGCCATTGCGGCTCAGCGTGCCATTGAAGATGCCGGGATTGATCCCGAAACGCTTGATTATATTATTGTTGCAGATAATTTTGGTGATGTGCCGGCGGGTTCTACTCAAACCGACCTGTTGCCCAGCCTTGCTTCCCGGATCAAACAAAAGCTAGGTATCGAGAATCCTAATTGCGTGGCATATGATATAATTTACGGCTGCCCGGGCTGGGTAGAAGGCATGATCCAGGCTTACGCCTTCATGCGTGCGGGCATGGCAAAAAAGGCGCTGGTAATTGGTACAGAAACGCTTTCCCGGGTGGTAGATGACTACGATCGCGACGGTATGATTTTTGCGGATGGCGCGGGCGCTGTGGTGGTGGAAATGGCTGAAAATGAAGGGGAAAAAGGTATTTTAGCGGTAGCAAGTCAATCCTATACCAAGGATGAAGCGGGTTATTTATTTTTTGGAAAGTCCAACCTGCCAGATGCGGACCCGCACATGGGATACATAAAAATGCACGGACGGAAAATCTATGAATTTGCGTTGTCCAAGGTGCCGGAAGCCATCAAGGGGTGTCTTGATAAAGCTCAAGTTCATCTGCAGGATGTAAAGAAAATCTTTATTCACCAGGCGAATGAAAAAATGGATCACGCCATTATAAAGCGTTTGTTCCGATTGTACGGCGAGAAAGAATTTAATGAGGATATCATGCCGATCAGCATTCATTTTTTGGGCAACAGTTCAGTGGCTACGGTCCCTACTTTATTTGATCTGATTCGGAAAAAAGAGATGGGCAGCCACGGTTTGCACGAAGGCGATATCATCGTTTTTGCTTCGGTGGGTGCAGGTATGAATATTAATGCGATCGTGTACCGTTATTAAATAAAAAAGCTTTAGGAGGTACAAAACTTCCTAAAGCTTTAATAATTAATATTTTAAATATTAATAACCTGGATTCTGCGTAATAACGCCCCCACTGATATCTACTTCATTCTGCGGAATCGGGAATAATTCGTTTTTACCGTCCTGGAAGTTCTTACCATGCGCTTTCATCACCGCCGATACCCGACCCTGGCGTACCAGATCAAACC
>CAZGAU010000023.1:0-45858 GCA_964523725.1 uncultured Saprospiraceae bacterium
TCGGCGTAAATAATTGTATCATCACGCCGCATAATGCCTGGGCCAGCCGGGAAGCACGCCAACGGTTACTAAATGAAACAGTAAATAATGTAAAGGCTTTTTTACATGGAAAGCCGAGGAATGTAGTGAACTAGTAACGCCAATCTTGATTGGCGATCAATGACGCCGACCGCAGATCAGCATTTCAAAATCAAAACTTATTCTTCCACATCATACTTTCTACAGGCTTATCGGTGCGGATATTATATTTAGCGCTTTTCTTTTTATTATAATAATTTTCGATATCGCCGTCCACAGTGAAGTAAATAAGCTGTCCAATGGGCATGCCTGCATACACGCGCACGGGCTGCGTGCAGGAGATTTCCAGGGTCCATGTATTGCAAAAACCAACGTCGCCCTTGCCGGCTGTGGCGTGAATGTCAATGCCCAGGCGCCCCACGCTGGATTTGCCCTCCAGGAAAGGAACGGAATTATGCGTTTCGGTATATTCTTCGGTGACGCCGAGGTAGAGCGTGCCCGGCTGCAGCACAAAGCCTTCTTCAGGGATTTCAAGGTACTCGATTTCATTATGTTTCCGGGCATCTAGCACGTGATCCTTGTAGCGCGCCAGCCACTTGCCAAGATGTACATCGTAGGAATTGGTACCCAGGCATTCGCGTTGGAACGGCTCTATCACAATCTCGCCCTGCTCAATAGCTTCCAGGATTTTTTTATCACCTAATATCATGTTTTTGCCTTTTTATGATGTACCACCGGATTCTCTCCAATGAGCTACATTTTTAGGCGACGAAAATACGATCTTCCTGGCAAATTCCAAGAAGAACCTGCCAACTGCTGCTGATTACGAATTATTTTCTCCCAAACCATTGTTTTACCACACGCTCCGCCGGCTTGCGATTTGGATTAAAATCATCATTTTCAATGCCGCGATATTCTAAATAAGATGGGAATTTCCACCAGAAAATGCCGCCGATCCAGGGCTGGTCGTGAATGCTTTCCAGTACCACTTCGTAGCAAAGCTTTTGATGCGCCCCAAAATAAGGGGAATTATCACTCGGTGCGTGCGGACTCAGCCAGGGCGTTTGTACGCTTTTAAAACCGATCTCTGTGAAAATCAAAGGTTTACCCGATTGTTTTTGCACTTTTTCCAGCTTCGTCAGGATTTTATTAAAACCCGCTTTCAATTCAGCCTTATCGGCATTCGGATTTTCGGTCAGAGGATAATAGCAATCCACGCCCACGTAATCCAGCGCATCCCAGAAAGGAAACTGCTCGAATTCAGAGCCCCAGTTTGCCGCGTAAGTCAGTTTACCGCTGTACAAACCGCGAATTTTGGTCACCAAAGCCCGCCAGTCCTGCGCTCTGAGCTTGGTTGTTTTGGCAAATTCCGTCCCGATGCAAAGCACGTCCATCTGCCAGATTTCCGCCAGCAGCGCGTAATGCCGCATCCAGCGGTGATAATAATCGAAAAACTGCTGCCAGTCGGCTTCATTGTTCATCGCCACGTCGCCCGGCCAGTAGCCGCGCCCCATCCAGATTTGCGGTTTGAGCATCACGCTCATGCCCTGTTTTTTAGCGGCTTGCGCCGAATGGATCACGCCCTGGTCATTTTCGCCGCCGGGGCTATCGGAAACCGGGATAAAGGAAGGCTTGTCCGGTTCCTCCATAAAAGAATAGGGCACGATCGCCAAAGCATTGCAATTCAACTCATCTGCCTGTTTTTCAATGGATTCCGTTGCCAAACTCGACATGTAACCGTTGTAAATCGCATACCCCTCGTGCGCGAAGTTGAAGCCCTTGAGGTAAGGTAAGGTTGCTTTAGACCAAGTTTCTGGTTTTAAACCCCTGGATTTCTGCGCCAGCCATGCGTGCCACACTTTTTCTAATTTACTGATTTCCAATTTATTAGGTTGCCAATCCGCGTATTTTTGTAAAAATACTTCCCTACCCCACTCCTCGATCAAAAAATCGGTAAAAGACGCCGAGAGGCAATTCGTTACCAGATCAGATTCGCGTTCTAACAAATCATTGTCGATTAACTCACTCAATGTCAGCATATTATCCGACAAAAAAAGGCGCAAAGCCCAATATTGATAGCCCTTAAATTGCCACTGATTGGTAAAGCGGATCGCCAGCCCTCGCTCCAGTGCATGGGTTTCAGGTTCGCCAAGTAAATGCCTGATTATCAGTTTATTTTCCTCACCAATCAGATTGTCACGATAAACTGCATTAAAAATCGTGTGTACTTCATTTTTGTCAAAATCGACATTGGAATGCAGGGAGTTATTGAGCATTAAGCCTTTCTCTTCCGCGGAAGCGTAGAGATGGTAAGTGAACGTCGGCAGGGTTTGCGTTTTGCCGATAAATTGGAAGATATTGGCAGCATTTGTATCCACTGCCTTTGCCAAAGCCTGAACTGCAGCCTGATCGGGCATTTGCTGGTGCGCCAAAAACCTGAAATGCGCGGTCTCCGCCACCGGCACATCTTCCCCGGAAAAATCGAAGTGGACTTTTTTGTCCATCGCCCAGGTTTCCGCATTGAACATACCCATTAGCAGGCGTTTGTTGTGCTGATAAATTTCATAATTCCAGGCCGACCAGCCGAAGAGTCGCCAGCCCTCGGTCATTTTATATTCCAGGAAAGATTTTAAAGTCTGATCGTTGCCAGCCGTGATGATACTCACCGGGAGTTTGGGATTCAAGGGGTTAGGATAAAACGACAACATCGCCACGGTCGCAGCATCGGCATATTCCTTGCCATCGAACGCAATCGTATTTTCTTTCAAGCGAAAAGGTATCTGATTCAGCACTTTATACAAAACAGAATTGGAATGACGCGTTCCCAGCAACACAATGGTTTTGTTTTGCCAATCTTCTGCGGTCACCTCCGAGCAAGGTTTTACTTCAAAAGTCGTGTTGCGTGCGCGAATGCTCATTTGCTGCGCCAGCTTTGCATAGTCCTCGACAACCTCCTTGTTCATGCTGGCATATACGATCAAAATTTTCCGGTTTTGCCGAAAAGCGGACATCAATTCATCGCGGGTAGGTAATTTGGAAATATGAGCTCTCGCCGAAAGGCTCTCCGGCTTCTGTGGGTTACAGGCGATCAGGCAGGCTATCAGCAATAGCCATAACGGGTGAAATCGGGTTATCATGGTAATTTGTGTTCTAACACGCAAATTCGGGAATTTCTGCTGGAAATCAAACCAAAACCGAAGGATTGGGCTGATTTATAGAAGTTTAGTATAAAAAATCCGATAGGAAGCGCTCAACCTACTTTCCAAACAATGATACTGCGATCATCGCCGCACGAAACCAGATAATTTTCATAATCTGACCAATACAAATTATTAACAGAGTTAATGTGTCCTTGATCCCGAACGGTTTCCAAAACCTTGAGTAAATCGAAGCTTTCAGCATCCCAAATCTTGATCGTTTTATCCCGGCTTCCTGTTGCAAACCGCTGACCATCAGGTTGAAATGCAATATCATTAATCGTAAACCAATGCGCCGGATGCGATAATACACGCTGCCAGTCGTTGCCGGCATCCCAGACTTTCAGTTGGGCATCGCGACCGCCGCTGAACAGGTGCCGTCCGTTGGGACCATATTTGACGGTGAAAACCGAATTAGCGTGGGCATTTTTTATAGTGTGCTTCAGTGTAAGTGTCTTTGCATCAAGCAAATAGATATTATTATCGCTGGAGCCAATGGCAATTTCATCGCGCTGGGGGCTGTAATCAGCGCTGCGCAGGCTTTGATTGCTCAAGTGAAAACTCTCCACAGATTGGACTTCCAGGGGTGACCAACAGCTGATTTTACCTTCACCTCCGATCGTAAAAACCTGATTACCAATTTGTAAAATATCAAAAACTCCTTTTTGATGATGCGCAATATTCCGGGTATCGGTGGGATCTTCGAGGTTGACCCAGTGCACGCCGCCATTCATATTGCCCACCACCAGCTTGTTAAATTCCGGAAGATGCAGCAGCGAGAAGATTTGCGTGTCCACTTTGGCAACCAGCCGGCCCATCTCAGGGTCTTCCAGATTCCAGCGAACCAGCCAGCCATCACCAGCTCCCGAATAGAAAAACTGAGGCGAGTCGCTCGGCGCCAATGCAAAGACAGAAGCCTTGTGCCCGGTCAATTGGGCGATTTTTTGAACCTGAAGTTGAGGCATAGTCGGATGAGAAATGTTTATAGTCGGTAAATCCTTTTATTTTTACAATTTTATAAACAAAAAACAGATTCGAGTGATCTTTAGTTCTCTGAAATACCTCAGAGAAAACATAATGAATTCGGATTCAACAAAATGAATGTTTGTAAATTATATCAAATAAATGCCTCTTTTCTATCAAAATAGCACCGATTGCTGCGAAATCGCGATCTGGAATATCGAAGAACCGGAAGACTGGTTTTTGGAAAAATTGCGCCTGGACGAACTGGAGCAGGCACAACTTGCTGTGATCAAAGGACATCGGCGGCTGGAGTGGCTATCGGCGCGGTATTTGCTGAGTCAAATGCTGGGCGGCGTTTCCGGCGCTATGGTCAAGGACGAAAACGGCAAACCGCATCTGGAGCACCTGCCGCTGCATATTTCGCTGAGCCATTCGCACGGGCTGGCAGCGGTCATTGTATCTGACCGATTGACGGGAATTGATATTCAAAAACTGGTTGCGAAAATTGAACGAATTGCTCATCGGGTTTTGCGTCCGGTAGAGTTGGATAGCTTACAAAACGAGCGTCGGATTGAGCATTTGCACGTGTACTGGGGCGCCAAGGAAGCTTTGTACAAGGCCTACGGCCGCCGTGAGCTGGATTTTTGCAAACATATTCTGGTGGAGCCTTTTCCTTTCGACCTCGAAAATGGCAAAAGTAAAGGACAAGTCATCAAGGATGATTTTGCTGCCGACTTTGATCTGCACTATCAGCAAATTGAAGATTTCATCCTCGTTTACGCATTACAAAATCTTGATTATTAGACGGTTTCTTCAGGATCGGCTGTTGCCATAGCCTCTTTCAGTTTGGGCTTGGGCATTACAGCAATTTTATACATCACCAGCGTAGCGGTAACAGTTGCTAGAATAGGTCCTGCAATTGGCCCCACAATTGGAATAAGCATTAAAATATACAAAATTATACCGATAGCCAACGCCACCCCCATGTACTGATACGTGTATTTCAAACTTTCATTAATCTCCAGACCAAACTGCTCGTTGTAATTATCAATTACAGCAAAGCCCAGGAAGTAACATTGCACTGCAAAAATAAAGCCCGGCTTAAGAAAACCTAGACCAAAAATACTCAGTGGAATACCAATAAGTGCACCAAAAACGACCTCCAAAATCCAGACAAAGAGACCGAGTTTGAGCATGCGTACCTGCGCTTTGATAAAGGCGTTAAAGCTCAAATCTGCTTCCGCTCTGCCCCGCAGGATTTCGAGGGTGCGCCGGCAAACATGAAAAATAATCACCTCCAGCAAAATCAGCATTAGGTACTTGGTACCTCCGGAAAATAAATCCGCATATCCCTCTTCAAAAATATCGGTGAACATGCCGGACACCACCGACATCATTTCGGCGGTTTCTGAAGTTCGGAAAACGTTCAGCCATTTAAAAAAAATACTGAAGAATTTCAAACCCATAAACAACCCACCAATAATCAACAGCCTGGACACCCAGCCATATTTCCAGAATCCTTCCCAAAGCCGGTGTTTTCTTACAAATAGCACGGAACCTTTAAAGGTTTGAAGCGTTTCCCTGAATTGCGTTACAATCTTGACAAAGTCGAGTGGCATAGTTTCAACCTGAATTTTGATAAAATGACGAGCCTAAAGTAAGATTGGTTACGCCAAAAAGCCAAATTTTTCGACGTTTTATAGCTTTTTTCGGCTGAATATCATTTTCTTTTCAAACTCAACACAAATGCACCTTTCTCCTGAATATCGAAATAAGAAACCCCCAATTCTTTACAATCCCCTCGCCAGCGCTCCACACTTCTCCGGTTATTAGAAGTATCGAAAATGACTTTTTTACAATCAAAAGGTTCCAGTAAATCAGGGAGTCCTGCATGGGGATTATTGCGAATAAGTACATAATCCACAGGAGTTTTTTCGACGGAAGTGTCACTACCGGCTTCGTCAACAATTGCCATTTTAACCCTTCCAAAACGATAAATTTCAAAACCACCTGATTCTTCCAATTCCACCAATTTTACCAGTTCCCCCCTTCTAAACCAACGATAATTCTGATTGGCAAAACGCAAAGTCTTTTCGCTGATCTTGTTATCGATGAAGCTAACCAGTTTTTTACCATCGAAATAATCAATTGCGGTATGCTTCGGTGTGTGGTAAATCACCACTCGCTCCTGCTGATGCACCTGCCATTGCGTGATAAAATGCGCAAAACCAACCAGTGTAAAACAGCTAAATCCTGCGATCATCCAACTGAAACGACGAGTATTCATAGCAATAATGATTCCCAAAATCGCGGCGTAAATCAGCACCATGACTGCAAAACTGATCCAAATGCCTGTAACCAGGCTTCCCGGAATTTGCTGAATAAGGAAAATGGCTTTGTTGACCATATCTACAAGGTTGTAAAGCCCTTTGCCCAGCAGCCAACTCCAGCCCGGAATAAAGTCGGTAACGAATAACAAAAATCCTCCGCATAAGATCACCACCGCCACCGGCACTACGACTAAACCCGACAACCAGAAATACACGGGAAACTGATGAAAATAGTACAAACTGATCGGCAAAGTACTAATCTGCGCCGCCAGCGAAACCGCCGTCAATTTCCAGATGTAATCGCCAATTTTGTTTTCAATGTACCAAAGCTTGTAAATTTTGGGTTGGAAATAAACAATGCCGAGCACCGCAAGATAAGACAACTGAAAGCCCACATCCATCAGATAATACGGATTGAAACAAAGCAGAAAAAACGCCGAAGCAGCCAAAGTATTATAAATATTGGCATCCCGCTGGATCGCTCGTCCGATAATGATAAAACTGAACATGGTTGCCGCTCGTAGCACCGAAGGCGAAGCGCCGGTCAACAAAGCAAAACTCCAGATGCCCAGGATTTCCAGGATCGTCTTGGCAATTTTCCAGCTTTTTCGGTCGGATTTTACCAAGCCCAGCAAAAACCCAAGTCCCAAATAAATAAAGCCTACATGTAAGCCCGACACCGCCAGCACGTGCATGGCGCCGGTATTAGCGTAAGCATTGCGCACCTCCTCGGTAATTTCATCTCGATAACCAAGAATCAGCGCAGAAGCGACTGCCAGTTCATTGTCGTTGGGAAAATGCTTCTCCAAAATGGCTACACAGCGGTCGCGCAGGCGGTCGGCGATCAGGAACAGATTAAAACCATTGGCTTTCTCTTGCAACTGCCAGTTTGCTTCTCTTACAAAAGCCTGATAATGAACGTTTTTAAAATGCATAAACCGGGCAAAATCAAAAGCTTTTGGGTTTTTAGGCGGCTCAATGGGCGTGATATTTGCGACAAGCGAAACCCGGTCGCCGTAATTAAGCGCATCCAGGGCAGTACTATCCAGGTAAGCCAGTAAGTTTCCGCTCGCGGCTTGCAAAGTGCCATCCGGTTCACCGAGTGCCTCCAGCCGAAGTTGTAAACGCGCCTTGCCGGTGCTGGTCGGTTGCATTTGAGTGATGGTTCCTACCACCAAATTTTGTTCGGCAATTGCGGGTTTAAAATGATTGGCATAGCTTAGTTCGTTGTACTGATTGGCAAGTTGCCAGCCCAGCCATGCAAGGAAAATACTGACCGCCAGCCCATACGCCCAGCGCATTTGGAAAGCTGTTTTCGCAAGATTCAGATAAATCAATGCTCCGGTAAGGAGCAACAAACCAACCGCAAAAAACTTCAAAGGTGGTTGCCAGGGCAAATAGATCGCCAGCAGGATTCCGGTGACAAACGGCAATAACAGCCGGGCAAATGGTACTTCACGCCAGTTCATAGTCCATTTTTGAGGTTTAGTCTAAAAATGTTAAATTGCTACTTCCGCCTTACGGGGAATGTCCCCACTTTTGCGTTTAAATAGGACGGGTATAAAATTTGGAATCGCCGGTTTTCCATGTGCGATTCAATAAAATCAGCTTTAATTATTTATACGAAAAACAAACAAAAAGTCACGTACCGATGAAAACAAATCTTGTATCAATTTTAGCCTTTTTCACCATTTTATTTTTGGGCGCCTGTACTTCAACGGCTCCCCTGCAAGTATTACAGCCGGCGCAGATGGTCGTGCCGGATCACATTCGCACCCTTGCTACGCTCGACCGCAGCAAGCCGGAGAAGGGTTTCGAAAATTTCCTGGAAGGTTTGCTTACCGGTGAAAACATCGGGCAGGACCGCGAAGGAAGGCGCTACGCGCTCAATGGCTTGACCGAAGCTTTGACCCGCACGCCACGTTTTGATGTAAAACATACCGGTATTGAACTGGTTGGAAGTCGCGGTGGGAATAGCTTTGCAGCGCCATTGGACTGGCGGGAAGTGGAAAAAATTTGCCGGGATTATGCTGCGGATGCTTTGGTCACTATCGAAACCTTTGACACAGATAACTCCGTCTCCTATTCTGAACGCCGCGAAAAACGGAAAGATAAGGAAGGCAAGGAATATACGGAGATCAAATACGATGCCCGCCTGGATATGACCATGCGCATTGGCTGGCGTTTTTACGATCCGAAAACTCGAGTTATTCTAGATGAATTTACTACAAATTCTCATGCTTCAGATTCTCAAACCGACGACACCAAGGATAAAGCGCTTCGTCGTCTATACGATCAATCCAGCATTACTCGAAACATTGGCTATGACGCTGGTACTCAATACGGTATGCGAATCGCGCCGGTGTGGATCACCGTGCACCGGGAATTTTATGATTCCGGTAAAGGTGATGCCGACGATCAAATGAAGCAAGCGGCCCGCTTTGCCAAAGCAGATCAGTGGGATCGCGCGGCAGAAGTCTGGCAGCAAGTGATTCGGTCATCCGATGATAAAACGGCGGGCAGAGCAGCTTACAATATGGCGGTTGCCAATGAACGCTCGGGATTACTGGAATCCGCACTGGAATGGGCGCAACGCGCTTACACCGATTTTGGCAATAAAAAAGCCAGGACGTACATCCAAGACTTGCAGCGTCGTATCAGCGACCGGGAAAGATTGAAGCAGCAGATGAAGGAAAAAGCTTAAATCTTAGTGATTTGGTGTTATAGTGTTTTGGTGTTATAGTGTTTTGGTGTGACGGGTTCTAGAACTAAAACACTATAACACTCATCAAACCATAACACCAACTTTAATCCTCTTCCCTTCTGCGATTGATCTCATCACGAATTTCTGCGGCACGCTCATAGTTCTCTTCACCGAGGACCTCTTCCAGCATTTGCGTAAGCGCTTCAATCGAGTAAGAAGACAAAGACGACCCCCTGCCCGAAGCAGAACTACTGCTGCGATGCTCCCGCACAGGCTGCGACTGCTCTTCGGCTTCTTCCAGCACCACACCGGCAGCATCCAGGATAAACTCGTAGGTATAAATCGGACAATTGTACCGCACCGCCAAAGCCAAAGCATCGGACGTACGGGAATCAATTTCGATCAAATCGCCATCTTTCAGACAAACCAAACGAGCATAAAAAATGCCATCCAGCAGGTTATTAATCACAACTTCTTTTAAATCAATATGAAACGTATCCAAAGCACTTTTGAAGAGATCATGCGTCAAGGGGCGATTGGGCGACATGCGCTCCATAGCTACCGCGATGGCCTGTGCCTCAAAACTTCCGATCACAATTGGCAGACGTCGCGTACCGTCCTGTTCTCCCAGTACCACCGCATAATTGTGCGATTGTGTCACACTATGCGACAAAGCCACTATTTCCAATTCTATCTTTCTCATGAATCTTGCTAAATCTTGTTTTAAAAAAAATAACACAACCAAACGGCTGCGGGTTTTTCGAGAAATTTACAACGAATTTTATAAAATCTCAATAATAATATTATAATAAATTGCTCTTTTATATAATAAAGCCCCCTCTTCACTTAGTCACCAAGTCGCCCTCTCTCTCCAAATCTCACCATCACAAAATCTCAAAGTCTCATCTTCGCTTCGTTCCACAAGGCATCCATTTCCGCCAGGCTCATTTCCTTCAGATCCCGCGGAGCATGCGCCTCAATGTATTCAAATCGCTTCTTAAACTTCTGATTCACGCGCTCCAAAGCGGTTTCCGGATCTATATTTTGAAAACGAGCATAATTTACCAATGAAAACAACACATCACCAAATTCTTCCTCAATCTTCTCGGGCGAAGCACCTTCCTCGATCACCTCACGCAACTCGGCAATTTCCTCTTCCACTTTTTCCCAAACCTGCTCGCTGTTCTCCCATTCAAAACCGACCTGCTTGGTCTTTTCCTGCATCCGGAAAGCTTTAATCATCGCCGGCAGTGAATTGGGTACGCCCTGGAGCACCGATTTTTTGCCTTCCTGAAGCTTGAGTTGTTCCCAGTTCTTCTTCACATCTTCCTCATTTTCAACCTTTACATCCCCGTAAATATGCGGATGGCGCTTTATCAGCTTGTCGCAAATGGCATGCAGTGCGTCCGCCACGTCAAAAGCGCCTTGCTCGCTAGCAATCCTGGCATAAAAAACCATATGCAGCATCAGGTCGCCGATTTCCTCTTTGATTTCATCCAGATCGTTCGCCAGGATAGCATCCGCGAGTTCGTAAGTCTCTTCGATGGTAAGATTGCGCAGACTTTGCAGGGTTTGCTTGCGATCCCAGGGGCATTGCTCGCGCAGTTCATCCATAATGGTCAACAATCTGGCAAAAGCCTCCAGTTTTTCCTGTTGCGTGTCCATTTTTATAAAAGTTTGAAGTACAAGTTACGAAGTACGATTAATTAGCATGCAAAAGGGACTTCGTACTTCTAATTTCGTACTTTTGCGATTTCAGTTTGCAAAAATAAACCTTATTTCCAAACGGGACGTTCAATTGTTAATTGAATTCAATTAATTTAAGACAATGGAATTTCTATATATTCTCGGAATCATTTTCGGATTTTTTCTGCTGGCGTTTGCTATGATCAATATCCGTCATATTTTTACAGGTCAGGAATTTCGCGGTACCTGCGCCAATAATAACCCTATGCTGAAAGACCAAATCGGCGAATGCGGCGTTTGCGGAAAGAAAGCAGATGAGGCGGAATGTAAAATGCCGGAAGTACAGAAGGCGTGATAGATTGTTATTAGTTATTAGTTATTGGTTATTAGGCGTTTAAGGATCGAACACTCCAAATAACCGATAACAAATAACAACAATATCAATAATTCCCTACCGACAGCATCACCAAAGTACACGCGGGCAAAACTTCTATTCCCTTATCTCTTGCCAAACGGGAAAGTTCAGGATTTTCTGCACCGGGGTTAAAAATAATTCGCTTCGGATTTAAATTCAAAATATAGTCGTAATACTGTTTTTGGTTATCAGCACCTAAATAAAGTGTAATGGTATCAATATTTTCTAATGGGGGTTGTCCTTTTTGAATGTTCACTCCCTCTATAGCGCCTTCCCGATTGCCGATGGCAACCACTTCGTGCCCGTATCTTGTCAATTGCCGCACCGCCGCATAGGAGTAGCGCGAGGGATTGGGCGAAGCGCCTAAAACCAGGGTCTTTTTCATTACTTATGAATTGTGTTAGGGTGTCAATGTGTTTTTGTGCTGATATTGAATAAAAAAGCCCAGAAACACTGATTAAAACGCTTCTGAGCTTTTTTCGTTGAATCCAAATATTTTTCGAAATCCCGGATTAAACCAACAGGCGGATCGGATCTTCCAGGATTGCCTTGAACGTTTGCAGAAACTCTGCACCTGTAGCGCCATCTACCGTGCGGTGATCGCAGGACATGGTCACTTTCATCATATTGGCAATCACGATTTCACCGTCTTTCACGACTGGTTTTTCCATGATCGCGCCAACTGCCAGAATGCAGCTGTCCGGCGGATTGATGATTCCGGTAAATTCTTCGATGCCGAACATGCCAAGATTGGAAATGGTGAAGGTATTGCCCTGCATTTCATCCGGCTGGAGCTTTCTATCTCTGGCCTTGCCTGCAAAATGCTTTACTTCGCTGTTGATTTGCGAGAGCGTCTTGATATCCGCATAACGAATCACCGGCACCAGCAAGCCATCTTCCACCGCTACCGCCACGCCGATATTGATATTTTGATTATAACGGATTTTGTCGCCCAACCAGGAGCTGTTTACCGCCGGGTGCTTGCGAAGCGCAACTGCTGCGGCTTTGATCACAAAATCGTTGAAGGAAATCTTGGTCGGGGCCACTTCGTTCACTTGCTTGCGCATGCCCACTGCCTTATCCATATTGATCTCGATGGTGAGATAGAAATGCGGCGACGTGAATTTGCTTTCGCTCAGGCGGCGCGCAATGGTTTTGCGCATCTGGCTGACCGGCTTCTCTTCATAGTTGTCCGTGCCGGGTGCATACGCAAACGGCTGAACCGCAGGCGCTTCTTTTTGTTTCTCTTTGGCCGGCTTGGCTTCTTCCGGTTTCGGAGCAGATTTTTTGGCTTCGATCGCTTCTTCCACATCGCGTTTTACGATACGACCATGATCGCCGGAGCCTTCCAACTCAGCAATATCGATGCCCGCATCCTTGGCCATACTTTTTGCCAAAGGAGAAGCCTTCAAGCGCTTGTCTTCACCAGCTTCTTTGCCTGAATCACTCGCGGCGCTGGGCTGGGTTTCTTGCTTCTCTTCTTTTTTTTCTTCTTTCTTATCAGATGAAGAAGTGGATGTCAGTAGCTCTTCCGCAGTTTTGGGTGCGCCGTCGCCATTTTCTGAAGATTCAGCCTCTTTTATAGCTGCTTTCCAGTCTTCGCCCTTTTTACCAATGACAGCAATGACGCCATTGATAGGCACTGCGCCTCCCTTCACTTCAATGTGCAACAATACGCCTTCTTCCGGGCTATCCAGCTCCATCGTTGCCTTATCGGTCTCTACTTCAGCGATGGTTTCACCGATTTCCACGCTATCGCCTTCTTCTTTTAGCCAGCTTACGATATTGCCCTCTTCCATCGTATCGCTCATCCGGGGCATTCGAATGACTTCAGCCATGAGTTTCAGATTTAAATGTTAAATTTGAAATATGAGATTTGAAAAAAGAAGCTCTTATTTTAGAATGTAAATTTTCCTCATCTCATTTTGATCTTGCAAATAAAACGATAATTGTGCTTTTCCCAAAGTAGAAATGCAAATTCGTACCACGAAGTTAGAACAGCGATCCTTATGCGAGTGTTCGACAATAAATTTTCAAGCTTCAAATATTTGCAAAAATTCAGTCCTTACTCCAGATCGATCTTTGCCGCCAGACGGATGCCCGGATGCGTTTTGGGTGCGGTCAAAGCGTTCAACACATTGAACGGCAACTCAATATCCGTAAGCCTTTCCCGGGTTTTTACTTCAATTCTGGTGGTCGTATTAGGCTTTACCATCACCACATCCGCGTCGGCATGAAAAGTGTAATCGCTCTCATTAACCAGCACGTAAGCCACATCGCTGGCGTTGTAAATATCCACATTCAACACCGAAGAAATGCCCTGATATTCCGCTTTGGTAATAATCAGCGAAGATTGCATCAGCGGCAGAAGCCAGGCTTCGCGACCGATCAGGAGGTTGTTGAAATAAGCAACGGTTCTACGATCAAACAGGGCTTCCTTGATCGCCTCCGGCGTTCTTTCGGTGGCAAAAACCAAGGTAATCGGGCGATGCCCTCCTTCGGGAATTTTGAACTGCCAGTCCACCAAACCGTGAATATCAGAAGTACCGATGATGGCAAGATTATAATCCAGCGCGATTTGCAGCGCTTCGTCGGAATAAGTCAGGTCATTCACGACCTCAATTCCATGCAATAAACCCTGCTCGATCAGGTACTTATGCGTTTCGGTCATCGTGGCAATACCATCCTTGCGTTGGGCGATCCAGTTGGGGTGATTCCAGAATACAAAGGCGCCCTGACGATTAGCTTCCCGGAAAACCTCCACAGAATCCTGGATTTTCAACTTATTCGCATCCTGGATAAAGATAGCGTTGGAATGGCCTGGCGGCATGCGGCGCGTAATCTCTGAGCCATTGATTACCAGCAGGTTAAATGCTTTGGCGGCTTGCGTAGCTATTTCAAACGAGCGGTTGCGGTCGGGATGCGGAATATCCGCCAGATGTGGCTGGTATTCAATATGTTCGGTCGTGGCAATTACATCCAGACTATCGCGCAGGGCTTCTTCCACGCGGATGTTCGGCCACACATTGCCATCGGAAAAAACGGTGTGGATGTGCCAGTCACATTTGAGCGTGCGGTAACCAGGAATATCCGGAAAATTAATAGCGCGGCCCAGGGCGTGCGCATGTTCGGTTTGAGCAAGCATTTGGCTGGAAATAGCCAGCAGCAGAATAAGTAATAATTTTTGCATAAGGCTGTAGGTTTTGGTGCCAAAGTTCTACAATTTGATATTAAATCAATGTTATGATTGTGTTTCGTGAACATTAATCAAGGTAAAACTATTTCAGTTTTATAAAAATTTTATCTTTATTCTCTTAATTATTTCTAACCAATTACACCTAAATTCTTAATTGATGAAAAATTCATTATTTATCTGGCTCTTTGGATTGTTGTTAACCAGTGCAGCCTGCGGCGGTGGCAATTCTCAGGCAACGGAAAGCCAAGAAACGACTGATGAAACGACCACTGAATCGACTTCCGAAGCAATGGAATCCGGCGAAAACTATCAAATCATGGTGGTAGATGCCGAACCCGCCAGCCCTCGCAAAGAGATGAAAGGCACCGTCGGCGGCGCAACTATTACTATCAACTACGGCAGCCCTTCTGTAAAAGGACGCCAGCTCTTTGGCGAAGGGGGTCTGGAACCTTACAATGAAGTATGGCGCACCGGCGCAAACGCAGCCACGTCCATCGAAGTTTCACAGCCAATCACCGTGGGCGGGCAAAATCTGCCGGCCGGCAAGTATGGTTTATTTACTATTCCGGGTGAAAATGAATGGACAATCATTTTTAATTCAAATTATGATATGTGGGGCGACGGTGATTATAACCAGGCGCAGGACGTGCTGCGGGTAACCATTCAACCGGAAACACTGGAAACGCCACGCGAGACCATGGATTTTGTGATGGATGGCAACAAGCTTGTACTAAAATGGGGCAACATCGCGGTACCGGTAGAGATCGCAGCAAGTTGATTATTTAGTAAATAGTAAATAAAACCAGATGGACATATCATAAATTCCGTCTGGTTTTACTTTTTTACAACAAACGAATTAAAATCCCATGACCACACCATGTAATATCGAGGCTACCGCCCCGCCAACGACCGGCCCGATCACCGGAATCCAGGCATATCCCCAATCGCTGGAGCCTTTTTTGGAAATCGGCAAAATGGCATGCATGATGCGGGGTGCCAAATCACGCGCGGGATTGATCGCATAACCCGTAGTACCGCCCAGGCTCAAGCCAATACCCAGCACAACCAAAGCCACCGGCAAAGCATCCAGCGCCCCCAGTGAAGCGGGTTTCCCGTCAACAGTAGCACCGGTGATAAATAACACGGCAAACACGAGCACAAAAGTACCAATGACCTCGGAAATAAAATTTTGGAAAGTATTTCGAATGGCAGGATCGGTACAGAAAATTGCTCGCTTAGCACCCTGATCTTCAGTCACTTCCACATGAGGTTTGTAATGCAGCCACACCAGAAAAGCGCCGAGCATGCCCCCCAGGAATTGACCTGAGAAGTAAATACCAGCCTCCGACCATGTAATGGAATTATTTACCAGGAACGCAACCGTGATGGCAGGATTGATATGCGCGCCGCTGTAAGCTCCCACCATGAAAACCGGCACAAAAACCGCGATTGCCCAACCAAAAGTGATCACGATCCAGCCTGAATCTTTTCCTTTGGTTTGATTTAAAACGACATTTGCCACGACGCCGTTACCCAACAAAATAAGCATAGCGGTGCCGATCAATTCAGCGATGAAGGTGTTCATACATTACCGGGTTTTAGATGCACCAAGATAGAACATATCCGGAAAATAAAAAATTCTTTCCCGCCTTGCTTAAACAGTCGAAAATCAAATCATATTGATAATCAGCATCATAATAAAGAATTTATCTGAACTTAACATTTTTCATTTAAGTAAGTAAAGAGTCAATTTTATATTCAAATAAAATATTTTATAAAAAGTTGGTTGTCAGGCTGATTGGACTTTCGACAGTCGACTGTAAAACTGTCCGACTACTTACTTGATTACAAGAAGTTATTAAAAGAAAAAGAGAAGCAAGCATAACGCCTGCCTCTCTCGGGCTAAATTTAAACTGTTATTTTAAGGCTTTATTTAAATCAGATTAACCTTCCTGACCTTCCATTTCCCAGTGCTCCGGAGAACGCCAGAGTGCAGAAAGCAGTAATTCGCGCATGAACAGGAATTCCTTCGGAAGTTTGTCGTACAATCTGGAGAACAATTCTTCGTGCCCAAGCACTTCTTGTTTCCAGGCTTCACGATCCACCGCCATGATCGACATGAAATCTTCCTGCGTGAAATTTTCCAGTCCGCGCCAGTCCATATCCTTGTAGCGTGGCATCCAGCCGATCGGGCTTTCCACTGCCGAAGCGCGACCTTTCACTCTTTGAACGATCCATTTCAACACGCGCATATTCTCACCGAATCCCGGCCAAGCGAAGTTGCCGTCCTCATCTTTCCGGAACCAGTTGACACCAAAAATCCGCGGTGCATTTGGCAGTACGCGGCCAAATTGCAGCCAGTGGTTGAAATAATCTGCCATGTGATAACCAATGAAAGGCAACATTGCAAATGGATCGCGGCGTACTTTACCGATTTCGCCAAAGGCAGCAGCAGTCATTTCGGAACCCATCGTAGCAGCCAGGTAAACGCCAAAGTTCCAGTTAAACGATTGATACACCAGCGGCACCGTGTTGCTACGGCGACCACCGAAGATAAAAGCACCAATCGGCACGCCGGTCGGGTCTTCCCAGCGATCATCAATACATGGGCATTGCGAAGCCGGCGCTGTAAAGCGGGCATTCGGATGCGCTGCAGGCTTGCCGCTATTTTTATCATAAGGTTTTCCGTGCCAGTCAATCAATCCATCCGGTATTTCCTTGGTCATTCCTTCCCACCATACATCGCCATCGGACGTGACGGCCACATTGGTGAAAATGGAGTTCTTGCTCATCGAAGCCATCGCATTCGGATTGGTCTTCATATTGGTGCCCGGCGCTACGCCAAAATAACCGGCTTCCGGGTTGATTGCGTACAGTTTACCATCTTCTCCCGGTTTGATCCAGGCAATATCATCACCGATGGTGGTCACCTTCCAATCACCCATTGTATCCGGCGGGATTAGCATGGCGAAGTTGGTCTTACCACAAGCACTCGGAAACGCAGCAGCCACGTAGGTTTTCTCACCTTCCGGATTTTTCACGCCCAGGATCAGCATGTGCTCGGCCAGCCAACCTTCCTCACGCGCCATAGTAGAAGCGATCCGCAATGCAAAACATTTCTTGCCCAGCAGTGCATTTCCACCATAACCGCTACCGTAAGACATAATCGAGCGTTCTTCCGGGAAATGTACAATATATTTGGTGTCTGGGTTACAAGGCCATTTTTCGTCTTCCTGACCCGGTTCCAGCGGCGCACCTACGGAGTGCAGACATTTTACAAACTCGCCGTTGCCCAGCGCGTCAATCACCGCACGTCCCATGCGGGTCATGATCTTCATATTTACCACTACATACTCAGAATCAGTCACTTGCACGCCAATATGCGAAAGCGGCGAACCGATCGGCCCCATGCAGAACGGAATCACGTACATGGTGCGGCCTTTCATACAACCATCAAACAGCCCATTAAGATTTTTCTTCATTTCCTTTGGCTCCACCCAGTTATTGGTCGGTCCGGCGTCTTCTTTCAGTCGGCTGCAAATGTAAGTACGGTCTTCTACGCGCGCCACGTCGCTGGGGTCAGAGAAACAAGCAAAACTGTTCGGTCGTTTTTCAGGGTTGAGGCGGATGAAAGTACCTTTTCCCACCAGCATTTCAGTCATGTGGTTGTACTCTTCCTCCGAGCCGTCGCACCAGTAAACTTGATCGGGCTTACAGAGCGCCTTCATTTCGTCCACCCATTGGAGTAGCTTCCGGTTTTTCACCTCATCAGCATAATCCTTGTCGAGAGCGGTGGTTGCTTTTGTTTCTTGCATCATGTTCAGAAAATCTTTTTTGGTGAATGCTGAAATTGTCAATCACTCTTGGTTAGGATGTAGGATAAATTGCAATATCTTCTTAACAAGATACGACATTACCCTTTAAAAATCAGCAATTAACAATCATTAATCAACAATGAATAATGGTTTTATCTGGTTGTGGCTGCAAAGTAACGGACTTTTCTTCGTTAGAGAAAATTTCGCTAACAGATTTTTTTTCGTGTGAAATTCGCACTAATTTGGCGTTTGAATTTTTGGTTAGGTTACAATACAAAAATCCGAGATTGATAAAAAGTTTTCAATGACAATCGTCAGTTAGAAAGAGAATAATTGTTAATGTTTATCCAGGATTCAATACTTTATAACGCAATAGCACCATAGCACCAATGCTCAAAGAAAGCGATACCGTCAAACTGATCTTCGGGCTCAAAGTAGCGCAACTGCGCCGCGAGCAAAACCTCTCCTACCAGCAGCTCTCGGAGCGTACCGGGCTGGCCATTTCTTATTTACATGATATTGAAAAAGGTAGAAAATACCCGAAATACGATAAAATCCTGTCACTTGCCAAAGCCCTCGAAACCGATTATAATTACTTGGTTTCGCTGCAAGCCAGCAAGAAACTCAAGCCGATTATCGATTTGGTCAATTCCGATTTTCTGAAAATTTTCCCGCTGGAAACCTTTGGCGTGAGCCTGCCCAAACTCCTGGAATTACTCGCCGAAACCCCCGATAAAATCAACGCTTTTATCAGCACGGTGATCAAGATTATTCGCAATTATCATTTGCAGGGTGAAGACTTCTACCGCGCGGCGCTCCGCTCCTATCAGGATATGCACGATAATTATTTCGAGGATTTGGAACAGGCGGTGCGCAATTTTCGTAAAACCACCGGCTTGAAAGAAACCCGGCTCACCCCGGAAATCCTGGAAAATCTGCTGAGAAAATATTTTAATATTACCGTAGATCGGAAAACATTATCAATCCGGGAAGAATTACATAATATTCGCTCTTTTTATTCACCGGATGATAAAATTTTATTTTTAAATCATAATCTCACCTCCGCGCACGAAAATTACCTGCTGGGCAAGGAATTGGGCTTTCAGTTTATGCAAATCGCCGAGCCCCGCCCCTACGAGACGCATATGACCGACATCGATTCTTTTGATAAACTGCTTAATTATTTCCGCGCATCTTACTTCTCGGTTGCCCTGCTCATGAATGAAAACGAGATGATCCGCGACATTGAGCGCATGGCGGAGTGGGACACCTGGGATCCCGAAGCGTTTTTACAATTATTATATAAATATGATGTCACCGCCGAAACTTTATTACAACGCCTGGCGAATATTCTCCCCCAGCATTTTGGCATCAAAGACCTGTTTTTCCTGCGTTTCTTCACCGGCCCGGAGATGCAGAAATTCGAGATGACCAAGGAAATGCACCTGTCACAATTACACAATCCGCACGCCAACCAACTCGACGAGCACTACTGCCGCCGCTGGATTTCGATCAACCTCATCCGCCGCCTGAAAGCCACCGACCACGCCGAAACCACCGCCGGTATGCTCTGCGACGCCCAAATCTCGCGCTACTGGAGCACCCCCAACGCCTACCTCTGCATCTGCATCGCCAAGCCCGACCAGGACAACCCGCAGGACAGCACCAGCGTAACCCTCGGCTTGCTCGTCAACGACCGGCTGCGCCAGCTCTTCCGCTTCCTCAGCGACCCCGACCTCAAGGTCAAAGACGTACACACTACCTGCGAACGCTGCGGCATCACCGACTGCGGCGCCCGCGCCGTACCACCCGTGGTTTTGCAACACAGAAAATCGAAGGAACGGATTAAAGCGGCGCTGAAGGGATTGGGGAAGGAGGTGATTATTTAATAATAAGTAGTCGGACCGTTTTACAGTCGATTGTCGAAAGTCAAATTATGCTGGTAATCAAATGCTTATGAAATATTTAATTTGAACTTAAAATTGTCCATTTGCTTATCTGTTCGAGATTGTTTAAACTATTTTTTCATTAAGCTTATGTTTCCATTCTACAAATCCATCAATTAAAGGAGAGTTTATTTTTCTGTGATCAATTATGCAAAAATTTAAATTATTTCCAGTTTTGTTGGATCGATAAGCATCTTTATACTTATTCCGCCCGTGATCTCTGATAATATTAATTTGTTCTTCAACGGTTTTATATTGAGATAGAATATTACCTGCATCTTTTTCAAATGACCATAAATAAGTAGCGTGAGAATTTAATAACTCCCAACAATAATGATTACTTGTCTCACCCTCAATAAAAAAAACAAATCCAAAATTCGGACTCAATGTAAATCTTATTTTTTGTTTTGGAGAATGCTTAGAACCGGCTAGATATTGTAATTGCTTTTGGTTTCTAATTTCTCTTGACTCTAAAATAATTTTTAGAATTTCTGCATCAGATTGTTTAAATACGTTGCCCTCTTCAATTTTATCGTCAAAGTTGTTAAATATGTCCTCCGAAGTAAATAATGTTTTGTCAATTGCCACAATTTTAGGAGTATCTGTTAGATTAATCGTCCTTGCTTTTTTCACACTATCAATAATCTCTTCGTCAATTTTTTGAATTTCAGGTGAAGTACAATAAACATCAATAATTTGTCTATTACTTAATTTAATAGTCGCAGATACTTTAAATTTCTTTTTACCTCCAAACACATTTGGGAAATAGTTTTTAATATAATTAAACTCTGGTATTATGTGCGAATTTTCAATTTTGAAATCAATTGGGAAGGGAAAATTCTTGATTTTTTTTGAGAAGGAGGCGAATCCTAGATCAAAGTGCGTATCTTTAAAATAAAATGTAAAGTCCTCTTTTAATGTTTGAGATTCTTCATGATTCTTTTCCTTTAATTGGAAAGGAAAACTCGGTTTATTTATTTCATCTTTTCTAATCTCAGTCTTGTTATTATAAATTAAGCCTAACCTTTCTAATTCAGACTCCTGGTAACTAGATAACAAAGGCTTTATATATTTCCAATCAAGTTTTTCGAAATGTAATTCATTAATTACACTCTTTACGGCTTGACTTTCAAACCTGGAACAATCTTTGGGATTGTAATCAGTTACTTTAATTACAGCAATTCGATTTTTCTTATCAAAGGAAGTAAGTTCGACTTCAAAATAAATATCTTGTGAATCACTAAAGCGGAAGACTTCCTGAGGGAAATTTGTTTGCTCAAGTGTAAAATGATAATCAGGGTTTAAATATATTTTATTTTTTATTATTCGGATTATCTTTCTATTTTCCATGTCTTCAAAATCAAAATTAATTCAAAATCAGATAACTTTTTTTATCAAATCCAAATTATCAAAAATTTGAAATATTTGCAACTGGCTCACTCCGCTTACACTAATTTCCCTCCACTCCCAAACTCACCCCAAATTTCCCTATCTTTCCCGCAACGAACTTTCCCGTTTGCTCGGTGGTTTTTAAATACAAAAAGCGTATGCAAGAGAATCTGTTGGAGCGCATTACCCTAAAAACACTTATCTTTGAAAGATAAACCAAGTTTATGATTAACCCGCGCATATTGGAAAAATTCAGCAAGTTGCCCGAGCAGATTCAGGATGCCGTGTCGGAGTATATCGAGTATTTGTATGATAAGTACGAAGGCGAGGCAGCACAAGATGAAGATTTGGAACTCACCCCCGAAGGTGAAGCCTTCCTGCGCGAGCGCATGGAACGCGCCAAACAACAGCCGGAGCAGCATAAAAGCTGGGAAGAAGTCAAACAGGAAGCTCAAAAAAAATATGGCTGGAAAGAATGAGCTATCTGGTAAACTTTTCCCCGGATGCCCAAAATGATTATAACGAAGCCGTTGATTGGTATGAAAATCAAGGCTCGGGATTGGGATTTGAATTTACACTTCGTTTGACAGAATTTATTGATTTGATCGAGCAAACACCACACCACATGCGGTTTCTTATGGAAAATGCTCGATATGGGAAGCTCAAGAAATTTCCTTTTAAAGTCTATTTTATAATTGATGAGGCGGCCCAATCTATTACCATCTTTGCCATTCTTCATGAAAAACGCCACCCAAATATTTGGAAAAAACGATTGGAGTAAGCCCTGTTAATATGGGATCGATTTGCAAACAGCTTCATTTAAATAACAATTTACTCCACCCCCCCAAAAAAAATTCCGCCGAGCCTGAGACCAGCCGGCGGATGATTGCGTATGAAAAGGAAAATCTCTTTCGTGCTTAATCAAAGTCAAACAGCTCGTCGAGGAAGGATTTGCGTTTTTTATGATAGGGCTTTTTGCCTTTGTAATTGCGCTCATCGTCGTAGCTGTACTGGCGGAAGCCTTCGTCGCGGGCGCCGGGCTGGGGGTATTGCCCTGCAGCACGCTCAATGATCTTATCCAGTTCGCCGCGATCCAGCCACACGCCCCGGCAGTTGGGGCAGTAATCTATTTCCACGCCGTGCTTATCGGTCATCAACAGGGTTTCCTCACAATTCGGACATTTCATATCTTCTTGCTTTGTTTTTAAATGATGTAATACTGAGTAATTTATAAACATCCAATCGCGGGGACTGGGTTGCACAATCACTGTCCGTTTTAGTGAGCGCATGACCCTGGACTTGATATGATACCGGACAAACTTTAATTTATAAGCTTCAAAAAAGTACCTCCGAGCATATTTTTTCTATCTCAGCACATCTAAAAAGTTCCTCCGAGCTACTAAAAAGTACCTAAGGAGCATCTAAAAGGTACCTCAGAGCATTCAAAAAGTACCTCCAAGCATATTTTTTCTATCTCAAAGCATCTAAAAAGTACCTCCCAAGGTATTAATTTCTACCTCAGAGCATTCAAAAAGTACCTCCAAGCATATTTTTTCTACCTCAAAGCATTCAAAAGGTACCTCCAGGGGTATTAATTTCTACCTCGGCGTATATTTTTTGTACTGCTGAACCTATTTTTTCTATTTCGGAAATCCCTTTTTCTATCTGCGAAATATTTTTTGGGACATCGGAACATCTAAACCGTTTTGGATGGCATTGGTTAACTATCTATTTTCCTGATTTAATTATATTCGCAATCAAAATATTCGGATATGCCTTTTTTCATCGTATTGCTGTGCACGCTATTTATAGCGCCGTCGGTTGAGGAAATTCCTTTTTCATTTAAAAACAACAAAATCCTGATCGAAGTACGGGAAAAAGTATCCGGCAAAACGCTGCGATTCTTTGTGGATACCGGCGCTCCAACTATTCTGAAGCGGAATGAAACTTTTCCGGATCCTGCCATCAAGCAATTATCTTTACAAATAGGAAGTCATACCCTTTCCGGAAAGGACATTGAAACGCACGATTTCAGCCAGAATGAAGCTTTTGTGCGCGCCTTTTCAGAAGTGGACGGACTCTTGGGGCATGATCTGATGCGGCAACTCAATTGGAAAATTGACTGGAAAGCCCAGAAAATCTACCTTTCAAAAAAGACATTTGACATTCCTAAAAAAGATCGGCTAAAGAATATCGGCAATGGCAAACCGGCAGTGATGCTTAACGTCGAAGGCAATAAAATGAGCCCCAGCCTCGTGATTGATACAGGAAGTCCTCTGGGAATCAATTTGGAACAAGCGTTCTTTGTTTTTTTTCGTGAATTTGCCGCCGGAGAAATCATCATCAAGCATAGAACCCTCTCTACCTGGGATGAAGTGATCGATGAAGAATTAAAAATTATGAAAGTTTCTTCGTTTAATCTGGATCGCAAACCCTTTGCTACACACGAGATATTATTTGGAACGGGCGAGTCCCACCTCGGGACAGAATTTTTGCAACATTATACTTTGATCCTGAATTGGTCTGCCAAAGAAATCGGTTTGGTCGATTGAAATAACCTGCGTATAAAGTCATTGGACTTTGTAACTAAAATAAATCTCACCACACCCGTCTCAAAAAATTCACCCAGTTGCGGTGCATAATATTCTCAATGTCCGGCTCTTTGAAACCGCGCTGTTGTAAAATGGCGGGGAGTTTTTGCAAATCGGCGATGGTGTCCACATCTGCGGGGCACTGTTCCTTGCCAAAGCCACCGTCCAGATCGGAACCGATGGCCGCGTGCAGGGAATTGCCGGCGAGTTGGCATACATAATCAATCTGATCCGCCACCCGCTCCAGGGTTACGTTGGCAGTTTCGGGGGTAGAGACACCTCGCTCCCAGTCTGGTACAAGCATCCACGCGTCGAATGCAGTACCGATCACGGCGCCCCGGCTGATAAGTTCCTTGAGTTGTGCATCGCTGAACTGCCGGTGATGCGGCACCAGGCTCCGGCAATTGTTGTGACTGGCCCATACGGGTCCGTGATAGGCGTCCATCGCTTCCCAGAAGCTGTCGTCGCACAGATGCGTGGCATCGAGTATAATCCCAAGGGTTTCCATTTTTTTCAAAAGGGCTTTTCCCGGTTCGCCGATGCCGCCGGTGGCATTGGTGCCCTGTGCATAAGTACCGGGGCCGTAGTGCGCCGGGCCGATGGCGCGCAATCCCTGTTCGTAAGCGCGTTCTACATAATCCAGATTCACTATAGAATCCGCGCCTTCCAGGCTCAGGATGTAGCCAATCGGTTCATCGCCTTTGGGATTTGTCCATTGAGCAAGGTGATTGTCTAAAGAAGTCAGATCGGTGATCGGCGAAAGGTAGCCGGCTTCTTCCATTGTTTTGTACCAGGCGAGTTGAGCCTGCGTGTGCGCCCATGCCTGCTGCGGCGAGTGCCATCCGGGCAGCGGGTTGGATTTTTTGACATACCTGGCGATTTGTGTAGCCATGCAAAGCGCTACCTTGCCCTTGCGCATCGCTTCAAAAGAAACCACGCTTTGCCCGCGATCGGGCTTGTCGGTCATACCCAGCTCGCTTGCGCGAATGTCTGCTACCGACCAGGTGAGATCGCGGTTCCATTCCATGGCGTTCATGGCCAGGTCGAGGTGACCATCGAAGATGAGGTAGTTTTCGGGCATGATCTTGGGTCTTTTTTTAATCGTGTAATTCAAAAATAGCTTCAATCTCCACCGCAATACTGCCGGGCAGAATCATCCCTACAGCACTTCTGGCGCCTTTGCCGTGCTGTTCGCCGAGCAATTCCACCCATAATTCGCTAAAACCATTGATCACCTGGGGTTGATTGCCAAAGCCGGGTTCGCAATTGACCATGCCGAGGGTTTTTACCAGGCGCTTGATGCGGTCGAGATCGCCGATTTCCGATTTGATGGTGGCGAGCATGGTAAGTCCGGTCTGGCGGGCGGCAAGCTTTGCGTCTTCGATGCTGATGTCTTTGCCCACAGTGCCTGTAATCTTGGAACCGTCTTGCCGGATTGGCGCTTGCCCCGATACATACAGCATATTGCCGGCGATCACCACCGGGTGATAAATACCTCCCGGAGGCGGTGAGGGTGGCAGTTCCAAGCCTAATTTTTTGAGTTGTGCTTCGATCATTGGATGGAAAATAGGATAAATGAAGAAAGGATTTTTTCAAGAAAAACACGGTCGCCCGATTCTGCAAACATACAAAAAATAGCTCCGGATATTTAAGTCAAAGTATGAAGAAATAAAGAACTTTACGACTTGTAATGATCTGCTAAAAAATAAAAATATGATCCAGTTTATTGGTTTATCGGCTGCGATTCTGACCACGGCAGCTTTTGTGCCTCAGGCAATTTTGACCATCCGCACCCGTTCCACTAAGGATTTATCGCTTTCTACCTATGCTTTGCTTTCCGTGGGCACTTTGATGTGGCTAACTTATGGGCTGTTGATTCAAGACATACCGATCATCCTGGCCAATGCTATTACGGCCACGCTGGCCACGACTATTCTTGTTTTTAAATTGATGGAAAAGAAATAAGGGCATTGCCGCGTTTTTCAGTCATGGTAATGAACAAATCGCCGACCCGATCCGATTTATCTGTAGGTTAATTGAAGCATAAGGCTATGAACAACATTCCATTCGTAATAAGGACATTCTCACGCTAAATCGGTTTTTAGTTGAACTTGCCGGAGTATCGTGCCTGATGCTTCGGCAATTTTGTCCTTTGAAAAAGGTAATTCATCCAAAAACTAAGTCCGGGAGTTGTACAATCCCGAACCGATTGCCTATTTTGCCCGAAAAAACAAGATGCCCCTGTGGAAACGCTTTTTGTTGGGAATTCTTCGGGGAATCCTCCTCTTTATCGCCCATCTGAAATATTATGTGAAGCTTTTTCTGAGTCTGTTCGGCAAAGCGCCGATTTCGGTCTTAGCGTACCGCGGCTATGGCCGGCGTGACCACATATTTTTACAAGGACGGGTGCTCAAGAACAAAGTGATTACCACTTCTCCCAGGGATTCGGTTTGGCGGAACATTGTAAATAATTATAAAAGATTTGGTAGCGCGGAGATTCGCGGCGCCCAGCTCACGGTAACTTTTGGTTACAATACTTTCGATCTGATCACCGACCGCGAGGGTTATTTCTATTTGGATGCACCTTTGGATAACCCCTTGGAAACCAGTGATAAAAAATGGCGCAAGGCTACTATTCGTTTGCAACGCACCCGCCGGCGCGAAGTTGATCTGATCGAAACTGCGAAAATACTGGTGCCCAGCCGGGCAGAATTTGGCGTCATCAGCGATATTGATGATACGATTCTGATCACTGAAGTCACCTCGCTGCTCAAGTTGAAAATGTTGTACAATACTTTTTTGAAAAACGCGACCAACCGCAAGATTTTCCATGAGGTAGAAGCCTTTTTTAGGGCTTTGCAAAGAGGGCAAGAGGGCGCCAACCGCAATCCGGTTTTTTATGTATCCAAAAGTCCCTGGAATTTGTACGACTTCCTGGAAGATTTTATTGAATTAAATGAATTGCCCCGGGGGCCTTTGCTGCTGCGAGACATAGGAATTTTCCCAAGTCATTTTCCGTTTGAATTTCTGGACAAGCAATACCGCGGGCACAAGATTTCCAGCGTGGCGCGCATCCTGCGCATGTATCCCGAGCTGCCTTTTATTCTGATTGGCGATAGCGGCGAAAAAGACGCCGAAATTTATATCACCATTGCCAAAGCCTTTCCCGATCAGGTGAAAGCTATTTATATTCACGATGTAAAAGAACCGCTCCGCCGGCGCCGTACACTGGAATTGATCGAAAATTCGGGCATACCGCATATCAAATTGGTCAACAGTTACCGCGAAGCCGCCGAAGATGCCCAACAGCGTGGTTTTCTGGATATGCAGATTTTTGAGGAATTTGGTAGTGGAAAGAGATGAAGCGGTGATTGGGGTATCAGTTTTTTCCGTTTTTGCGGCGTATCTCGGCTTGGCGCATGGGCATGGAGTCGATCAGGTCGAAAATTTCTTTTGGCGGAACCACTGACCAACGCCGGAGCTTTTCGGTGCCGTCTTTACCAATAAGTATTACAGCAAACTGATCGGCAGGTACTTCAAATTGTCGGCGAATGGTCTTTATTTCTATTTTTTTCAATCCTTGCCCATCCGAACCGGCGCCTTCCCCCGTATATATTTTATAGAAAATCAGATCGCGATCTGTGACTTTTTCTTGTTCCTGCGTCAAAAGATAAAATTGCTTCTGAAGGAGAATGTGGTTGCTGCCCGGCGCAAAAACGAGCAGAATTCGGTGTTCCCATTGATGTTTGTCGAGTGGAGGTTGCGCTTGCAGAAAATTTAACATAAAAAGTGAACTAATTACGAAGGTTATTCTTTGTAATCTGTATAAAGCCAAATATTTCTGAAGATAATTTACTCCCATGAATACAATTTTTCGCCAACTAGGGCAATATTTAAAAAATTCAACAAGTTTAACAATAGTAGGACAGATACGTTCAATCCCTAAACCTATTCCCATGAGATCCAATTTGTTATTAGCAGGTCTGCTCCTAGTGCAGTCCACTCCGAACAGCGCGCAAGACTACTTCGTTGCGCAAGACTACAGCAACTTTTTTGAATGGTTCCACGAAAGATCTCAAGTGGAACAACTCTACTCCGATCGCAGCACGCTTTACACGTTTTCTGACCAGGTGAATGTACGGCAAAGCCCTTCAACACGTTCAAACATTATTACACAACTGCCTATTGGCTGGTCCGTTACCAACATTGCTTATTCCGAAAATTACGTACCGAAAGACCGGATTAAAGGCTACGAAGACATCTGGTACCACGTCAAAGGGCTGGATAAAAACGGCAAAGCTTTTCAGGGTTACATCTGGGGGGCACATATTGCCAAGGGATGGCGACAGGTTGATATTACCGGCGATAACTTCCCCGAGTTCGTCATGCTCGGTGTTGCCGGGCAGGCCAGAACGAACCCAAGAGACATCAATGCCGAAATCCGGATTTTACAATGCAACCGCTTAATTAGCCAAACGATAGTTCCCGATTTGTGCGTCTTTGAAGAGTGCGCTTCGAGTCCTATGCTGCGCATTTTGCAAAGCCAGACGATTGAAGGTTTGACTGTAATCGAAGCCAGTACCATGACCATCGGCTGCTCTACCGGTATTGAAAAATCGTTCTTTTATTGGAATGGCAGCGGATTGGAGCGGGTCTATCAGGCTGAATACACCACGAACACCGAAATGTACAAGAAACAATTTACCGTAGCTACGGCCGGAAGTCAGCAATCTACCGTACAGGTGTGCGAATATGGCGGCGAGGATAGTAATTACAATCCCACCTGGGACTGTAAAGTGGTGCAGGTTGTACCAGCATCCGACGCCAAACCGATTGCCGTGTCACAGCAACCCGTATCCGGAGGCAAATAAACAGGATGGATCAACTACACTATGAAAAAACTAACCGGGCGCTCTGTCAATTGGCGGGGCGTTCGTCATTTTCAGCTCACTCGCAGAATAATTTTCCCCGCATTTTTATTGGCTTCCATATACTGATGTGCTTGTGCAACTTCTTTCCAGTCAAAAACTTTATCAATCACAGCTTTTAGTTCTTTTTTTGCAAGCAAATCCCAGGCGAAGAGCCGAAAATCTCTGGTCAATTCAACCTTATATTGCAAAGAACGATTGCGCAATGTAGAGCCCATAATATTCAGCCGCTTACGCAAAATACTGCCAATTTTTAATGCTTCAATTTCTACACCCCCCATCATAGAAAGCATAATCATACGACCGTCCATGCTCAGTAAATTCAAATGCTTTTGTAAATAGGGTGCTCCAATTACATCCACAATGACATTTACACCCTGGCTATAAGTTTCACGCAGGAATATTTTCTCAAAATCTTCTTTATGGTAATCTACCGCTTTGGTAGTGCCCAATTCGTAACACAATTCGTGTTTATGTCCCGAAGCTGTAACAAAAATGGTCGCACCGATTTGTTTGGCAATTTGAATAGCCGCGGTTCCTACCCCGCTTGCGCCTGCATGGATCAGCACTGTTTCTCTGGGCTTTAATCGTCCCAACCATTGCAAAGATTGAAAAGCAGTCAAAAACGCTTCAGGAATGGAGGCTGCTTCTTCATAAGTCATTCCTTCAGGAATAGGTAATGCCATATCTTCATGGATAATGGCGTATTCGGCATACCCCCCCCCTGACAACAAGCCAAATACCCGATTTCCGGGATGCCATTTTTGCACCTCGAGCCCCATTTCTACTACTTCGCCAGCCATTTCCAAGCCTAATATTTCGCTTTCGCCTTTGGGTGGCGGATATTTACCTTCACGTTGCAGTATATCTGCACGATTGAGCGCAGTGGCATGTACTTTTACCAAAATTTCGTTTGCCGCCGGCTGAGGCGTGCGATATTCACCGATTTTTAAAACTTGGGAGTCACCAGGCTCCTTTACAAGGACTGCTTTCATGTTTGCCAAATTTTTATAAATATAAAAAATTCCGGGTTTGTTTTTAAACGATATTATATAATATTGGTCAAAAGATGCTATCATTTGAATACTAATCATAACAGATTATGAAATTACTTATTACCTTTCCAATATTGTTTTGTTTTTCAATCGTTTGTAATGCACAGCCTTATTTCCCACCCAAAACCGGCAATGAATGGGCGACCATCACCCCGCAGGAAGCGGGATGGAATACAAGTCAAATCGAGCCCTTACTGCAATGGCTCGATGAAAAAAACACCAAGGCGTTTATCGTGCTAAAAGACGGAAAAATCGCGATCGAGCAATATTACGGCGACTTTACAGAAGATAGTCTTTGGTACTGGGCTTCGGCGGGTAAATCCCTGGCGGCATTTTTGGTTGGAATTGCACAACAGGAAGGACTGCTTGACATCCATGATAAAACCTCGGATTATCTCGGAAAGGGCTGGACCAGCGCTCCTCAGGAAAAAGAAAACCTGATCACTATCTGGCACCAAATCACGATGACTACTGGACTTGATGATGGACTAACACCTACTTCCGACATTCCTGATCCCGATAATTGCCTGGAACCTGCATGTTTGCAATACCTAACCGATCCCGGCACACGCTGGGCTTATCACAATGCACCTTATCGGCTGGTGCAGGATGTGGTTGCTGCTGCTGCCGGTCAGACATTTCAGCAATTCACCAACCAGCGAATCAAGCAAAAAATAGGCATGAATACCGGCTTTTGGCTAAATTACGTTTTCTGGAGCCGCCCGCGGGATATGGCTCGCTTTGGCTTGCTGGCTTTAAACAAAGGTGTTTGGGACGGAGAAGCGGTGCTAAGCGATACTGTTTATTATAACGAAATGGTGCATACTTCCCAGAATTTGAATAAATCTTACGGCTACCTGTGGTGGCTCAATGGAAAAGAAGCGTTTATGCTGCCCCAATCGCAAGTCGTTTTCCCCTCCGATTTGCTGCCTTCCGCGCCGGATGAGGTGTTTATGGCTTTGGGCAAAAACGACCAGAAAATCTACATTTATCCGAGTGAAAATATTGTGGTGGTGCGTATGGGCGACTCCGCCGAAGGCAGGCTGGCGCTATCTGCTTTTGACGATGAGCTTTGGGCGAGGCTCGCGCAGGTTTTCGGTACAACGACCAATGCCCCAAATGTTCCGTTATTACAAGATCAAATCAGGATTTATCCCAACCCCGGGCACGACCGAATACAATTGGAAAAGCCCGCCCATATTGAGCTTTTACAAGTCACAATCTTCGATTTTCTTGGAAAAAAAGTCAAAAGCTGGAATCAGGAAAAATCTTCATATGATGTGCAGGATGTAAGCGCTGGTATCTATTTGATTCAGCTCAAAACAGATCAAGGCACGGAAATCCTGAAATGGGTGAAGCGATAATTAAAACAAATGTCCAAGATTTTCCTTCTTGGTTTTCAAATAGTTATAATTTTCTTTTTGCGGTTTGATTACCAGCGGCACACGGCTGAGTACTTCTATAGGTGAATGCTCAAGCGCCTCGATTTTATCCGGGTTATTGGTGAGAAGATGAACCTTTTTGATGTCAAGTGCCAGCAACATTTCCACAGCAATATTGTACTGTCGGGCATCCACTTCCAAGCCAAGATGAACGTTCGCGTCCACGGTATTCAGGCCGAGGTCTTGTAAATTATAGGCTTTCAGCTTGTTGATCAGGCCAATGCCACGCCCTTCCTGTCGCAGATAGAGCACTACTCCACTCTGTTTAGCAGTCATTTCGAGGGATTGCTCGAGTTGCTCGCCGCAATCGCAGCGCTTGGAATGAAAAATATCGCCGGTAAGACATTCAGAGTGAATCCGCACCAAAACCGGATTTTCCGGATCAAAGTTTTCGTGTACCAGGGCCAGGTGCGGCATCCAGTTGTTTTCGTTATCAGCAAAAGCAATCATTCGGAAATTGCCCCAGGGAGTTGGGATCAAGGCTTCCGCCTGTTGGGATATTTGCAATTTTTGATTCAAAACCTTTACCATTTTTCCGTTTTCTCCGTCAATGACAATTGCTAAACACCTGCAAAGTTAAAGAAGTTTTGTTGCTGATGGTTTAAAAGTCCTAAAAGTCATTTTCTATAACGGAATAATTAAATGTATTTTTTACAAGTCTGAAAGCCACTAAAATCAACTATTCTAAAAAATATGGATATTTTTTAGACGAATGCATTTACTATTTTGAATTTATCTATAAACCTTTCTTTAGATTTGGTGTTTGGATGGTTTTCAAAATTATCTTTTACCACTTAATTGAATTAGTATGAACAAACGCTCTCTAGTTTTGATGCTAGTTATGTGTAGTGCTATGGCTTTGTTTGCACAGCGCTCCGTAACCGGTAAAGTCACTGACGAGAAAAATGTGCCACTCATCGGTGCCTCCGTTTTGGTGAAGGGTACTTCTACTGGTACCGTAACCGATGTTGAGGGAAACTACACTGTTGAAATTCCCGCAGGTGCCACGGCCCTCGTTTTTTCCTACACAGGTTATGATACCCAAGAAATTGTGTTGGGTACTTCCAACGTTGTAGATGTGACCATGGCTTCCGGTGTTACTTTACAGGATGTCGTGGTTGTTGGCTATGGCACTCAAAGTCAACGCTTTAAAGTACAAAGTGTTGCACAGGTAGGTGCCGAGAAACTACAAAACCGCCCCCTGGTAGGGCCTCAGGAATTGTTGCAGGGACAAGCTGCAGGGGTGCAAATGGTCAGCAATGGCGGTATTATTGGTTCCAACGCTACGGTACGTATCCGAGGTGCAGCCTCGATCAACGCCGGTGGTGACCCACTCTATGTTGTAGATGGTGTACCACTGAATGATGGCACGTATTCTGGTGGTCAGGGTGGCGCCTCGCTCAATCCGCTGGCAGATATTAACCCAAATGACATTGAGTCTATTTCGGTTTTGAAAGATGCAGGCGCCGCTGCGATCTACGGTTCTCGTGGTTCCAATGGTGTAATCCTCATTACCACGAAAAAAGGTAAAGCTGGTTCTAACAGAGTCAACGCAGAATTTTACACAGGCTGGTCGGAACCGACATTTTTATTGGATATGATGAATGCCGATGAATTCCGGTCTTTTGAACAGGCATACAATAACCGTACTTTCCCGAACACAGGTTTTGACTGGCCGAATGCCGTATTGCAAACCGGTAGAATCAACTCTTACACCTTGAATTTCTCGGGGGGTAATGATGTTACTCAGTATTATTTGGGTGGTTCTTTCCTGAATCAGTCTAACTACGCGATTGGCAACGAACTGGATCGTTTGAATGGCCGCTTGAACTTCAAACACACCTTCTCCAAAAGATTCCGATTTGGGGCTAATGTTGGTGTTTCCCGTGCCGCAAACGATCGTATTGGTTCAGAGAACAACACCTTTGCACCACTTACATCTGCTTATTTGCAATTGCCAACGGTAGAACCGTACGATGCCAACGGAAACTTTGTAAATACGGGTTTCATTGCCAACGTACTAGCCATTGAAGCACTCTCTATCAATGACTTGATAACCGACCGTCTCACAACGAATGCCTATCTCCAATTCGACCTGATGGAAGGACTGTCACTTAAATCTGACTGGGGTGTGGATAACATCTCTACTACGGAAACCTCCCGCAACCCGGATATCGTATCACCTGGTGGAAATGCTTCTAATAACATCAGAAGAGACAATAAATGGCTGACTACCAATACTTTGAACTTTGACAAACAATTTGGCAATCACGCAGTCAACGCAGTTGCCGGTTTCAGTTATGAAACGGCGCAGTTTGATCAAACGGTCGTTGCAGGTAGCAATTTTGCTGCGGACGCTTTGCGCAATGTGGCTTCAGCAGCAACGCCAACCACAACCAATGCTAACCGTACCGAATGGGGACTGCTTTCTCAGTTTGTGCGTGCCAACTATCGTCTAAAGGATCGCTATATCCTGGAGGGTGCAGTTCGCCGGGATGGTTCGTCCCGATTTGGCGCCGATAATCGCTTCGGTGTTTTTTGGGCGGTATCCGGAGGTTGGATTCTTTCAGAAGAAGCCTTCCTGCAAAATGTTTCATTCCTCAATACCTTGAAATTAAGCGCAAGTTATGGTACAACCGGTAATGACCGGATTGGTAACTTCTCCTCGCTTGGTCTTTTTGGTAGTGGTGTAGCCTTTGACTATTCCGGTTTGCCGGGTATTGGTCCAAACCAACCTGCCAACCCCGCATTGAAATGGGAAGAAACCGCTCAGCTTGACGTAGGTATTTCTGCTGAAATGTTTAACCGCCGCTTGAATGTGGATGTAAACTATTACATCAAGAATACAACCGATATGTTGTTGAGCTTTGAATTGCCAGATGTAAACGGTTTCTCCATCATCACTCAAAATGCCGGGGAAATGCAAAACCGGGGTATTGATCTGAACATCGAAACTGTTAACGTTCGCACGCAAAGTGGTTTTGAATGGACAACCAACCTGAACATGGGTTTTGTGACCAACGAAGTAACTTCACTCCCGGGTGCTCCTACTGATGCACAGGGCCGTCGTTTTGTAGGTGGAAATAACCAACGTGCCGTGGAAGGTTACCCTGTCAACACTTTCTACTTGCCTCGTTATGTAGGTATTAATGCCAGTAATGGTAACGCCGAATGGCTGGATACGGAAGGAAATATTGTAACTACCCCATCAGCTGCCTATCGTGTGATTACCGGAGACGCTATTCCTGATTTCACAGGTGGTTTCACCAATAACTTCCGATATCAAGGATTTGATTTGGGCGTGTTCTTCAACTTTACCTATGGTAATGACGTGTATCTAGGCGATTTCGGTTTCACTGAAAACCCGATTGGTGGTTTTAACAAAGCAAGAGTGCTGCTTAACTACTGGACAGAAACGAATCGGGAAGGTGCATTTGCTCCATCGCCAACCAGCCCGACCAGAAGCGTTTTTGCACAGCCATCTACCCGTCTGCAACTTGATGGCTCGTTCCTGCGTTTGCGCAATATCACATTGGGTTATACCCTTCCGGCAAACAAGGTGAATGCAAAATTCTTCCAGAGTGCCCGCATATATGTGATGGGGCAAAACTTATGGACACTGCGCGCCGACGAAGATCTTTGGAAAGGCAGAGCTCAGGATCCGGAAGTAGGATATGCTTCCAGCAATACTTTCCAGGGACAGTCCTTCTTCACACCACCACAGGCGAAAGTGATCACTGTCGGTTTAAATGCGACATTCTAATTTTGTTAAACCAAAACGTTTGAAGAAAATGAAAAAATTCAAATATATTTTTCTGCTTCCTTTGCTACTGGCATTTACAGCCTGCGAAGATTTGCTGGAAATCGAACCGGAGCAGTCACTTTCTACTGGTACTGCCTTCGCTAATGAAAAAGCAGCCTTTGCTTCATTGGTTGGTGTTTATAGTGCGGCCCAGGATTTCGATGTGTTCGGCTCTATAACCGCCGTTATCTCGGAATATCAGGCTGACAATGTGAAATTTGTTGGCTCTTTCCCAACTCTACAAGAGATCAATAATTATGTTACCTTATCCAACAACGGTAGCATACGCACAATTTGGCAAGACCACTATCGGGCAATATTAGCAGCCAATGCAGTGATTACAAATGTGCCAAAGGTTGAAGACCCTGGCTTTACCGATGCAGAGCGCAATCAGTTTATTGCCGAAGCTAAGTTTATGCGCGGGTTGCTTTATTTCAATCTTGTGAATTTATTCGGTCAGCCGTTTAATGTTTCCAATGGCAATACGCCTGGTGTACCGATTGTCCTTACACCAAACATCCTGGAAGGTAGCGTGATTATGCCCGCCAGAAATACAGTTGCAGAAGTTTACGCACAAATTGAGAAAGATTTCCTGGAAGCATTACCAGCTCTGCCAGAGAAATACGGACCTGCTGATCAAACACGTGGTCGCGCCACACAAGGTTCTACCAATGGTATGCTGTCTCGTCTTTATTTGTACAAAGGTGATTGGGCAAAAACTATTCAATATGCTGACGCAGTACTTGCAAACAAAGCTTTGTATGGCTTAGCGCCTGATTATTCTTTCTACGATGCCAACTCTTCGGAAGATGTATTCTCCATTCAGATGACCACTACTGATAACTCTCGTACGGGTGCTGGTGGATGGGCAGGTTATCACTTGCCAGCCGCACGTGGTGGTCGTGGTGATGCAACATACTCCGCAGACCTGCTGGCTGCATTCGACAGGGTAAATGACAGACGTTTTACTTCACTATCTTTCACCGGTACAGATGCGGCTGGTAATGCGGCTACCTTTACCAATAAGTTTAAAGATGGTGTAACCAATACCGACAATGCCCCGATCATGCGGGTAACCGAAGTAACCCTCAACAAAGCAGAGGCCTTGGTAAAAAGTACCAATAGTGTCAACGCAGACGCCATTCTGCTACTGAACCCACTGCTGGCAAGAGCAGGTTTGGCAACGGTTACTGCTGCCGATTTTGCTGATGCCAATGCGCTTTTGGATCGTATCCTCCTGGAAAGACGCAAGGAATTATGTTTTGAAGGACACCGCAGGATGGATTTGCTGCGCAATGGCAAACCTTTACGTACCACTGGGCCTGGAGCAGGAATTTCAAGCCCTGGGGATCAGAAAATCGTATTGCCAATTCCACAGCGTGAGATTGACCTTGGAGCTGCTCTACCGCAAAACCCAGGTTATTAATCCATAAAATTTCATTTTTTTTTAGCCCCTTCTCAAAAGTCATTGAAAAGGGGCTTTTTTATTACATAAATCCTTGTTTTTGAATAAAATTTGCTTCCCTGACGCGCTCTAAAAAACCGCTTATTACACCTGCCCGCACTTACAAATCATACTTATTTATTCAAACAATTCCGAACACTTTTCTGACTAAGCGGTTTTAATACAGTTTGCATCGACAAAATGCAGGTTTTTATCGACGAAGGCAGCATAAAGACAATTTCATACGATTATTAATATAGAGCCTCGAATTTTAAAATTTAATTTCTTATATTTTAAACAATCGTATCAAAAATCCCGATTTGAACATATTGAATTAGTACATAGGATTTTATTACCGCCATGCGGTATTATTTTATATTGTTTTTTTTTCACTAAAACTCAATCCTATTATGAAAAAACTCTCACTAGTTTTGACCATCCTCATGGTCAGCGCTATCTCTTTATGGGCTCAGCGTACTGTGACGGGGAAGGTCGTCGATGACACAAATTCGCCTTTAATTGGCGCTACCGTCCTTGCCAAAGGGACTTCATCGGGAACGGTAACCGACATTGACGGAAATTACTCTTTAAATGTTCCCGAAGGTGCCAACACACTTGTTTTTTCCTATACCGGTTTTGAAACACAGGAAGTAACAATTGGTGCATCCAATGTAATAGATGTTACCTTACAACCTGATATTGCTCAACTAAGTGAAGTGGTGGTAACCGGTTATGGTAGCCAATCCAGAGCTCGTGTGACCAGCTCTATTGCTTCTGTGGATTCCAAAGCATTTGAAAATGTTTCGGTACAAAGCTTCGAAGGTGCACTGCAAGGACGTCTTCCGGGTGTAAATATTACTGGAAACTCGGGTACGCTCGGTGCACAACAGGCTATTCGTGTACGGGGTGTTGGTTCGATTAATGCTAGCAATCAACCGTTATTTGTTGTGGATGGATTGATCCTAAATGATGCTACGAACAGTCAGTTTGCTTTAGGTGGTCCTGGTACCAACCCACTCCTGAACATCAATCCAAATGATATTGAATCGGTAGATGTACTCAAAGACGCAGCCGCTGCGGCAATCTATGGGTCGCGTGGTGCGAATGGTGTAATTTTGATTACAACTAAATCCGGTAAGTATAATCAAAAGCCGAGCGTAAATATTGGTTATTATGCCGGTTGGTCAGAAGCCACCGAACAGTACGATCTGCTAACAGGCCAGGAATACGCAGAATTGTGGAACAGAACCAGAACCTACCGTAATTCTCCTGCCAACGAGTTCTATGATGTTGCCAGCCAGCCAAATACTGACTGGATTGATCTGGTTTCTCAACAAGGAAATGTACAAGAGACCAATGCCGGTGTTTCCGGAGGTACGCAAACCACGAAATTCTTCTTTGGCGGTACTTACCGAGATGAGAATGGCTGGATCAAGAGTACAAACCTGAAGCGTTATAGCTTCCGCGCCAATGTTGAGCAACAGCTCGGCGATAAGTGGCTTGCAGGTATCCAGCTAAACCCAACCAGAACGGTAAACACACGCCAGAATGAAGACAACAATGTAGCTTCCCCTCAAACTTATGCTGTATTGTTCTTCCCGAATGTAGCAGCCTACGATGAAAATGGTGAAGTAGTGGGTAATGTGGCACCTACCAGTATTGGTCGTACCCAGTTTGCCGGTACGCCACTTGGAAACATCGTAGGTCAGGATATTACTGCCACGACTACTCAGATTCTGACGAATACCTATCTTGAATTCCGTCCGATTACAAAATTGAAGTTGAGAACTGAATTTGGTGCTCAATTCCAGCAAGTGGAAGACCTTCTAAAGCAAGCTTCTTTCACAACGGATGGTTTTGGTGCAGATGGTTCTGCCGATGCTGCCAATGCTCAAGTAATCAACTATAGCTGGAACAACCTGGCTACTTACACTGACTTTATCGGACGTTCAGAATTTGATTTCACCCTTGGTTTTACGGTAAACCGTGAGCAAACTAGTACGCAATTTGTTACGGGTAACACGTTTGCTGATGACCGCCTAAAGACGCTGGCATCAGCTGCTGAAATCACCGGTGGTACCGGTACCAAAAACGACGTAACCTTTGTTGGTTTCCTCGGACGCTTGAATTATGCCTTCGACGGGAAATACCTTCTTTCTGCTTCTGCACGTGTGGACGGTTCTTCTCGTTTTGGTGCGGATAGCCGTTATGGTTTCTTCCCGGCAGTGTCTGCGGGTTGGATTCTTTCTGAAGAACCTTTCTTGCAAAACAACAGCACCATCAATTTCCTGAAAATCAGAGGTAGTTATGGTCTGGCAGGTAATGCCGGTATCGGTAACTTTGATGCCAGAGGTTTGATCGGTTTTGGTAATGATTATAATATGATTCCAGGTTTCATGTTTGACCGCCTGGAAAATCCAAATCTGGAGTGGGAAAAGAGTGAAACCATTGACTTTGGGGCAGAATTCGGTTTATTTAACAATCGCTTCAGGGGTTCACTTCTTTACTACGTTAGAAATACCAGAGACTTGTTGCTGGATGTGCCAATTCCTTGGACTACCGGTATCGTGAATGCAACTTTGACACAAAATGCAGGAGAAGTTAGAAACCAAGGTGTTGAATTCCTGGCTGATGTTGATATTTTGACCGGTCCATTCAAGTGGACACTTGGTGTAAACGGTGCAACTGTAACGAACGAAGTACTGAAATTGGTCGATAATAACGCAGATGGTGAAGACGACGACATCACTGGTACTACTACTCTCATCAGAACAGGAGAGCCCATTGGTTCCTGGTACCTGGTAGAATATGCAGGCGTTGATCCGAATAACGGTAATGCACTTTTCCGCGACCTCGAAGGCGGTGTATCCAGTGCTTACAGTACATCCAATCGTAAGGTATCCGGAAATGCCATTCCTGATTTCAGCGGTGGCTTCACCAATACGTTCCGATACAAAGGTTTTGATTTGTCTGTCTTTTTCCAGTTTGCGATGGGACACCAATTATACCTGAGCGAAGGTCGTTTTTATGCTACCAATATGGCATCGGTTTACAATCAAAGAAGAGACCAGCTAAACGCCTGGACACCTGAGAACCCGAATACTAATATACCTCAGGCACGTGGTACCACCAATGGTAGCCAGCACTCTACGCGTTACCTGTCCGATGCAGATTATCTGCGCCTGAAGAATGCTCAACTTGGTTATACCTTCAACAATATAGGTAAAAACAATGCCCGGATTCGCATTTTCGCTGCCGGACAGAATTTGTTGACTTTCACCGATTTTGAAGGACTTGATCCGGAAGCAAGTGGTCAGGCTGATGGTGGTGCAATTCAAGGTAGCTTGTTCTTTAGCCGCCCACAGTCCAGAACAATTACGTTTGGTGTAAATCTTGGTTTCTAAATTATCCATCCAAAAGACAATAATTATGAAAAAACTAGCATATTCTATTTTAATTTTATCAATTCTGGTGCTCACATCCTGCGAAGATTTCCTTGATGATCCGCAGCCAGCACAATCACTTTCTTCCGCTACTGCGTTCACAACTGCGAAGGATATCCAGACGGGACTAATTGGTGCCTATAACGCCATGCAACAATCAGATATGTTTGGTACCAACACCACTATGGTTCCTGATATTATGGCCGATAACGGTGAATGGAGAGGTTCATTCCCAAGCTATGTAGATGTTTCCAACATCCAGGTAGATGCCAATAACCCAGAGGTGGGAGGCATGTGGCAGCAAGGCTTCCGCGCAATTAACCACGCCAATCTGGTTTTGAAAGCACTTACCACAGTTGAAGATCCGGCATTAACAACCGATCTGGCGAATCGACTCAAAGGCGAAGCACTCTTTATTCGGGGTGCTACTTACTTTGAAATGGTTCGTTTCTTTGGTAAGCCATTTGGTGCATCTTCTGCCAATGACTCCGGTTTGCCGATTTTGACAGAACCTGTTGAAAATGCAAGTGATATTACCTTCCCTACTCGCGAAAGCGTTCAGGCTGTTTATAATCGCGCCATTGCAGATTTGGAAGAAGCTGCGGGGTTATTGCCACAAACAAATGATCGTGGTAAAGCTACAAGTTTTGCTGCAATGGGTTACTTAGCTGAAATTGCTTTTCAGCAACAAGATTATAACAAAGCGGCCAACCTGGCGGGTAATGTAATAAATGGACCGTTCTCACTTACATCCGAACCTGCAGGTTTCTTTGTAAATGAAGGTTCCGATGAGGAAATCTGGGTAATTATTCATACAACTCAGGACAATCCTGGGGTAAATGGTTCTTTGGCAACTTTCCACCATGTAAACGGTCGGGGTGGTGATGTTGTAGTCGCTCCTGATTTAATCACGAATGGCTATAATAAAATTGTAACTCCTACTCAACAGGCCGCCATCAACGCTGCCGGTTATATTGTGGAAGACTTGCGGTTCACAACGCTGACCTCAGCAGGTAATAACGTGCGCAATATTGAAAAATATGAAGACTTCACGAACAATTCCGATGATGCTCCTATTCAGCGCTTGGCAGAATTTATGCTCATGCGTGCTGAAGCATTAGCGCGAGTCAATGGTGTAAATCAAACAAGCATAGACTTGCTGAATGCAGTACGCACTCGCGCGCTCCGCGTTAAGGATGCTACGGGAGCTGTTGTACCTAACAGTAATAGCTTTGTATCCTTTACTACGGGTGACTTTGCTTCTGCAGATGCGCTTATTGAAGCAATCATTCTGGAAAGAAGAGTGGAACTCACCTTTGAAGGTAATCGCTATCATGACCTGATCAGATTGGGCAGAACGGTCAAAGGGTTTGCACCTGATGCCAATGAACTGAGATGGCCAGTACCACAGCGTGAGCTGGATGCAAATGCCAACTTGGTACAAAATCCAGGTTATTAATAGAATTTAATTAAAATTCTTAGAAGGGGCGTTTCCAAAACATTGGAAGCGCCTTTTCTTTTTTATATTTGAAAACAAACTCGAGTTTGCAATGTCAAAAAGGAAATCAGATAAAAAAAAGAAAACCGGATCGTCCACAATTCAGCGCAATCGGCGCTGGGTAATTTGGCTCGTGCCCATCATTATTGTATTATTCGCTACCGGAATTATCTTTTCAACTATGCCAATCTGGAACTCAAAATCGCCCAATGGCCCGCGCTTTCAGAAAGAAGGAGAGCTTCAATTTATTGGTAGTTCAGGACAAACCATTCAAACTATTGATATAGAAATTGCCGAAAATGACCTGGATCGTGCCCAGGGACTCATGTGGCGTAAATCGCTGGAATCCTCGCAGGGTATGCTTTTTATCATGGATTCAATGGAAGAGCAATCGTTTTGGATGCTGAACACGTACATTCCACTCGATATTATTTTTGCAGATGATAGATTGAAGATTGTAAAGATCAGAAGTCATGCGGCGCCGCAATCGCTTGATCCAGTCACCTCAGAACTACCCGCACAATATGTAGTAGAGGTAAATGCCGGATTTTGTGAGGAATTTGGAATAAAGGAAGGTGATCAAATCAAATTTCAACAGACAAATAGGTAATGACACCGCCCTGAAATGCAGCGCGATGTCATTACTATGTTTTTGAGTATTAATACCCGTCTTTCTTTTTAGTACTGGTACCCGATGGTGGATCCATTTCCACATCTTCAGGCCCTGCCACCCGGAATTCCACGCGACGGTTCATGTAGCTGCTGGTGGAAGGCACCAGTGCTTCTTGCTGCCCTTTCCACTGTATAACCAGGCGTCCGCGCCCGATACCATGATTTTCTACCAAATGATTCACAACTGATTCTGCCCGTTTGTAAGACAAAACATCATTGACATCCTCAGGGCCAGTAGCATCGGTATGACCGGTAACCACCAGACGCATGTTCGGATTGCTCTTCATCATCCGGGCAATGCCGGCCAAAGTGCCGTAATCAGAATATTTGATCGAATTACTTTCATTACCAAAATGGATCATTGGCAGGAACCAGTCTGCAACAGCGTTGGCTGACTCCGTCAATTTATAATCCTTCAGCATTTCATCCACGATTTCACGAACACGGTCTTCCGAAACGCCTCCACCCGCGCCCGGGCGCACTGCCGGATTCGGATTTTCGATCACACCGTCTGCGCTTACCACTTCACCGGCCCGCGGTGGATTGTAAGGCTCCCGGTCTTTATAATCCGGCACACCATCCCGGTCGCTGTCAAGCGTACGTCCTTTGGTATCTACCGGTACATCAGGAGGTGTATTTGGTTCCTGGTCAATCGCGTCAATCACACCATCCCCATCGGAATCCTTCAGTGCTGTATCCTGCCGCTTTTGCCCCTGAGAGACCTGCTCCAACACGACATCCAGCGGATTAACCCAGTATAAAGGCTCCGAATCGCCAGAGCGTCCGATATTAAAATTCAGACGGACATTGGTGTATTGTAAAATATCACCAAACCCGGTTCGTTCTCCGGCTTCGTCTCTTTCAAAACCATCGATGAGGTCAGCGCGGCTTCCCAGCGCAAAAGTAGCCTGATGTTCCAAGCCTACGTTGACACGCTTGCCCAATCGTACGGCAAAACCTGCTCCCAACACAAAGTGGGGGGCGATTTCACGCTGGATGGTAGTTTTGGTAAACATCCTGTCCAGGGGATCCTTTCGGACCAATCTCGTGGTTTCGAAGTAATTGGCGCCTGCACCAGCTCCTACATAGAGGCTTACCTTTCGAACGGGCTGATTCCAGCGAAGACTGTTCAAATTGATAAGTCCCATTACCTGAGCGCCGAGCCAATTGTTTTCAAAGTTTCGCAGCGAATCGTATGCCGTGCCATTGAGGGTACCATAAAGCGCCTCGCCCCGAAGCGAAAAGATGTAATCCAGCGACTTGCGCACGTGAAGTCCAGCACCGTAGCCGATATTTGTAGCAATATCACCCGTGTTGAACAAGTAACCTCCATGTGCGCCCACTTCCCACATATTGCTTGGGGTGGGTTTGGAAGTATTGCTGCTTTTCTCATTTTTGCCTTTCTGAGCCATAACTGCGGTTGCAGTAATCAACAGAAACACAAATAAAATAGTACGTTTAATTGTCATAATCATAAGGGATTATTTCTATATAAAAGTGTTATGGGATATTGTTTCTTTCAGGACAATACCAGGCTTGAATTGTGGGTTTCTTGATATGATTTGTTATTGATCGCATCCCATGGCACAGCATGGAAAAGCTTGTGAGGCTGAGCGTGATTTCGAAAAACCGATTGATTCAACGCTTTTGTCAGCATTTCCAGTTTAGTATTATAAACATTTTAGATAGTGCTGGCCACAAAAATACCTTTTATTTTTACTTGCTACAAATAATTTTTCAATTAGAACGATTGAACCACCCTTTTTTACGCCTGAGGATTTAAAAAGTTACATTTTTTTCCAAAAGAAATACTTTGCGTCCAATTTCCAAGGAATCACTACATTTGCAGGGCATCACGTTTATTCCTCAATCTTTAATTTTTGAATCGCGAATTTCTATGTTGGACAACTGGCTTAAACCTGTTCCCGAATCAATCACTTTGACCGCGAAAGCGAACTATCAGCTTGGAAATCACATTCAAATCTTTCTTGACCAGCTCCCCGAACTACGCCAAACACAAATCGCCCTAATCGGAGTTGAGGATGCTGAAGCCAATGCCGTACGTAATGCCTTGTACCAAATGAGTTTTCCTTTTTCAAATCTGAAAGTTGCAGACCTGGGCAATGCTCGCAAAGTAGATAAAACCTTCATTGTCCCGTTACTCAAAGAATTGTTAGACAGCCAGATCGTACCTGTAATTCTGAGCGCTGAACCGGGTTTCCTGCTCGCTCAGTATAAGGCTTTTCAAAGCTTGCAATCGCATGCAAGCCTGGTGGCTATTGACGAACGCATCAGGCTGGATGAAAAGGACAAACAAAACGAAGCACAATACCTCAATGAAATTCTGCTCAGTACCCGCTCCCGCTTGTATCACCTGGGCATAGTTGGCTGCCAGACGCATTATACCAATCCTGCCGCTTATCAATATCTTGAAAAAAACAACTTCGATTGTATCAGGCTCGGAAGCGCCCGCGCAGATATAGCTGAGACTGAGCCAATTATCAGGGATGCGGATTTAATCAGCTTTCAAATTGCAGCACTCAAACAAGCAGAAGCACCGGGACAACTCGCTGGTGCCCCAACCGGTTTTACCGCTGAGGAAGCCTGCCAATTATGCCGCTACGCCGGTATGAGCGACAAACTCAAGTCATTCGGAATTTTTGGCTTTCAACAAGGGCTGGATCAAAATAACCAAACGGCGCAAGTTGTGGCACAAATGATCTGGTATTTTCTGGAGGGCTACTCCACTCGCAAAAACGATTTCCCCGTTTCAACCGAGGGTTTGACCGAATATATTGTGGATTTTAAAAGGATGGATTATCAGCTGACTTTTTGGAAAAGCCAACGCAGCAGCCGCTGGTGGATGCAGGTCCCGGTGAAAATCGGCAAAAAATATAACCGTCACCGCCTGATACCTTGTTCGTACAATGATTACAAACTTGCCTGTCAGGACGAACTTCCTGATAGATTGTTAAATGCATATAAAAGATTTCTTTAACAGGATTGTCAACTGCTTACAGATTCAATGCGCCACTTCCTCTGCAAGCATTTTTTCCAGTTGAATACCGCGGGAGCCTTTTAGAAGAAAGTAGGAATCTTTAAACGTCTGTTGTTCAAACCATTCACGCAAAGCTTGTACATTTTGGAAATGCATTGCCGCATGTTCTTTTGCGGCTGCCTGAAATTCTTTCCCGACAAAAACTATCAGGTTGAAACCCTTTGACAGCGCCAGTTCTGCGATCTGTTCATGTTCAATAGAAGATTCACCACCCAATTCCAGCATGTCGCCCAAAATGGCAATCTTGGGTCTGCCGGGCATCTCCG
>CAZGAU010000024.1:0-45114 GCA_964523725.1 uncultured Saprospiraceae bacterium
CCGCCAAACTTGTTTGGCAACAAAAGGGATGATGCGGGTGCGTGTTGTCCCTTTTTTAAATATCCTCAAGCCACACCAGTACTTCTTCTTGCATACAGCAACTTTTTGGAGGCGCTTGTCATAGCTTCCAGATGTTGATCGATCATTTGCATATTGTTATTTTACCTTATTTCAAAGATATAACAAAAACGGGATTGTATTGATTCAGGGTAAGGGGGAAAGGTATTGGCATAATACGGCATGATTACGCAAGAACGAGGTCATTTCATTTGCATAGAATTAAAATCTACTAGTCTATCCCAATCGATGTCTCCATTTTCGCTACAGAAATTATTTATAAAATCTCTTGTAAACATATTGATTTTCTGGGCATAAGATTTAGCAAATTCTTCATTTTTTTCTTTTGCTTTATATCCAAGAGGTTCTACTATCTGCTTGTATAATTCTTTATTACCTGAGATAAATTCCCAAAAAGCTTGACCACAAAATTTATAGTAGTCACCTTTAGCTTGATATTGATTTTTTGTAGTTGTCTTTCCATAACAGCAACCATTTACTGCTATTACATTGATATTTGAACCGGATGTTCTCAAAACTTTTCTTGCGGAGTTGAAATTATCAATCATTTTTTTTATTTGACTATGATTTCCCCAATTAGGTCCAGATTTGATTGAGACAATAAAACGAATTCCTTCTTTCTCAAATTCTAAATCAACTCCAGGAATACCAGATTTTCTGCCATCATAGACTTTTTTATTAACAAATATTGCTAGTCCTTCTAGCCAATCGCCAAAAATTCCTTCTTCGCTAGAAGATAGAAATGCATCAACAATAGCCTGAACTAAGTCTGAAGCTTTTTGAATATTCTTTGCTTTAAAGAGGTAAGGGTTTTTTTTCTTGAGAACATCTTTCAATTTCAAAGAATCTAGTTTTTCAATTCTTTTTTGGTGAAAGAAGCCTATATTATCTTCAACGTATTGCCTGACGTCCGTTAAGTTGAGGTTTTTCATATTCTTCTTTTGCTTCAAATAGCACTAATTTTATTGGCTCAATTTTATCTTGCACCAGGTTAAAATAATCTTCTTGTATCTCAATGCCTATTGAGTTCCGCATCATTCGTTGAGATACAATATTTGTAGTACCTGAGCCCATAAATGGATCTAGTACTGTGTCTCCCTCTTGAGTAAAGAGTTTAATAAACCATTCTGGTAAGCCTTCAGGAAATGCAGCGCTATGACTTTTATTACTACATTCTGTAGCTAGGTGCAATACATTGGTAGGATATGCTTTATCTCTCTCAACCCAATTGGATATATTTTTCCCGAAACCACTGCCAACTTTTGATTCATCTCTCATTTTGTCAGTTTTACTCAATTTTTTCAACCTGCTTTTAGCCCAATCCCCCATTGGTACCATGACCTCATCTTGATACATGTTAAATTTTTTGCTTTTATTAAACTGTAAAAGTCTTTCCCATGCATCTCTAAATCGATTGGGCCATTTTCCCGGATAGCAATTTTTTTTATGCCAAATGAATTCTTCCGTCCATAACCAGCCTAGTTTTTTCATAGCTAGAATTAGTTCCATAACATATGTACTTCTTTCGCCATCAACTACCTTTTCTTTAATATTTAAAATAAATGTGCCTGTAGGCTTTAGAACCCTCAATAGTTCCTGAGAAATTGGCAAGAACCATTCTACATATTCGTCTGGATGGATACCACCGTAGGTTTTCTTCCTTTGGTCAGCATAAGGAGGGGAAGTAAAGATTAAATCTACTGAGTTATCAGGTATTGACGTTAAAACTTCTTTGCAATCACCCAACCTTAAATCTGTTTTGATTTCCATTTTTTAGTATCTTTTTTTCAATAACCCAAATTTAGCATTATAAGTTGGGCTATAAAACAAAAAGTTTTGGTAATTCTGCTCAGCCATTACAGGATAACTTTAATAACCAATACCACAACCTCCCCAACTTCTCCACTCAAGTTATTCAACACCTGCAAAGAACCTGTCGGAGTTCTGATGAGAACCTGCAGAGCATCTTTATTCAACCTGCAGAGCATCTTTATTCAACCTGCAGAGCATCTTTGCTTTACCTATATCAGGTTCTTTATTGAAGTTATGCAACATCTTTGTTCAAGCTATATAGCATCTTGGTTTTACCTATTCTGGGTTCAACTTTTAACCTTAGGAGGTTATGATTTCAACCTAATAAGCATGAAGCAAGCACCTTAATAGGTTCTTATGAGAACCCAGAGAGCATCTTTATTGAACCTGGTACAACATCTTTACTAGACTTCCAAAGGTTCTTTACTAGACCTTAACAGCATCTTTAACTTACCGCTCGGGTATCTTTTGGACTGCTTGCCAAGTCCTGCCGGCAAAGCGTCAAGGCGTAAGCACCAGTTTTCCTTGCCCGATTTTGGTATCGGCATCGAAGATGACAAAATGGTACACACCCGCAGCCAGGTTTTGCAAAGGCGGATTTTCAAAACCGGCAATCAGATGATAATTAAGCACTTCTCGTCCCAGTCCGTCGAAAAGGATCAAGCGCAACGCATCGCCGCCGCGGGAAAGCACATTCAGCGGTTCGCCCAGACTCGCCGGATTCGGGAAGATAAAGAAACCCGCATCGCCCTGATAATATACCTCCGCCAGTTCGGTGTAAATCGAAGCGCCGTTCTCCAGGTCGATCCGGGCGCGATAGGTATTGATGCCTGCTTCTAGGTTGGCATCGGCGTATTGGAATTCAATTTGACTTTCCACAGGCAAGCGGATGATTTCTACAAAACCGGTAGGGGTAAGTCGCTCAAAAGCAATGCTTTGTACCTGGTAGGCGGTGCCCAGGGTAAGTTGCAATAGGGCCGTTTCGTCCACCAGATTGGCGAGGAAGGCGCGCAGATAGCAATCAACCGCTCGATTGTTGTAATTGATGGTGGCGCTTTTTACGCCTTCTTGCGCAGGTTCGATCACCGGTGCAACGGTAAAATAATTCGAAGGATAAACGGCTTTGTTCAGGATGACAAAAGTGTCACTTGTGGTGACAATCGGCGCCAGGTATTTGCTTTCCAGACTGTATAAAGTATAGAGCTGCACGGAAGGTTCCGGATTCCAGAAGAGCAACAGCGAATCGGGGCAATTGAAACCAACCTCTATTTTGAGTGGCTGGGAAATGGTGATTTCTTCAGAGATAAAAAATTGATTGTCAGTATTGATTCTGAATTGGACTGTTGCAAAAATCTCAGGGGGAGTCCAGCGATAAAAACCATTATTCAGATCAATATTGTCAGCAATCAACTGCCAGTTGGCGCCATTGTCCAAAGAATATTCCAGTTGTCCGGTTGAATTAGTCAAAGAGGATTCCCAGCGCAGGAGCGCGGTTTCATCTGCCAAGATATTATCACCCCGGGCGGGAAATGCCCACGCAAAGCGTCCGAGCGTATCCATTTGATAAGCGATGGCAAATTCCTGTGTAGCGGAAGCCAGCTCAAAGCCTTTGACGCGGATGCTGTATGATCCGGCGGATGGATTGGTTATGGTAATTTGCTCGGCATTGTTCAAGTGATCGGCTTGGCGCACAGGCAATTGCATCAGCGAATCGGTTTGCGGAAAATCATTGAGCACCCAGGGCAGCCAGGTTTGACTGGTAGTTGTATGCACCAGTTCCAGGTCGAGGTCATTAACAAGTGCCTTAGCTGCGTTCGGTGCGGCCGGCGCATCCGACCAGGCAAGAGTGATTTTCAAATTCCGGGCATTTGCAGGAATATCGATTGATAAAGTCTGCGTTTCCTCATTCGAAACCTGACTGGTCCAGAACTGTCCATTAAGCATGGTTTGCACAGCCCGCCAGGCGTTGGCGCGGCCGTAGCCCGATCGAAAGTCAATACCAGGCGTTTCTACATCGTCGGCGCTATTGAGCAAAATCGCTTTAACCAGGGCCGCCGGAGGCAGTTGTCCGCCGTGCGTATCGCGGTAAGCTTGTTGTAAAAGCAAGGAAATTCCCGACACCATTGCGGCTGCACCGGAGCTTCCGTCCAGACCATAAGCTACCAGTTCCGGTTTCAGGCGACCGTCATGAGCCGGGCCTTTCGAACTTAAAAGCGGCACCATCCCTATCGAATCCATCGAACCAACGGTGATAATATTCTTGGCCATTTTGAAACTGCCGGTGAGATTGGCGTAGCCGGTCAGTCCTTTATAAATACCCAGCGTGTCTGCTAAATTTCCCCGGTTGCCCGAAGAAAATACATGTACGAGTTCCGGGCGTTGTCGTACGCTGGCATCGTAGGCTGCGGCATCGTTGCCATAATAGTTTTCGATGCCGACACCGTAGGAGTGGTTTTGCACGTTGACATCCAGCGATTTGTAATAATCGGCTGGTTCAGGCAGCAGGTTGATAAAATCAGCGGTGATCAGCTCGGCGCCCCAGGCTGCGCCCTTGCCCGTGTAGAAAGAATTGCCGCCGCCGGCGATAATCGTTGCCATGATGCTGGCGTGGGTAGCAAAAGCACCCGAACCGGAGGCTGAATTTTTGATCCTCCCTGTGAAATCAATGTCATTTTTATCAAAATCATTTTCCTTGACCGAAACGGTAAGTCCCAGTCCATTGAGCGAAGGAAAAATGCTGTGTACCAGATTGACCTTGTTGGCGCTCAGATCGAAGTTGCTCACTGCCAGTTCTTCCCGGGGGGCTCGCTCGGCGCGATCGACAAACAGGACGAATTCGGAAGGGAGGATTTTTTCAAAAACAACATTCGGATTGGCCTCGATCACCAGAATATTTGCCGGGGTATAGCTACTCAGAATTTCACATTCAATATTTTTTTCAATTAAAAACCGGCGAAAAGCAGCGGTATCGGTCAGGCTGAGCGTCCATTTCCGAGCCTCTGCAGCGCGGGCTGCCAAATGCTTCTGCTGAGCGTGCAAAGGCGGCGCCAGTTTATAGTCGAAACCGGAAGATTGCGCTAAAACATGAAAACCCATCAACAATAAAATTGGGATTATGAACAACTTCATGGAATAGGATTCTTAAAGCGTGATTCAATTTTTTGCACCGGCAAAGTAAATGTGTTTTTGGCAATGAAAAAATACGTCTGAAATATAATTCTACAAAATTAGATCAAGTCAAAATATTCAGTCAGTTTTTGATACTTATGTCCGTTTTTACACAAAGTTGTTTTGTTTGTCGGCTTGAAAATCGTTCAAATTATTTCATAGAATTTAACTTTTTTTTAAGATTTAATACTGAAAAGGCGTAAAAAATTAGAAGGATTAAAAAAATATAATCTTCGGCAAACAAACTGCTTACCAACATATCTTATTTTAAAATATTTCCTCTATGTTTGTGACCGGACAGTCAAACATTCGGAGAAAAAATTGAGTTTTAAAGCCCCCTTAGCAAAACAAGTAGAAAACACAGAACAACACTTCAACAGGAACGCGCATTTTCATCCGACATTTTTAAACAGTATTGGATACCAATCTGCATTTCCTCCTAAAGAGCGGAATGCATTCAAAGTGGTTAATCTATTTGTTTGATTCTATAAACTTTTTTAAATGAAAATGCTAATCAACACACTGCTTACACTTTCTTTGCTCATCCTGATGGTGAGCTTCCATGCCTGCACACCAGATAAGGCAACGGCAAACGATGTGGACTTCATACCGAATGAAGTGCTGCAAAAAATTGATCGTTTGGGTTTCAGTTCTCAAGATGTTTTCAAGACTGATGGAGGTTACCTTGTGGAAGGTGACATTTTCATCCCTGAAAACCGTCTTGATGAGGTTCCGCATTCGATTATTCTGAGAGCCGGGGAAGAAGAACAGTACCGCACGAATAATCTTGTAACCGGATTGCCAAGAGTGATTACCATGTATGCGCCGGAAGGCGGCAGAAACGGCTACAGCCCAGGGATGATCGCCGGGCTTGATCTTGCCATTGCAAGGTACAATGCCGAAAATCTGGACATTACTTTTCAAAGGGTTTCGTCTTCTTCCAATGCGGATATCGTAATGACGAGACTAAAAAAAGGCGATGAAAGAAGAGGTATATTGGGTTCAGCCGGTTTCCCTACTTCATCCGGTGATCCTTACGGTGAAATCAAGATGAGTGGTATTCTGGAATCATCATACGGGCTTAGCACGGAGGGCATAGCTACTATCATTGCACATGAAATGGGGCATTGCATCGGCTTCCGTCATACGGATTATTTTGATCGTTCCATTAGTTGCGGCGGTTCTTCAACCAACGAAGGAAGTGCGGGTGTAGGAGCTATCCACATCCCGGGCACGCCCACGGGCGCATCGTTGTCAGATTTGTCCTGGATGCTTTCTTGTACAAATGGAGGAGATCGTCCTTTTAACGGCGATGATGTAACGGCATTGAATTATTTGTATTAAAAATAATCATCATCGAATTAGTAATAACATCCTCCCGGCTTCAGGTCGGGAGAATGTTTCAAAGAAGCCTCATATTTAAAAGAAAATCAGAGGCAATTTTGCACTCCCTCAACGGGCGGAAACGCCTTACCCACACCTCACGCTAAGGATTCAAATTACAAGGCTAATAAACCAGGCTATCTCTTTTCCTACGAATTGAGCCGGAACAGAGGTGCCCTTCGGTGGGTCTGCTTTGAATTACCATATTAACTAACTTTTTACAATTGCTAATCATGAAAAGACTAATCAACACTTTTGTAGTGCTGGTACTACTTGCAGGTTCCTTTTCCTGCACGAATGATGACACGACTACAAGTTTGAATGAAGAGATTTCGAATGACGTACTGCAACAAATTAAAGCGCTTGGCTTCAGCACCGACAACGTAATCAAGGAAGATGAGGATTATATCGTGGAAGGAGATATTCGGTTGCACAAAGAGGATTTGCAAAGAGTAGATTTGCTCAAAAATTCCCTGAGGGTAGCAGAAGTGGAGCAATATCACACCACGAATTTGGTATCAGCGCCTCTTACGATCCGGGTCTGGATAGATTCAAAATTTGCATCCAAATACGTAACTGCTTTGGATGAGGCACTTTCACGTTATAACGCTGAAAATCTGGCCCTTACATTTCAGAGAACAAACAGCAGAAACAGCGCCAACATCAAAATCACTACGGCTTCCCGTTTTGCAAGCTATCTGGCTTCTGCGGGTTTCCCGACCAGCAACGGTAGCCCTTATAATTCGATAAAAGTGAATAATACGTATCTCGATAATAATGGCTGGAACAATAATTCAATTGCTTCCATTCTGGCACACGAAATCGGCCATTGCATCGGATTCCGCCACACGGATTATATGGATCGATCTTATAGCTGTGGTGGCTCTTACGCTAATGAAGGTGCAAGCTCTGTTGGAGCTATTCATATCCCTGGAACGCCAACAGGACCGGATAATAATTCCTGGATGCTGGCCTGTATCGGTAAAGATGTAAATCGCCCGTTCAATAATAATGACAAAACGGCTTTAGATTATTTATACTAATATTCCATAATAAACCCTCCCGGTGTCTCCTGCGGGAGGGTTCATTTTCGCAGTATTATTTTTTCAGCGGGACAATCACACCTCCAGATCACGCTCCACACAACCGCTTAAAAGAAACGGTTAATACCGGTAATTCACATTCCCTTCGCTATAAAAAGTTAGCGGGAAGGGTACCTCAAGCTGTGTATAATTATTAAACTCAATATTGAATCACTAAATTAACTACTACTTAGTATGAAAAGGCTAATCAACACATTTGCATTATCTGCATTACTGGCAGTGGGTTTTTTCTCCTGCACGAATGACGACACGACTACAAGTTTGAACGAGGAAATCTCGAACGATGTATTGCAACAAATTAAAGCCCTGGGCTTTGGTACTGACAATGTGATCAAAGAGGATGACCATTACATCGTAGAGGGGGATATTATTTTGCATAAGGAAGATCTGGCAGGTGCGACCAAGCAAGCCTTGCTGCGTATCGCCGGCGTAGAACAGTATCATACCTTCAATTTAGTGACGGGACTGCCACGTGTAATCACAATTACCACCAGTGGACGTAATATTACGCAGCGCCTTTCCGATGGTATCAATGCAGCTATTGCTCGTTACAATGCTGAAAACCTGGGACTTACTTTTGTTCGCGGCGGTAGCAATGGCGGTGGTAATATCAACATCCGGGTTGTGAACACTGGTCAATATATTGCTTCAGCCGGATTCCCGACTAGTGGTGGCGAACCTTATTTTGAAGTAAAATATGCCAAAAATTATACCAATTACAGCCTGGGTTTTGTCACCACTGTGATCGCTCATGAAGTTGGTCATTGCATCGGCTTCCGCCATACTGACTATATGAATCGCAGCTACAGCTGTGGCTCTGGTGGCAATGAAGGTCAGGAAACTTCCGGCGTAGGCGCGGTGCACATTCCGGGTACGCCGACCGGTCCGGATGCAGCTTCCTGGATGCTGGCTTGTTTGAGCAGCTCTACGGATCGCCCGTTCAACAACAATGATAAAGTCGCTTTAGGCTATTTATATTAATCTTTACTTGGTTACAGTCCTCCTGTCATCCCTCTGCGGGAGGACTTTTACCGGGTTTTCTTTTATTCAGAGGGACAAACACACCTTTTCACTAAAGCTCCATTCCACACAGCCGCTTAAAAGAAACGGTTAATACCGGTAATTCAAATTCCCTTCGCTACAAAAGGTAGCGGGAAGGGCGCCTCATTCTGTGGATTATTTATTAACACAATATTTATTCACCAATTTAATTACTACTTAGTATGAAAAGGCTAATCAACGTTTTTGCGGTGCTCGCACTGCTGACAGCAGGCTCCTACTCCTGCACGCAAGATGACACGACGACCAGTATCAACGACGAAATTTCGAACGAGGTACTGCAACAGATCAAAGCTCTGGGCTTCGGTACGGATCATGTGATCAAAGAAGAAGACCATTACATTGTGGAAGGTGATATTATTTTGCATAAGGAAGATCTGGCAGGTGCCACCAGACAAGCGCTGCTTCGTATCGCCGGCGTAGAACAGTATCATACCTTCAATCTGGTGACGGGATTACCTCGGACAATCACCATCAGCACCAGTGGCAGTATCAACAGCGGTTTCTCCAGCGCAATAGATGCTGCGATTGCAAGATATAATGCTGAAAACCTGGGGCTTACTTTCCAGCGTGTCAGCAGTGGTGGCAGTATCAATATTCGGATCGTTAATACAGGGCAGTATATTGCTTCGGCAGGTTTCCCGACCAGTAGCGGTGATCCTTATAATGAAATAAAATATGCGAAAAAGTACACTTCAGGTTACAGTGCAGGATTCATGACTACTGTACTGGCGCATGAGATCGGTCACTGCATTGGCTTCCGCCATACCGACTATATGAACCGTAGCTACAGCTGTGGTTCGGGCGGCAACGAAGGTCAGGAAACCTCTGGCGTAGGTGCGGTACATATTCCTGGCACCCCCACTGGTCCTGATCCGAATTCCTGGATGCTGGCTTGCTTGGGTGCTAGCACCGATCGTCCATTCAATGCTAATGATAAGGTAGCTCTGAATTATCTGTATTAATTTTTGAAACACGAAACGAATATTCCTCCCATCCAGCCATGGGCGGGAGGAAATTTCTACCCCGGGGGACTTTAACTTCAGAAACATCCTGAAACGCTACTCAGGAAAGTCCCTCAAACACTATTGCAGCGCTAAAGGCTTATGTTGAATGACACAAGCCATGATACGTAATTGTATTTTTAAACCATATTCATTCACCAATTTTAAAGTTTCTTTTTTATGAAAAGGCTAATCAACACATTGGCAGTACTGATGCTGCTCTTAGTAACTATCTACTCTTGTACGGAAGACAAAGCGACCGCTAATGACAAAGACCAGATTGCACCTGAAGTTCTGAATCTGATTGCTCAACAGGGTTTTAACACCAACAATGTAATCCGGGAAGGCGATGGCTACATCGTGGAAGGCGACATCTTTCTGAGTGACAAGCAATTGCGCGAATCGTTCGCAGGCATGGTTCTGCGGGTACCGCAAGCTGAGCAGTACCGCACGACAAACCTGGTAGGTAGCTTGCCGCGTACGTTGAGAGTGGGTATGTCCAGTACCTTGCCGTCGGCATACTCTACTGCAGTGAATACGGCGATCAACCGCTATAACGCTGAAAACCTGAGGGTAAAATTCCAGCGCGTGACCGCTTATCCGGTGGATATTCTGATTACAAAAGCACCGAGCGGCGCCAGTTATCTGGCTTCAGCAGGATTCCCGTCTGGAGGTAATCCGCACAACCAGATTTTGGTGAATTCCACCTATTTAGGCAGCAATCCGGGTACAAACTATCTGGCAACAATTCTGGCGCATGAGATCGGTCACTGCATCGGTTTCCGCCATACAGATTACATGGATCGTAGCTATAGCTGCGGTGGTTCTTACTATAATGAAGGCGCAAGTACAGTAGGTGCTATTCACATCCCCGGCACACCAACCGGCCCGGATCCGAATTCCTGGATGCTGGCTTGCATTGGCACAGGGGTGAATCGTCCATTTAATGCAAATGACAAAGTTGCTTTGGCTTACGTTTATTAATAGTTGTAAGTAAAGAGACACTTAAGTTTAAATAAAATATTTCATAAGAATTTGATTGTCAGATTAATTTGACTTTCGACAATCGACTGCAAAACTGTCCGACTACTTATAATGTAATAAAATGAAGCCCTTCTACCGCAATGGTGGAAGGGCTTTTCAAACATTTATCCTGATATAATTAAAACTATTAAATGCTTATAAAAAAGTAAATAATAATTTCCTGTGTTTATACCCGAGGCATCAAGACAATTTTTTTGGTGGTCAATTTCTTGCCCTGCTGTACCGTGAGGATATAAGTACCCGGCGTTTTTCCGCTGAGATTCAACTGGTTATTATAATAACCATTAAAGCTGTTGAGTTGCTCGCTGTACACTTCTTTGCCCGAAGAATCAAGGATACGAACCGTAGTCGGCACCGCTTCTGCTTCAAATTGAACGTTGAGCATGCCCACCGTTGGATTCGGGTACATATTGAAAGATTCCACTTTGAGTTCGGAATTGAGATCCAACTGAGGGATTGATTCCTGCTCGGCCGGCGCATCTTCCGAAGCGATTTCGACGATCTCCTCTACCGGTGTGACAGGCTTATCGGTCGGGCAGGCTTTAAACGTCGCATCTATTTCCAGATATTGACCATCCCGGATAATGGAGAGTGTGAACGGATCGCCCGGTTGGTGCTTGTCGCGCTCTTGGCGTAGTTTCATATGACCATTGGTAGGGGCATCATCCAAAGCCAGAATGACATCGCCAGGTTGTACGCCGCTGGATTTAGCGGGCGTATCTTCAATAACACCCGTTACACGTACACCTTGGCCATCAATGCCACGATCAGCAGTATAAACGCCTATGAACACATCACAAGGATTACGTTCTACCATATAACTTACGTATTCTCTTGATCCGGAAAGTTCCACTTGTGCCTGCTGTGACTGACCATCGCGAAGGTAAACGACATTTACCTTATCGCCGGGTTTAAAACCCGCAAGCACCTTGCGCAATGCCGAAGTACTGGAAATTGCTTGTCCTTCTACCGTAGTAACTACATCGCCACCTTGTAAACCGGCAGCGGCGGCACCTTTGTCGTAGCTCACGTTGCTCAGTACAATGCCCTCGGCATCAGCACTTTCATTGACATAGACTCCCAAAATCGGACGTACATCTCTTTCTACCTTCACCAGATTTTCGCGGCGTTCGGACTGTACGCGCTCGCGCATTTCTGCCATGCGAACTCTGGTCTCTTCCATTCGTTCGTGCATGCGCTCCATTTTTTCCTCTTGCTCCTGGCGGAATTTTTCCTGATCTTCCTCATTACACTCTTTAAAACGCGCATCAATCTTCATTTCCTTTCCATCGCGAAGCACCGTTAATGTAAATGCTTCACCCGGCTGATGCTTGTCACGTTCCTGGACTAACTCCGATTGCGTGACGACATTCTTACCATCCAAAGCGAGAATAATATCGCCGGCCCGTACGCCATAATTTTCGGCAGGGGTATCGTCCACCGTATAATCTACACGGAGTCCTTCATTCATAATGCTCGTGCCCACTCCGATAAATACCTTGCAGGGATCGCGATGATTAGAATAGCTGTAACTGTAAGTGCCAGGATTGTAACTGTAATTCTTTTCGCCGCTCAGGGTTACTTCGACTTGAGCCGGCTGATCATTGCGCAGATACTGAACGGTAACTTTGTCGCCGGGTTTGTAATTGGCAAGCACTGAGCGAAGATCGCTGGTATTGGAAACTGCTTTGCCCGCTACAGAAGTGATCACATCTCCTTTTTGCAAACCGGCAACCTGAGCGCCTTTGCCCGAAGTCACGCTATTTAGCTTGATTCCCTGTACATCGGCATGATCATCCGTATAAACCCCGAGAATCGGGCGTTCGTGGGTAACAGTTTTCTTAAATTCAACCTTGGGCGTTTCGCCATTTTCATCATGCCAGATCACTTCCAGACGCTCCAGGTCTTCTCTGGTGTCGTTTTCATGCGCGGCACTCCGCACAAAGATCAGGGTTTCGCCATTTTCTTCATTGATCTTTACGTCTGCCTGGTCGGCGTTGACCAGATGGATTTTTACATCTTTGCCAGTGAGTGATTTCAATTCTTTCACCAGCCCGTCTGTGCCGGTGACATGTTCTTTTTCTACGGTAGTAGTGCCATCTTCGCGAGTGATTTTCTTAACTACGGCGATGCCGCGTTTCTCCTGGGCCAAGAGGGAAATGCTGCAAAACAACAATAAAAAGGTTAGTAAGCCCAGTTTTTGTAGGGTAAAAATCTTCATAAGCAAAATTTTATAGGTGATAAACTGGAAGGAAAGACTAGGTTTTTGGGGAAAAGTTGCAGCAAAAAGAATCTAATTCAAAAATATATGTTAATCAGCGGATTCTGCTCATCTTTTTAACTAAAAATGCCGTTAGAATGACGAAATTTAGACTTACTTAGTGTAAAATTTTCCTTTTCGGTTTTGGAAAGGTATTTTTGCGCTTATTTTTTAACTAAAACGGTATGAAAGATGGTCAAGAAGACGATTTTCCTAACGCTTATTTTCGCATTTGCGGCTTTTGGCAATGCGGTATTCGCCCAGGATGATTCCAGTGCTAAGGCATACGAGGCGTACAACAACGGCAAAGCAAAAGCGGATGCCAAAGATTATGCAGCAGCTTTGGCATTATTTGCGGAAGCAATCGAAGTAGGAGATCCTGAAAAAGAGTATGATGCTACGATTATTGATGCAGCGAAAAAAAATGGCGCCATTGCTGCTTATTATGTGGGGAATGACCTGCGTAAAGAAAACAAGAATGATGAAGCATTGGTGGTTTACCAACAGGGCATTGACTACAACCCTGATCTGTATTACAATTTCACAGGCGTTGCACTTGCTTATGCCGGAAAAGATGAGTACGCCAACGCGGTTAAAGCTTATTTAAAGGCAGCCGAAGTAGCCGAAAAAACCGGCAAAGGCGACAAGGCAGTCGAAATCATGGATTATGCCGCCAAGCTCCCGGGTATTGCCTGGGGCAAGAAAAACTGGGATGATGCCATCGCTACGGCTGAGGCATTCCTGGCTGCCAAAGAAACGGCGGATGCACACTATTATTTGTCACAATCTCTGAAAGAAAAAGGCAACAATCAGAAAGCCCTGACCCATGCCATGAAAGCGGCTGAAATGTACGAGGGCGAAGATAAAGACAAAGCATTCTACCGCCTGGGCGAACTCCATGAAGCGTTAGGTCAAAAAGCAGAAGCGGTACAAGCTTACAATAAGGCTGGGGGTAAGTACGGCGATCGTGCGCAGTACAAGGTAAGCCAGTTGGAAGGTGGTCGTTAAGAACCAGTAGTTATAAATTTTTATATCATAAAAATGCGGGTTATTCGGACTTTGGTCAAAGGGTAACCCGTATTTGTTTTAGGAATATGTAATACTTTCTTTATTTTTAAGTAGTCGGACAGTTTTATAGTCGAAAGCTTTAATTAACCTGACAATCAAATTCTTATAAAATTTTTTATTTGAACTTAAGCGTCTCTTTACTTACTTATAATTGAACATCTATAGGAGCACCCAGTTTTACCATCATATCATGTAAATAATTTCCTGTTTTTTAATAAAAAGCCATACCCATGCCTGACCACAAGCTTTCCAGAGCCGTGCTGATCCAGTTTTTGATCATAGGTGCGGTGGTGATATTATATTTTGGCAGAACGTTTTTGTTGCCTGTCGCTTTTGGCGGCTTGTTTGCCATGTTGTTTACCCCGCTTTCGCTGAAAATGATTAAAGTCGGTATTCCGCAATGGGGCGCCATTCTGATCTGTTTGCTCATCTTATTGTTGAGTTTTGCCCTGCTGGCGGGCGCTGTCACATATCAGATCAATGAATTTGTGAAAGACTGGGCCACCATTCAGCAGGAACTGGAAAAAGGCCGCCAAGGAGTAGAGGATTACCTGGTGAATCAATTGGGCATTATTACAAAAGAGCAAATCGAAGAAATACGAAATGATATCTCGCAGGAAATGAGCAATTTCCAATCCTGGATGGGTGATTTTTTCGGGTCTTTTCTCTCGGGCCTCACCGGTAGTTTCCTGGTACTCGCTTACATGGTTTTTTTCATGCTGGCCAGGAAAAGGATTACCGCTTTTATTTTAAAATTTTATGCTGAGGAAAACCGGGAAGCCGGCGAAGATATGGCTTATTCTCTGCGTCAAGTGGCTTCGCAATATTTTATTGGGCGGCTTATCCTCATTCTGATTCTGGCGGTTTTTTACGCCATCGGTTTTCTAATTTTCGGATTGCAATATGCCATTCCTATCGCACTGTTCGCAGCGGCCATGTCCATTATTCCTTATATCGGTAATATCATTGGCGGTTTGATTGCCATTATTATGGCACTCGTGACTGCCGGTGGGCTCCCCGTAGTGCTGGGCGTGCTGGGCACGATGAGCATAGCGCAGGTCATAGAAAATAATATTCTGGAGCCCTGGGTGGTCGGCTCAAAAGTATCGCTTAATCCACTGTTCACCATTTTAGTGCTGATCGGATTCAGCATTATCTGGGGTATTGCTGGAACCATTCTGGCGATTCCGCTGGGAGGTATTTTAAAATTAATTTTCGATCGTACCGAGGAATTAAAGCCGATCGGCTTTGTCATGGGAATCGATGGTTTTGATAAAAATATTGAGGATTAAATTTTAATATCTGATAATTCTTTATAATATTTAGGTACGATGACCAGAAGTTGCTCAGGATGGAGTTTGGCAGTTACTTTGGAAAATTCACCAATAATTTCGTGATCCACTTGCAAAACGTGTTTGCCGTTTAAAGGCGTCTCGACTTTTTATCAGGCTGGGATAAATCATAATTATAGGAATCCGATTTTGTTCTCCTGGCAGAAACAAAAATTCCAGAGTAAGTGCACATTCTACCCCGGTAATCGGCTGCTTGCACTACCCGCCTTGCAATTTTTTCTGCAATTCATGCCTCCCGTTACATTTTGAATACCACTTGTGAAAAAATGCGCGCTGCTTGACCCTCACTTCCAGTATTATTGCAATGTACATTCAAACACAAAAAATGAAACTAACATACCTCTTCGCCGGGTTTTGCGCCATTTTATTATGGAATTGCAAAACCAGTAAAAATTCCAGTACCCTAGGCATAACGATTCAGAATAATGTTGCCGAAGCGCGTACAGATGCTTTTGTAACTTTAGATGCAGTGGAATTGCGTGCCAAATATCCGGATTTAGACCTCGCCAATATTGCCTTATATCATGATGACACGCCGGTTGCTTTTCAAGCCAACGACCGCGATGCCGATGGTACAATTGACGAAATCGCTTTTGTCAGTGATTTGGCGGCAAGTGAAACAAAAACCATTACGCTGCGAACAGTGGACACCAAGCCTGAATTTGCGAAGCGCACGCAGGCGGAGCTTTCGCATAAAGTAGGCGGGGCCTGGGAAGACCGCAAATACATTGGCGGCAACTTCCGGAATGTAAATGAATTGCGAGTGCCCGATGAGCATACCGACCATTCTTATTACATCCGTTATGAAGGCCCGGGGTGGGAATCGGATAAAGTGGGCTATCGGTTTTACCTCGATTGGCGCGATGCGAACGATATTTTTGGAAAAACCACACCGGATATGGTCTTGCAAAAAGTAGGGCTAGATGGTTTTGATTCGTATCACGAATTGTCGGATTGGGGCATGGATGTGCTAAAAGTGGGAGAATCACTGGGCATCGGCACTTTGGGCAAATGGCACAACGGCAAAGCCGAGCGCGTAGCCATGACCGATTCTATCTTTTGTAAAATAGCACTAAATGGCCCGGTAGAATCCATGATACGCACTACATATTTTGGCTGGGAAATTGCCGGTCAAAAAACGGATGTAACATCTGAATTATCGATTGCCGCCGGTAGTCGCCTCACTAAACACGATGTAACTTTAAGTAATAATTTGGACAGTCTTTGTACGGGCATTGTAAAGCTCGACAGCACGGTGTTATTGCAAAGTGTGGATGGCGCCTGGGGCTACCTCGCTACCTGGGGCAAGCAAAGCCTTAATAATGATTTGCTCGGCATGGCCGTGGTATTTAAAATGGCTGATCTATTGCAACAGACGGAAGATGCTCATAGCCATGTAGTTGTATTGAAGCCGAATAATAATCAACTGACTTATTACTTCCTGGGCGCCTGGGAAAAAGAGCCCAATGGCATTACTACGCAGGAAGCTTTTGAGGCTTATTTAAAATCGGTAGTAAATGAATTGAGCAATCCGGTGAAGGTTAGTTATTAGTCGACAGTCAAATAGTCGATAGTTAGACAGTCGATGGTCATTAGTTTTTATAAAATTTTGAAAAATTATTTCATGGAAATTAAATATGCAGTACATCCCAAAGACGTAAAAGCTTATGAGACAGCGCGTTTGCGCGAAGAATTCCTGACGGAAGGCTTGATGCAGGCGGATACCGTGCGCATGATTTACACGCATTATGATCGGTTTATTTATGGCGGTATTATGCCAGTAAATAAATCTTTAAAATTAGAGACATATGATGAACTCAAATCGGATTGTTTTCTGGAGCGGCGGGAGCTGGGCGCTTTAAACATAGGTGGTGCGGGCAAAGTGACGGTGGATGGCGAGGTTTTCGAACTTCAACACTTGGACATACTGTACATCGGTAAAGGTAAAAAAGAGCTTATTTTTGAAAGTGCAGATGTAAATAATCCCGCGCAATATTACATCAATTCCTGCCCGGCGCACGCAGCATACCCGACGGTGAAAAACACGCAGGCGCAAGCTAATCGAGTAGATCTGGGCGCGCAGGAGTTTTGCAACAAGCGTACGATCTTTCAGTATATCCACGAAACAGGCATTCAGAGTTGCCAATTGGTGATGGGTTTCACAGAACTGGCTTCCGGCAATATCTGGAACACTTTCCCGCCGCACACGCACGAGCGTCGCATGGAAGTTTATTTTTATTTTGATGTACCTGAAGATCAAATTGTGGTGCATTTCATGGGCGAACCCACAGAATCCCGGCATCTGGCGATGCACAATCACGATGCGGTGGTGTCGCCGCCCTGGTCGATCCACTCGGGCGCGGGCACAGCTGCTTATAAATTCGTGTGGGGCATGGGCGGTGAGAATAAAGCATTTACGGATATGGATGGCGTTCAACTTAAAGATTTTAGATAATTGGTCGACAGTTTTTTAGTCAACAGTTATTTAGTCGAAAGTGAAAAATATGATATTGAATAAATTCAAACTGGACAGAAAATTGGCTTTGGTCACCGGTTGCAAACGCGGCATCGGTTTTGCGATGGCGGAAGCGTTGGCAGAAGCAGGTGCTGATATTGTAGGCGTTTCGGCAACTTTAGAACTTGAAGGTTCCGACATCGAAAGAGCAGTAACTAAGCTGGGACGGACTTTCAAAGCCTATCAAGCTGATTTTAGCGACCGGAAATCATTATATCAATTTATTGAACATTATAAAGAAAATCACCGTACACCGGATATTCTGGTGAATAACGCCGGCACGATTTTACGGAAGCCCGCAGCCGAGCACCCCGATGAATACTGGGATCAGGTGATCGAAGTGAATCAAAATGCGCAGTTTATACTCAGCCGGGAGTTTGGTAAAGACATGATATTGCGCGGCTCCGGGAAAATTATATTTACTGCATCCTTATTGACATTTCAGGGAGGCATCACGGTACCGGGGTATGCCGCTTCCAAAGGCGCGATCGGACAATTGACCATGGCACTTTCCAATGAATGGGCGGGCAGCGGCGTGCAGGTAAATGCCATTGCGCCGGGTTACATTTCCACCGATAATACGGAGGCTTTACGCAATGATCCCGGGCGAAGTCAGGCGATTTTGAGTCGAATACCGGCAGGGCGCTGGGGCGAACCAGAGGATTTTAAAGGTCCGATTGTGTTTCTGGCATCTTCGGCTTCGGATTATATGAGCGGCGCGATTTTGACGGTGGATGGCGGCTGGATGGGGAGGTGATTCAGTTGGCAGTTAGCAGGGGGGAGTTATTTAGTTGGTATTTAAAATTATTGAAATGAGCTTTGTGAAATATAATGTTTTATTGATTTTATGTTACTTGGTAATTCTGCAAAACGGATTTGCACAAAAAAATTACGTTTCTAAAGTTTGGGTGTCGGACAATGGGGACGGCACCTATACTAACCCAATTTTACACTCGGATTATTCTGATCCTGATGTAATAAGAGTCGGCGATGATTATTACATGACTGCCTCTAGTTTTAATTGCACGCCTGGGTTGCCGATATTACATTCTAAAGATTTGGTGAACTGGAAGTTAATAAACTACGCTTTGCCCAAGCAATATCCGCTCGATGTTTTTGAGAAACCGCAGCATTTTAAAGGCGTTTGGGCGCCTTGTATAAGATATCATAATGGTGAATATTTTATTTACTACGGTGATCCGGACTTTGGCATTTACATGCTGAAAACCGCCGATCCGGCAGGCGAATGGTCAAAACCGGTACTGGTGAAGGAAGGAAAAGGATTGATCGACTCTTCGCCGCTGTGGGATGACGATGGAAACGTATATCTGGTGCATGCCTGGGCGGCAAGTCGCGTGAATGTAAATACACTTTTAACAGTACATAAACTCAATAAAGAAGGCACTAAAATTATAGATGAAGGCAAGCATGTTTTTGACGGACATGATGCGCACCCGACCCTTGAAGGACCGAAATTTTACAAACGCAACGGTTACTATTACATCTTCGCGCCCGCAGGCGGCGTGGCTACTGGCTGGCAGCTGATGTTACGTTCTAAAAATATTTACGGACCATATGAAGAAAAGATCGTGCTGGCGCAAGGAAACACCGATATCAACGGCCCGCACCAGGGTGGCTGGGTGGAAACGCAAACCGGTGAATCGTGGTTTATTCACTTTCAGGATAAAGAAGCGTACGGTCGAATCGTGCATTTGCAACCTGTAAAATGGGTAAACGACTGGCCCATCATGGGCGTGGACAAGGATGGAGATGGCACGGGCGAGCCGGTTTTAAAGTATAAAAAGCCCAATGTGGGCGCAACTTACCCGATTGTAACGCCTCTGGAAAGCGACGAATTTAATCATGATGAACTGGGTTTACAATGGCAGTGGCACGCCAATCCCCATTTAGTCTGGTCGGCGCTGATGCCGGGCAAGGATTACCTGCGTTTGTTCTCGTTGCCGCGTGCGGAAAGCTTTGTCAATCATTGGGAAACGCCTCATTTGTTATTACAAAAATTTCCTGCGCCCAACTTTACCGTTACCACTAAAATAACGCTGGAAACCACTGATACCGCGCAAACCGCCGGACTCATTATAATGGGAAGAAGCTACGCGAGTCTGAATTTTACAAAAGTAAATAATGGATTTGACTTGGCTCAAGTCATTTGTAATCAAGCAGATAAAGGTAAGCCGGAAGAAATTATTACAAAAACATTCATTCAGGATAAAAATATTTACCTGCGTGTGCAAGTCGCTGCGCCGGATGCAATTTGCACCTTTAGCTACAGCACCGATGGCAAGAAATTTACCTCATTTGGCAAACCATTCACGGCTGCCGCCGGCGGCTGGATTGGCGCAAAGGTGGGTATTTTCAGTAGTAAAAGCGCAAGTTCTGCGCGGGGTGGTTACGCAGATTTTGATTGGTTCAGAATTGAATAGTAAGGTGGTTTAGTCTCACAGTGTATTTTCCCGTAAAATATATGTTTTTAAGCAATAATAATGAATGTTTTTGTACGAATATGTAATACAGTGACACGTTAATATAATGCAGATGTAAGGTAATATCATACGAGTACTCGATAAATTTACACACTTGAGTGATTGCTTCATACCAAAGCGGATAATTACAAGAAATTAAATCAAAAATCATGAATTGTAGCATCATGAAAAAATGGCTTTTTTTATCGATCGTTTTATTTCAATTTTTGGCTTGCGATGAGGCGGTAGTTGCCCAACCTTATGATTTTGTGGTAGCCCAGGATGATAGCGGCGATTTTACTACCGTGCAGGCAGCCATTGACGCGGTGCCACATTTGCGCAACAAACAGACGGTCATTTTTATCAAAAAAGGTATTTACAAGGAAAAGTTGATGCTGCCTTCTACAAAAAATAATATCACATTCATCGGCGAAGAGGTAAATGAAACTATTTTGACTTATGATGATTACGCGAGCAAGAAAAATCAGTTTGGTGAAGAGATCGGTACCTCTGGTTCTTCCTCCTTTTTTATATACGGCGACGGTTTTGAGGCTAAAAACATTACATTCGAGAACTCCAGTGGGCCGGTAGGACAGGCGGTGGCGGTGCGCATCGACGGCGATAAGGTAAAATTTGAAAACTGCCGGTTCCTTGGTTTTCAGGATACATTATATCCGCATGGTAATAAGAGTCGCCAATATTATAAAAACTGTTACATCGAAGGTACAGTGGATTTCATATTCGGTTGGTCAACCGCGGTGTTTGACAATTGTGAAATCTTTTGCAAAAGCGGCGGCTACGTCACTGCGGCCTCTACGGAGGAAGGCACTGAGTTTGGATTTGTTTTTCTAAATTGTAAAATTACCAGCAACGCTCCGGCAAACTCGTTCTATCTGGGGCGTCCCTGGCGCAATTATGCCCAGACTGTTTTTATTAATTGCTTCCTCGACAAACACATCAAGCCCGAAGGCTGGCACAATTGGGGCAAGCCCGAAGCCGAGCAAACGGCTTATTATGCAGAATATAATAATAATGGACCAGGATTTAGACCTGCCCAACGCGTTGGCTGGTCGCATCAATTAACAGCGGAAGAAGCGGATAAATACACGCTGGAGAATATTTTTAAAGACTGGAAGGTGGAATGAGCAATAAGTGTGGCGCATTTTAGAAATGTGCCACAACTAATTGCTTTAAATTTAAAGAATTACAACTATGTTTCGAATTACATTTCTATTCATCATATTCACTATTCTTGGATTTTCCTTGCCCAAAAAGCAAATCACCATTTACATGGCAGGCGATTCTACCATGGCGTACAAGCCTAAGACTGAGCATCCGGAGCGCGGCTGGGGCATGATGCTGCCGGAATTTTTTGATGACAAAGTAATAATTAACAATCATGCTGTAAATGGGCGAAGCACGAAATCATTTATCTCAGAAGGACGCTGGCAGACGATCATGAATAAAGTGCAAGCCGGTAATTATGTAGTGATTCAGTTTGGGCATAATGACAGCAACCCCGATAAAGGGCCGGATCGCTACTCGACATCTGAAGAATATAAAGCAAATTTGATAAAATACGTCAACGATACACGAGCAAAGAAAGCCAAGCCTATTCTTTGCACGTCCATCATGCGGCGTCGGTTTGATGAGCAAGGCAAGTTTTATGATACACATGGCGTCTATCCTGATGTTGTCAGGCAAGTGGCTGATTCACTGCGTGTTCCACTCGTGGATATGCACCGCATGAGCGAAAAGCTTATCGAGGAGCACGGTGAGGAAGGCTCGAAAAAACTGTTTTTGCACATTCAACCCGGCGAATACGAAGTATTGCCCGATGGTTTGACCGACGATACGCACTTTTCGGCATATGGCGCCCGGCAAATGGCGGGTTTATTTGTAGAAGGTGTGAAGGAATTGAAATTGAAATTAGCCAGATATTTAAAAAAATAATAGAATTATGCGTTATTATATTCTATTTATCAGCTTTTATTTACTTTACCTTACACCTCTTGTCGCTCATGAACCCTACCGGGACATCACCGTGGCGGCGGATGGCAGTGGCGACTTTGCTACCTTGACCGATGCTATTAATAACCTGCCGATGTACACCTACGAGCGGGTTGTGATTTATATCAAAAAAGGCATTTATACTGAAAAAATTCGCATTGAACAAGATCATATTACACTCCTGGGCGAGGATCGTGACAGCACAATCATACAATACAGCCAACTACGCGAGGATTGGCAGAAAAATAAAGACTTTATCGGGCCGGCAGTGATCAATATTCACGCAGATGACATCATAATAAAAAACCTCACGATTATTAATACGCAGCCCAAAGTGGGACCACATGCTTTTACAATATTCGGCACCGGCACGCGCACGATATTATATAATTGCAAGATACTCAGCAAAGGTGCAGACACCGTTTCGCTTTGGAATTATAAGCAGGGCATGTACTACCACGCTAAATGTGAGTTCGAAGGTGGTGTAGATTTTGTTTGCCCTCGGGGTTGGTGTTATATTGCCGACAGTAAGTTTTATGAAAATTCAAGAACCGCAGCGATTTGGCACGCAGCTACCACCGAAGAAGGACAGAAACTGGTGATCAGAAACAGCACTTTCGATGGAGTAGAGGGGTTTCACCTGGGCAGGCATCATTACGATGCAGCATTTTTCCTGCTGGATTGTAAATTTTCAAAAAATATGGCGGACAAGCCGATCTATCATGTCACATATCCGGATCAACCCGAGCGCAATCGCCCGTATTTTTGGGGAGATCGCTATTATTTTTACAATTGTGAAAAGGAAGGAACGGGTTTTTCCTGGTACAAGAACAACCTAAAAAAATCCGGAATTGCTGCCAAAGATATTACTGCCGCCTGGACATTCGAAGGAAAATGGGATCCAGAAATTACCGACGCACCGCAAATGATTTCCTGGGAAATTAAAAACAAAGACTTGTATCTGCATTTTGACGAAAGCCTGACTATTCGCGGCAAGCCGATGTTAAAAACAGCTACGGGCAAAGCCTTGCAGTTTGCTGAAGGCCGAGGCCGGGATACTTTGCGTTTTAGTGGGCAAGAAATGCTCCGTTCCAAGGATGTGGCAGGTACAATTCAGCTCTTTGGCGGCGAAATTTTGGCGACGCAGTCCACCGTTTTTGAAAAAATATTGCCTCAGGAGTTCAGATTAGCCAATAAAAAGTAAGGAAACACCGCAATTTTTATTCGGTGAAATTAAAGCGCAGCATTTGTTAATTTCGGAATAGCCTCCTGGTGAGCTTTAGCCTAACTTTGAAAACGACGATTTTGATCTAAATGGTAAAAACTCACTGGGTATGAAACTCCGTACTGCAATTGTCCTATTGCTGTTGCCGCTTTTTTCCTTCGCACAAGAAGCCGAGCCAGTTGGTTGGGCGAGTTTGAATGGTGGCACTACCGGCGGCGCAGGCGGCGATACGGTGACAGTTACCAATCGTAGTCAATTCACTTTTTACGTTTCTTCCACTCAGCCTTATGTCATTTTAGTACAAGACACTATTAGCTTGCAATTATATGAGCGAGTACGAGTGACCGGCAACAAGACCATCCTTGGGCTTGGGCATAATGCCACACTCCTTTACGGTGGACTTGAGATAAAAGGCGATAATGTCATTATCAGAAATATAAGAATTACCGGTTCTTATGATGGCGACTGGGATGGCAAAACGCACAGTACCGACGCCATTACCATTTACAGCAAAAATGTCTGGATCGATCATTGCGATCTCTCGGCTTCGGCGGACGGGCTGCTGGACATTCGGGCGGACGGCGCCAATGCGGCTGACTACGTCACCATTTCCTGGACACGGCTCAGCAATCACAACAAAGTAATGCTCTTCGGCGCCGGCGACGATGAAATTGCCAACCGCGGGCATTTGCGTGTAACCCTTCACCATTGCTGGTTTGACGGCTATCCCGGGCGCGGGCTCAACCAGCGCATGCCGCGCATTCGCTTCGGCGATGTACATGTGTATAATACCTTTTATGATGAAATTGACTCTTACTGTATTGCAGCAAGATTTGAATCGGATGTGGTGGTAGAAAATAATTTCTTTCGCAATAGCAGATATCCGCATAATATCGAAGATCAGGGGCTGGGATTGGAAAACCCTGATTTGGTTGCCACCGGCAATATTTATGAATTTACGAGCGGCGCCAAGCTGACCGGAGGAGTTGCTTTCAATCCCTCAGATTTTTACCCTTATTCTTTGGATGACCCAAACTTACTGCCGGGCATGGTGATGAACGGGGCAGGGCTTTTCAATGATCCTAATAATCAATATCCGACTGCTCAAAATGATCATGTAACACTGGAACTAGGCACCAGTCAAACATTGACGATTAATCCTTTAAACAATGATATAGACCCGGACGGCGACGATCTGCGTATTGCTGCGATTCTGAATACTCCTAGCGGTGTGGCGCGATTGCTGCATAATGAAATTCGTTATACAACTCCCCTTGACCAGAACGAACCCGATACGATTGTATATCAACTGGTGGATACGCAAGGCGGCACAGACACGGCGCTGGTAATTATTTCATTTGGAATGACCACAGATGTAAATGACCACACTATTGCAGAAAATGCGCTGAGAATTTCCCCCAATCCATTAAAAGACAATGCTTTAATTGAATATGTGCCTCTAGGTTTCGGAGCTGTACGGGTACAGGTTTTCGATGTAACGGGACAGAGCGTGAACGCCAGTATCCAATCACTAAACGCTAACAGCCAGAAGGGCTTGCTACAGTTTTCGCTGGAGGTCAGCCAGTTGCCGGTTGGTACTTATTTTGTAAAAATCCAAGAAGGTAATCAATTGATAACCAGTAGAATATTAGTGATAAAATAATAAACGATAAAAACGGATGTAAATGGAGAAAATACTTTTGCAATCAAAATTTTCCAGGCTTTTTGTCAGTTCTGTGTTGCTCCTGGCAATTTTACTGCCCAATTATCAATGCAAGCAGGTTGACAAAGAAGAAGAAATCCTCAAGCCGGCCACCACGGCCGTAGAAATTTCCAAGACTTTACCCTGGTCGGAGCGCATGGCAAAATCGATCATGAAGCGCAATCCGGAGGCCTGGATGACGGATTTTCGGGAAGAACCCCGATGGACTTACACAAACGGTCTAGTATTGCTTTCTATTCTTAAAGTTGGGGAGCAAAGCGGGAAATCGGCGTATTTCGATTATGCCAAATCCTATGCCGATACAATGATCAATGACAAGGGCGAAATTCGGGATTATGACTTGGAAGATTTCAACATCGACAATGTAAATCCTGGAAAATTACTACTTCAATTGTATGAGAAAACTGGTGACGAACGATACAAAATTGCACTTACCACCTTGCGCAAACAATTGCTCTGGCAACCGCGCACTACTGAGGGAGGATTCTGGCACAAGTTGATCTATCCCTGGCAAATGTGGCTGGATGGATTGTACATGGGCTCGCCTTTTTATGCGGAGTATGGCGCCACCTTCAACGAACCGGCGGTTTTTGACGATGTGGCAAAGCAGTTTATCCTGATGGAGAAACACGCCAGAGATCCGAAAACCGGACTACTTTATCACGGCTGGGATGAAAGCAAATCCCAGCGTTGGGCAAATCCACAAACTGGCAACTCCCCTTGTTTCTGGGGCCGGGCGATGGGCTGGTATTCTATGGCGCTGGTAGATGCCCTGGATTTTTTTCCCAAAGATCATCCCCAGCGTGCGGAAATGTTGGCTATTCTTCGCCGTACTGCCGATACCTTCGTCAAATATCAGGATGAAAAGACAGGCTTGTGGTATCAAGTGCTGGATCAGGGCGACCGGGAAGGCAATTACCTGGAAGCTACGGCTTCGTCCATGTTTGTGTATGCTATGGTGAAGGGCGTGAATCAAGGCTATTTGCCCGAAGAATTTCTGGATGATGCCAAAAAAGGCTACCAGGGATTGCTCGATCATTTGATTGAAGTAGAACCAAACGGGGAAGTACACCTTCACAAATGTTGTGCCGTAGCCGGACTAGGAGGCAAGCCTTATCGGGATGGTTCCTACGAATATTATGTCAACGAAGAGGTACGCAGCAACGATACAAAAGCTACCGGACCATTTATCCTGGCGAGTCTGGAGTTTGAGAAACTCGGAAACATGTCAAAACAGTGAAAAAATACAGATTCGTGGTTTATGAATACAAGGCTTGATGTTTTAAAGCATTGTATTACAGTTGTTTATGATGAGAAATGCTACGGTAGGCATCCATGTTAAATTGAGCTATTCCTTTGTGAATTTTTGCATACTGCTAAATTCCTCATTATCAAGGACAGCATGGTAGTTTTGTAATAATATTTTGTTTATTCCTTCGCTTAACGAAATTTTTGATCTATGAAATTCAGAATTTTAAAAGAATCATTTGGCTTGCTACTCTGCCTGATGTTGCTGGGAAGCACCTCCGCATATGCTCAAAGAGCAATCAGTGGCAAAGTGGTTTCCGGTGACGACGAGCCCTTAATCGGGGTGAACGTACAGGTAAAAAATACCAGTACAGGTACCGTCACCGATGTAGATGGAAGCTATGAAATCCGAGCGTCTTCCAATGACACACTGGTGTTTTCTTATATCGGCTTTGCGCCTCAGGAAATACGAGTAGGAGATAAGACGGTGATCAATGTAACCCTGACAACCGATGCCAATCTCTTGGACGAAGTAGTCGTAGTTGGTTACGGTACTGTCAAAAAATCCGATCTTACCGGCTCTGTTGCCTCTTTATCGGGTACCCAAATCAGCAAAATTCCCATCACCAGCGCTGCTCAGGCAATTACCGGCCGACTCCCGGGCGTAAACGTACTGACTACGGATGGTTCGCCGGATGCAGAAGTGGTGATCCGTGTGCGGGGCGGTGGTTCCATTACCCAGGATAACTCGCCATTGTATGTGGTGGACGGTTTCATTGTGAACAGCATCCGGGATATTCCACCTTCCGATATTGAAAGTATCAACGTACTGAAAGACGCTGCTGCTACTGCGATTTATGGTGCCCAGGCATCCAATGGTGTAATCGTTATTACCACGAAAAGACCGGTAGCCGGAAGAATTTCGGTTTCGTATAATGGCTTTGCGCAATCCAAACAACTACCAAATGACAGAAGGTACGATGTACTTTCACCTTACGAATTTGCTATCGCTAATTATGAACTTGCCAAATTGCGCTCCGACGCAGATGTGAGAAACTTTGAGAAGTTTTTTGGAAAATATGATGACCTAGAATTGTACCAAAACAAGCGTCCTACCGACTGGCAGGAAGAATTGTTTGGCGATCCCAGATTGTCACAGTATCATAACGTCAGCATCAGCGGTGGTAATGAAAACACTAAACTGAGCCTGAGTTTGACAAATAATACCGACCAGGGTTTGATGATTGGTTCTGGCTTTACCAGAAATGTGGTCAATTTCAAATTAGACCAAAGCATTGGCAGCAAACTCACTTTTGAAGCTGGAGCAAGGATCAACAATACCGTTGTAGATGGCGCCGGTACTTCAGGAAATGCGCAGATCAATATTAAAGATGCGGTGCAAACGCGTCCCGTCAATGGCATCGCCGACGAGTTGGAAATCGACCTGAACGCGATCGACCCAAACGATGATTATCAGGCATTCCTGCGTAGTTTGGTGAATCCAACCGAATTGGTAAAGCAGGACTGGCGCGAAAGAACCACCAATGATTATATCCTGAATGCAGCCTTGAACTGGGCCGTGCTTGATAACCTCGATTTAAAAACAACATTTACATCATCCAAGACTTTTGACAATAACCTGAGATTTTACGGACCGCTTACAAGCGAATCTTTCAATAATGGTGGCAACCTCCCGCTTGGCGTAAAAACCAATCGCGAAGATTTCACTTATCGCTGGTTGAATACAGTATCTTACCGATTCAAGAATTTAGGCAATCACAAGCTGGACATCCTAGCCGGTCATGAAATTTATTCCGATGGCGGTACTTATAGCTTGATCCGTTCGGAAGATTTCCGTCTTTCAATTACGCCCGAGGAGTTGTTTGCCAATATGACCTTTGGCCGTACCGACCGTCTGGAAACGGCAGAATTGACCAATTCCAACCGTCTTTCTTTCTTCGGAAGAGCCAACTACCAGTGGAGAGACAAATATCTGGTGACCCTAACCATGCGTTCGGATGCTTCCAGCAGATTTGCAAAAGACAACAGAGTCGGTATTTTCCCTGCTGTGGCGGTGGGCTGGAAACTGTCAGAAGAAGCCTTCTTGTCGGACGTAGATTTTATCAACGAACTGAAACTGCGCGTAAGTTATGGTCAAACCGGTAACGACCGTATCGACCCGACTGCTACTCAATTCCTGTTTGTAGGTTCTACCAACCGTGGGCCGGGCTTTGGCAATGTGGATAATGCTTACTATACGCCTACCGGTAGCACTTTGTACAACCCGAATGTAAAATGGGAAACAACGATTAACCGCAACGCAGGTCTGGATTTCTCTTTGTTCAGAGGAAAGCTTTCGGGGAGTTTCGATGTGTATAAAAATACAACAAAAGATCTCTTGCTGAGATCTGCGATACCATCCAACACAGGCTTTAGCACGCAATGGAATAACATTGGTACCACTTCCAATCAAGGTGTGGAATTGGGGTTGTCATCTTTCCTGATCGACAAGCGCGATTTCTCTTTGACCGCCAGCTTCAACATAGGTGTGAACAGAGCTAAAGTAGAGAAATTGGACGGTACGACCGAGCGCTTCTTTCAGTCCAACTGGGCCAGCACGGATTTGAAAGACCAGGACGACTTCTATGTGCGCGTAGGTGGCACCCTGGGTGATATCTATGGCTATGTAACCGATGGCTACTACTCCACGGATGATTTCTCCGGATATGATGCAGTTTCCAATACCTATACTTTGAAAGAAGGTGTTCCTAACTCCAGTAGCACTGTAGGTAATACCAATATTCGTCCGGGTTTCCTGAAACTGAAAGACCTGAACGGCGACGGTATTATCAACAGCCAGGACAGAACCGTGATCGGTAATACTTTACCCAAGCATCAGGGTGGTTTCGGATTCGACGTTCGGTATAAAGGCTTTGACGCTGCGGTCTTCTTCAACTGGTCTTACGGCAACGATGTGTACAACACCGGTAAAATCCAGTACAACCAGTTCCGTCGTGTAAACTATGGTAACCTGTTGACTACCATGAGTTTGGACAACCGTTTCTCTTACATCGATATCGACGGAAGCTACACAGGCATACCTGGCGAAGTGGTCACCGATTTGAACCAGTTGGCGGCTATGAACGCCGGCAAAAATATCTGGTCGCACACCAGTTTTGGCGTAGCACAGGCTACTATCCACTCCTGGGCGGTGGAAGACGGTTCGTTCCTGCGACTCAACAACCTGAACATCGGCTATACATTGCCAACGGCAATTAGTTCAAAATTAGGTATGTCTCAGTTCAGAGTGTACTTGACAGGTAACAACCTGTTACTCCTGACCGATTATTCGGGCTACGACCCTGAGGTAAGTACATCGAGAAGCTCCTCGTATTCAGGATTGACGCCAGGTGTGGATTATTCTTCTTTCCCGAGAAGCCGTTCCTACACGTTTGGGGTAAATGTTACTTTTTAATTAGATCATATTTAAAACTATATGGATATGAAATTAAGAATCTTTGCAATAGCAGTTCTATTTATTACAATGTCTGCGTGTTCGGATTTTCTGGAGCCAGACTCGATTTCCACCTTCGATACAAACTATGTGTTCTCGAATGTAGATGACGCCCGCCGCGGCGTGAATGCAATCTACGTCCAGTTTGGCGTGGATGGTTTCCGTTCGAGACTTTCCAATAACATGACCGGCAATACCGACATCGAGCGGCAGAGCGGCTGGACCAGTTCCAGCGACCGTTACCAGATTTGGGATTTGAACGCCCTCGCCAGCAATGGTGACTTAAGACAATTCTGGAATGCTGCTTATACGGCTATCCGCGATGCGAATATTGCCATCGAAGGTATTGAATCAAGCAAGGCTTTGAATTCACCGGAGGTTTTGACCTCCAAAAAAATGTACCACATGCTGGGTGAGGCTTATACCCTGCGCGCTTTCTGGTACAGCATGTTGACCTACTACTTTGGTGATGTGCCCAACGTTAGAGAAGCGCCCAAAGCGGGTATTGACTTTTTCCTGCCGAAAGAAGACAGAAACGTGATCCTGAGCCAGGTGATCCAGGATATGATTGACATTGAAGAAAAAATGATGTGGGCGGATGAGTCTCAGTACGGTATTGAAATGGTGACCCGGGAATACACCCTCGGCATGATCGCCAGAATCGCACTGCAACGCGGCGGTTATTTCCTGACGCCTGACCTGAATATGGTACGAAAAGATGATTATCAGGAATATTATAAAATCGCCAGAGATTATACATCCAAGTTAATGACTTTGAAAGATCGTGAATTGCCGAAGGACTACCGTCAGGTATTTCTGAATCAAAGCAAATTCATCTCTCCGGTCAATGCGGACGTGTTGTTTGAAGTGCCTTTTGCGCTGGGCAATGGCGATGTGGGATGGAATATCGGTGTCACAGTACAAGGAGGCGCCACCGCTTCTCATGATTATGGTTCCGGAAATAATTACATGTCCATCCCGGTTTCTTATTATTATTCATTTGATACCTCAGACGTGCGCAGAGATGTAACCTGTGCTTATTATCAGGTGAATACCAGTTTCGAAGAAGAATTTGTGAATGGCGGCGTGTCCAATATTGCTCAGGGTAAGTGGAGCCGCTATTACCTTGACAAAGGCCCCGGCGCTTCTTCTGCCAAGGGTACAGGTATTAACTGGCCGATGATGCGCTACGCGGATGTGTTGCTAATGTTTGCAGAAGCTGAAAATGAACTGAGCGGACCTACGCCTGCCGCGCAGGAAGCCTTCAAGAGAATACGTCGTCGTGCATTCCCGGAAGCAAAATGGGATGAAAAAGTGGACGCTTATGTAGCGAATATTTCGGCTAGCAAAGGCGCATTTTTTAATGCAATTGTAAATGAAAGAGCCTGGGAATTTGGTGGTGAAATGATTCGTAAATACGAACTGATCCGTTGGAATATTTACTCTGAAAAAATGTCAGAAACCGTACAAACACTAAAGGAAATGGCGGATGCAGCTTACACGGGTTCAGGCAAATACGCCCATCTGCCGGATTATCTCTACTGGAAGCGCAACGCAAGCGGTCGCTTTACCGTATTAAACCCGAACCTGAAAGTAGCAGCACCACCTGATGATTCCTGGACCAGACAAAGCTGGTTGCTGGGCTTGCATGATGATGTCAATACTTATCAGCGTTGGATTACAATGGACTGGAGAAATTACATTGACCAGGGACCGAAGCCGGGCGTGGTGCGTTACATTTTCCCAATTCCGCAGGAAGCTATTACCAATAGCCAGGGTACTTTAAAGAACGATGGCTACCAGTTCTAGGCTTGTTGATTATTTCTTACTAAATGAAATTTTTGAAATATGAAAATTATTAATTTTAATATAAATAAAATCTTTTTCGGTCTGATCGCAGCAATCCTTGTGCTTTCTTCCTGCGAAAAAGAAGAATTCTACGAGCGGACGCGCCTCTTCCGGCCGGTACTGAACGAGGAGTTGACAGCCGAACTCAATACGATTATTGTAAACATGGGCAAAATCAAGGAAGCTACATCCTACACGCTGGAGGTCAGCCGGGATACCTTCCGTACCATTGATTACACGATCGAAGCTGACACAAATTACATCGTTATTAATGAGGAAGTGCTCAACGGTGACCAGTTGTTCTGGAATACGCTCTATCAGGTGCGAGCTACTGCGCATGCCATTGATCCTCAATACGATAGCAAGGAATCTGACCTCGGAAATGTAAGAACGGAGCGTTTTCCTTCCATCTTAAATGTACCTACCAGCGCCGATGTAATTGACGTGGCGGCAAGAGTGACCTGGCAGCCAATCGGTGCACCGGTGACCAAAATCAAGGTTTTTTCGGCTACCGACCTTAAATTGACCAATCCGCTGGCAGAACGCACCGTCAGCCAGAGCGAACAGCAGGCTGGGGTAGCTATTGTTACTGGTCTGACTCCGGCAACTACCTATCAGTTAGCTATTTACAGCGGCGCCGATGGTGGTACGCTTCGCGGCTGGGAGTTTTATACGACCCTCGCGGCTGGAGTTGATCTGAATGATCCGAATGTAATCAATCTTACCGAAAATGAAGATCCGGATGCTGTCAAAAATGCTGTAGCTACTGCCACAAATGGACAAATCATTGTAGTGAAAAAGGGCGTATTGTACAATTTACCTTCTGATCCGCTCGATAAGTCTATTACCATCAGGGGTTCTCTTGGATTTGGTTCTGAAAAAGCAGTGTTATTTACTACGGGTAACTGGAATATTGCAGGCGGCGCTACGATTGATCATATTCGCTTCATTGATGTGGAATTGCGTGGCGAGGATATCGGTGGGGATTATGTATTCAACCCGAATAACTCCGACCTGACCATGGTAAATGAATTAAAATTTGATGATTGTATTATTAATACCTTCCGTGGTATTATCAGAATCCGTGGTAAAGTATTTATCAATAATTATATTATCAATAATTCCATTGTTCATCATATTGGTAATTATGGCATATTTACTACCGACACGGATGGTGAAGGCAATGCCGCTTTTGATAATATTGCATTGACGAACAGTACATTCAGTAAAATCAATTCATTTATGACTTCGCGTCAGAATGCCAAATCCCTGGTGATTGATGCTTGTACTATGAATGAGCTGGCGGCACCCGACGGCATCGTCTTTAGATGGCGTGGCACCGACGGTGAACGGAGCAATGTACTAAATGGTATTTCCATTACTAATACAATCTGGGGACCAGCCTGGGACGAAGGCCAGTCCGGCAACCTGAATGTACGTGGTATTTATGATGGGCTTGAAGCTACTAACTTTAACATTGTAAATACTTACGCGACGTCCGATTTTGGCTTTACTGCAAACTCTGAAATTCCCGGCTTTCCGTCTCTGCGTTATAACGGTACTCCTAAAGACCTTTGGGTGAATCCGGATGGCTTGAATTTCAATTTTAAAGATTCTGGTTTTGCCGGTAAATTTGATTCCGGCGATCCGCGCTGGAGAGCTAAATTATAATTAAGTTCATTTTTATGATATAGGGTGTGATCAAATTAGCTGGTCATACCCTCTTTTTTCTGAATTTACATATAATAATTTTACAAAAACCTGCTATAATGAATTATATCAAGCATTTAACATTATTTACAGGGTTTTTTCTGATCGCGCTTTTCTCCCAATGTCATGATGCTAACTTTCCGGTAAATATAAATGATAATGAACGACCCGAACCGGTAAAAGAAGAAGCTTACGCTTTTCCGGGAGCCGAGGGTTTTGGCAGAAACACTACCGGGGGCCGGGGCGGCAGGGTGATTTATGTAACCAATTTAAACGACTCAGGACCAGGCAGTTTGAGGGCAGCGATTCAGGCTTTCGGTCCGCGTTATGTCTTATTTAAAGTATCAGGAAATATTATATTAAAATCAAGATTATTTATTAATAACGGCGACATAACTATCGCGGGTCAGACTGCGCCGGGAGACGGTATCTGTATCAGGGATTACCCGATTTCGATCAGTGCAGATAATGTGATTATCCGTTTTTTACGTTTCCGCATGGGGGATGAAGCCCAGCAGGAGGCAGACGCACTGGGCGGCAGATTTCAGAAAAATATTATTATCGACCATTGTTCCATGAGTTGGTCCACCGATGAATGTGTGTCTTTTTATGCCAATGAAAATACGACCGTGCAATGGTGTTTTGTTACCGAAAGTCTTCGCAACTCCGTGCACGGCAAGGGCGCGCACGGTTATGGCGGCATCTGGGGCGGTAAAAACGCTTCGTTTCATCATAATTTACTGGCGCATCATGATAGCCGGAATCCTCGACTCGGTGAAACCGCAGGTGATGCATTTGCATTAACCGATCTGACCGATTTGCGTAATAATGTTATTTACAACTGGAATAATAATAGCTGCTACGGTGGCGAAGCGATGAATGTAAATATTGTAAACTGTTATTATAAACCCGGCCCCACTACCAAGAAGAAGGAACGAATCGTTGCGATTGATAAAAATAAAAATCAAGGAACCGAGGTATATAATATCTGGGGTAAATTTTACATCGCAGGTAATTACATGGAAGGCAGCACCCGTGCTACCAATGACAACTGGACCTACGGCGTGTATAATCAATTCAGCTCAGATTACGGCACGGTTTCAGAAGCAGATAAAGCCGCGATGCGCCTGGCTCAGGAGCATCCGATTCATAATAATGTAAAGACGCACACGGCACAGGAAGCTTATTTAAAAGTGCTGGATATCGGCGGCGCTTCGCTGGTGCGGGATGCAATAGATACGCGCATTGTGGAGGAAGTGCGCAATGGCACTTATACATTTGAAGGCTCCAATGGCAGCACCAAAGGTATTATCGATTCCCAGAGCGATGTGGGCGGTTGGCCGGAACTCAAGCCTGAAGCGGCTCCCGAAGATACTTCCGGCGACGGTATGCCCGATGACTGGAAGATTAAAAATAAATTGGACCCAGCTAAATACGAGGCGAACGGCAGAGATTTAAGCACCGCTTATGATAATGTGGAGATTTATATTAATAGTTTGGTGAAAAATATTATTGCAAAGCAAAAATGATTGTTTAAAAACTAAATGTTATGTGCTCTATGTGCCTATATGTTAAAAGAAAGTGCTTGAATTTGGAATTTAATATGATGTATGCAATCATAACCTTTTTTCTTTTAATATTTCAGGTGGCAGAAGCCCAGATTCCACGGGATACCTCTTATACTATTTACAGCAATCATGTAAAACTTCAGAAAAAATATCCGTTTGTAACGCCTATTGCGCCTGCCTTACCGGCAAATGTAGAGGCAGAATATGATGTAGTATATAAAAACCTGGCGGGGCGTTCATTACATCTGGATATATCTTACCCGAAAAGTAATAATAAAACTAAATATCCGGGTGTACTCATGATACACGGCGGCGGTTGGAGCTCCGGCAGCAAAGCTCATCAGGTACCGATGGCGCAGCAATTGGCAGCCCGGGGCTATGTGGCAGTGGCGGTGGAGTATCGCCTGAGCCCGGAAGCCCAATACCCGGCGGCGGTTTATGATCTGAAAGAAGCAATCCGCTGGATGCGCGCGCATGCGGATAAATATGGTTTGGATGTCAATAAAATAGCAGCTTTGGGTTGCTCGGCAGGTGCGCAGTTGGCTTCGCTGCTTGGCACAACGAACGGTGTGTCAAAATTTGAAGAAAAAACTGCTTATCCGAAGCATTCGAGCGATGTGCAGGCGGCGGTGAATGTGGATGGCATCGTTTCTTTTGTGCACCCGGAGGCTGATGCCGAGGGCGCCGCTGCTGCCAAATGGTTGGGCGGAACCCGCGCTGAAGCTTATGAAAACTGGCGCGAAGCTTCACCTCTGGAATATGTAAATGCGCAAACGCCGCCGTTTATTTTTATTAATAGTTCGGTGCCAAGATTTCATGCCGGGCGGGATGATTTTATTAAAGTACTAAATGAATATCATATTTACAGCGAAGTGCATACGATTGCCGATTCGCCACATTCCTTCTGGCTGGTGCATCCCTGGTTTGAACCCACGCTTGAATATACGTATCAATTTCTTGATAAGATATTTACATCAAATCAGCCGGAATTTACCATTGACACCATCGCCGAACGCATGCTGGCCTATCAGCGCGCTTGTGGCGGCTGGCCCAAATCTTATTTTACAAAAGACCGTAAAGAAATCAGAATTGATTATAATAAACCGCTGACCGAAGACACTTACGAAGATATTCGCGCGGATTCATTACAACAGGATGCTACTTATGATAATTATGCGACTAACAAGGAAATTAACTATTTAATACAAGCATATCATAAGACAAAAAATCCGGCGTATTTAAAAGCAGTAGAAAAAGGGATTCGTTACATTCTGGACGGGCAATATCAGGATTCGGGCGGCTGGCCGCAATTTTATCCATTACGGAAAGGTTATTACAGCCATATTACCTATAATGATAATGCGATGGTAAATAACCTGAATATATTATACGATGTGGCATATCAACTAAATGGTTTTGAGGCGGTGGATCTGTCTTTAATTAAACCCAGTAAAAAAGCAGTAAAAAAAGGCATTCAATGTATTTTGAATACCCAGATCAAAAAGGATGGAAAGTTGATGGTCTGGTGTGCCCAGTATGATCGAGAAACCCTGAAACCCGCGAAAGCGCGAGCATTTGAATTGCCGTCTTACAGTGGGCAGGAGTCGGTCGGCATCGTTCGTTTCTTGATGCGTAATAAAAAACCATCCATCAGGATTAAAAACGCTATCACAAGCGCTGTAGAGTGGTTCGAAGGCACAAAAATAGAGGGTTACAGCTACGTTTTTGTAGATGATCCGAGCTACCAGCCCCGTGGCGTGGATCGGGTATTTGTAAAAAAAGAAGGCGCCGTGAGCTGGGGCCGATTTTATGATCTGGACACCAATGAGCCGTTTTTCTGTGGCCGGGATGGCGTTAAAAAGAAGACGGTGGCAGAAATCGAGCAGGAGCGCCGCGTCGGGTACGCCTGGTATGGCAACTGGGCGGAGAAATTATTGGAAAAAGAATATCCTAAGTGGCTCAAAATGAATAAAATAAATAGAAATTGAATAATTAATACATAGGCACGTCGTTTTCTTTAAGTAACGATGTATCTATGATATAATATTTATATAATAATTATAAAAACGGCGTTCAAGTATCCTCTCTGGCATAACCAATCGAAGAAGACGTATGGCCCAGGCTTTCCAGGTATTCGGTTGGTGAAAATCCAAACTCTTTCTTGAAAGCCCGACTAAATGAATTGGGCAGGTCATAGCCCACCATATACGCCACCTCCGAAATATTGGTTTTATTTTGTTTAAGTAAATCTTTCGCGCGTTTCAAGCGGTACGACTTGAGCAAATCGATCGGCTTCTTGCCTGTGAGTTGTTTCACTTTACGAATAAAATGCATATGACTCAGATGCACCATTTCGCACATTTTATTTACATTAAACTCCGAATCGGTAATATGCTCTTCCATAATTTCCACGATCCGGTTCATCAATTCCTCATCTGGTGAAGTAAGTTTCACCTCTTTGGGCGTCAGTGCAAAATCACGATTGAATTTCTTGCGTAATTGTTCGCGCTGATTCAGCAGATTTTCGATACGTACTTCCAGCAATTGAGGGTTAAAAGGCTTGACTACATAATCATCAGCGCCGGTTTCATAGCCTTCCATGATGTGTTCTTCCATGCCTTTGGCGGTGAGCAGCACCACCGGAATATGACTGGTTGCAAAATCCGTTTTGATGCGATGACAAAATTCGAGCCCGTTCATTTCCGGCATCATCACATCGCTGAGAATCAAATCAATATGATGGTTTTGAGCCATGCGCAAACCCTCCAAACCGTTACATGCTTTCAAAACCGTGTATTTGCGGCTGAGCAATCCGGTGAGAAAGTCGAGCATATCTTCGTTATCTTCGACTACCAAAATCCTTTGTGACGAGGTATTGGAATTAATAACCGAATCTCCGCCAACCACTCGTCCGCCAAGCATGACCAAATGGTGCACCTCCCAGTTGGTGACCTGCAATCGTTCCGGTTCGATGGTGATTTTTTCCAGATTGTTATCATTTACAGCCAGACCAGCCGGAATAAAAATAGTAAACACGGTTCCTTTGCCTTCCTCACTTTGCACTTCGATGTGTCCCTGATGCAATTCAACCAGTTCTTTAATGTATGATAGTCCGATTCCGGAGCTGACCTGATCCTGCGCTTCGCTATAATAACGCTCAAAAATTTGCGCCAGTTTTTTGGATTGAATGCCGGCGCCCGTGTCTTCTACCGTAATTTTAAATGATTTTTCACTTGCCGACGAAGAAGTATGCTCGTCTAACGCAACCGTGATGCGGCCACCCTCTGGCGTATGCTTGAAGGCATTGGACAATAAATTGGCCACCATTTTCTCGATCTTGTCGGGATCGAATGCAGTCATTGCATTATGACAACGGTTTTGGAAAGAAAGATGGATGTGCTTTTCCCGGGCCAGATTGTCAAATAAATCGGTGATTTCGGCTAAGTACTGCGCTAGATTTCCTTTACTCAGATGAAGCTCGAGCGTATTGTCTTCAATGCGCCGCATTTCCAGTAACTGGTTAATCAGTTTGAGCAGCCGATAGGCATTGCGTTCCACAATGTCGAGCAGACGTTTGCGTTCTTTTTCATTTACCGAATAATCAGGGTTTTGCAATTGCTCCACCGGCCCAAGAATCAGTGTCAGCGGCGTGCGCAGTTCGTGGGAAATATTGGTAAAGAAATTGATTTTTGATTTGGAAAGCTCTTCCACCTGGATCACCATTTCTTCCAGTTTGTCGTGCTGGTACTGTATTTCGAGGTTTTGCTCTTCCAGATTATGGTTACTTTTTTCCAAGGCCTGCTTTTGCGCCAGGATTTGCTCCTGTTGTTTTAGTACCTGATCGTTTTTATTTTGTAATTCGCCATTAATAATATTGAGTGAATTATTCAGCTTTTCCAGCTTTTGTTTTTTGGTGATAATACGATATTCAAAAATGCCGATGGTCAGTAAAAATGCTAGCATGAGCGAAATAAACCAGGGTTGTTTCCAGACCGGCGGGTTTACCACAAAATTGACAGAAACCGGGGTAGGATCTATATTAAGGTCCATGTCGCGGGCACGTACTTCCAGCGTATAATTACCGCTGGAAAGATTCACAAAAGAATGATGCGTTTCTTCGGTGAAAGGCGACCACTCCCCTCCATTGATTCGGTAAGAAAAGAACAACCTTTCATCTGGCGTGTCGCCAAAAAAGTCTTCACCCGACCAACTGACGAGCATATTGCCTGCGGGAGAAACCTCTTCACTGAACAGGTCAATCATCGTTTCCGGTGGATTGTTGTCGGGCATGTAGCGATATGCCACGAACCCGCGATTGGCTTCATTGGGCATTTTATTATATGTAAAAGCCCGGCGTTTCCACTCACGCGAGGATTTATTGATCCAGATAGCCCCGTCGTAGCTGCGCAGGATAGCGCCTCCTTCCAGATTCATATTCATTTCGGGTGGGAACATCTGATTTACCCAAAGATGCCCGTCAAAACGTGCAATATCATTTTCGGTGGCCGCCCAAATGCTGGTGGGGGAGTCGGCATGCAAACTGATGATCGTATTGCTTGATAGTCCGGATTCCGTATCGTATTGTTTCCATTCTTCGCCATCATATATGAAAATTCCGTAATATCTTGAGCCTACAAGCAACAGATTATTCGTACTTTTTACAATATTTACAAATTGCCGAAGGTAGGCCTGATCCGGCCGGTCCCAGGTTTGTCCGTCAAAATAGTAAAGATTACCGCCGCCAATCCAGATGCGGCCATCAGGCGATTGTCCGATGCCGTAAGCATTGGACTGCAATAGTCCGTTTTCATGATATTTGTGGTGAATCCAATTGAATTCCTTTTCGGTTGGGTTTTTTAATTGCAAAACACCACCCAATTGTCCCTTTTCTTTGAAAAAGTCAACGCTGCCACCAAACCACAAAGAACCGTCTCTGGCTTCAAAAACAGCGCGGTAATCAATACCCCAGGAAAGTTTGGGATGCAATTGCCGATGCCACTTACCATCGTCATAATACGCGGTAGCAGCTACGCCATTGTGCGAACCTGCCGCCCAGACCTGCCCACGCGAAGTGACGATCAACCGCACCGGCGCATCCATGAGCCCATCAGTTGCGTTGTAAGCAATCCAATTGTTGCCCAATCGCTTGATCACCCTGCCCTTTACATCCAGGAACCATTGTTCATTGCGATTGCTTTCGCACTGGAAATTTAGGTTTTTATAAGTTATCCAGCGGCTGGAAGAATAATCGAGGCGGAAAACTTTTGATTTATGGCCACCGATCCAGATGTTGTTGTTGCGGCTTTGGGTGAGCATTAGTCGGTTGGCCGGTATTTTAAAATTCGGCGATTTATACATTTCCCAATTGCCGTTTTTATAGGTATAAAGCTTGCCAAGTGCTCCTACCCAGATCGTCCCGTCAGAGCTTTGAACAATATCCGTGGAAAACTCATCTCCGCCGAAAAGGTCGCTCAGTTCAATATAATCCCAGCGTTTGCCGTCGTACTTATGAATGCCCACATTGGTGGAAGTATTAACAATCCAAATGGAATTATCCTGTGTTTTCAGCATTTTCTGGGTTTCGCCAAAGGGATATGGTCCGTTGGAATTGATAATAGTGTAGTCCCGGATGGTTTCTCCGGAGATTTTGTTTGGGTTGAATTGCAGGATTCGACTGTGGCCTTCCACAGTTACGCTCATCCAAATACTGCCGGTTTGAGGCTCCAGAATATCTGAAATATCCAGAAATGAACCATTATTCATAACTTCTTCCGGAAGCATTACCCAAGTTGCATTTTTTAAAGAGCCAGCCAGCGTTTGACGGTTAACATTGGAAGTAAAAACCCGAAACAATCGATTTTTCTGGATTTCTATTACACCGAAGCGTGTACAAAGCATCAGGTTTCCATTTGATAATTCCCGGATCTGAAAAAATGTCATATCCGGCGTGCCTTGCAGGGAAAATATTAGATGCCACCTGTTGTTTTTGTATGTAAAAAGCCCTTTGGAAGTAGTGGCATAAATCGCGCCATTTTTGCTGGCGTACAGTTGCTCTACCGGACTGCCCAGCAAGCCGTTTTCTTCGTTGTGCCATTTCCACTCATAGCCATTGTACTCGATGACGCCTTCGTTGACGCCAAACCAAACGATTCCGCTTACATCTTCCACGATGCATCTTACACCCTTACCTTCCAGCTCCGGGAAATGCCGCCAGCGCCAGCTCTCCGTTATCGGATTAGCGATTTCCGGCGTGTAAGGTTGTGCTGCCTTAAGTTGAAAGGAAAAGGACAGCAAAAGTAAAATTACTGCAAGTATGTAGTAGCGCATGGTCTAGTTAGTTTGCTCAGGTTCCGCCTTTTTTCCAATAAGGTCTTAAAACAAATTTCCGAAACAAGTGAGGCTAAATTGATAAAATTTGGTGACGCAATCCGTTGACAAAATAAACCTTAATTTTGGTCTTTGCAAAACAAAAGCCGGCTCTTTGTTAAATCTGTTGATTTTTATGGGTTTGCAATCTGTCGCTCCGATTCCCCACAAATCACTATTTTTTCCGCCTGTGGATTCATTTTAGGTTTTTTATTTTGGCAAAGCAGGCTTCTTTCCGGAAATGTGAATTATGGTGCAGAAGATGTTAATTCCTGCACTGTTCGCTATCTATAACTTTCCGACCTTAGTATCAGTGGTTTGATGATCAAAAAAAATCAAGCATCAAATGAGCTTCGAGCAACAATGTCAAACTAATGGTATTTGTAATTAAGTAGGCAGACGGTTTTGAAATCGACCGTCGAAAGTCAAAATAATCTGATAATCAATTTCTTATAAAGAAACTTTATTTAAACTTAAAATTGTCTCTTTACTTAAAAAAGACCTTATCAAAACTAACTAATACTTGTTGAAATGAAGCATTTTAGTTTAGGAATGAAAATGTTTTCTGCTGTCCTGACTTTAAACTTTACCCGATATTTCGGGAAGACGGCAATGTTTGTAAGCATATTGTTATTCTTGGCTTGCCAAACCTCCCGGGAACAAACCAAAGATCCCTGGAATCAGGTGGCAACGATTTTGCAAGATATTCAGGCGCCTGTTTTTCCTAAAAAGGATTTTATTATCACCGATTTTGGTGCGGCGGCAGATAGCACAATCGATTGCTTTACGTCTTTAATGCGCGCCATTGATGAGTGTAGTGCCGCCGGCGGTGGTCGCGTAGTGGTGCCTGCCGGAACCTTTCTGGTCAATGGACCCATCCACCTAAAAAGCAATGTAAACCTGCATGTTTCCGAAGGCGCGACGGTGAAATTCAGCACCAATCCAAAGGATTACCTGCCGCTTGTGCTGACTCGTTGGGAAGGAATGGAGTGCATGAATTATTCTCCGCTTATATATGCTTACGGTCAGGAAAATATCGCGATCACCGGCACCGGCACGCTGGACGGCCAAGCGAGCAATGACAATTGGTGGCCCTGGTGCGGCAAGGATACCTACGGCTGGGAGAAAGGCACGCCTAGTCAGCGCGATTCAGCGAATCGTCCGGAGTTATCTCGTATGAACACAGCGGAATTGCCTGCAAAAGAAAGAGTTTTTGGCGAAGGACACTACCTGCGCCCGAATTTCATTCAACCTTACAATTGTAAAAATATTCTGATTGAAGGCGTCACCATTCGCAATAGCCCCATGTGGGTAATTCATCCTGTGCTTAGTGAAAATATTACGATTCAAAAAGTGAAAGTCATTAGCCATGGCCCGAATAGCGATGGTTGCGACCCCGAAGCTTGTAAAAATGTGTTGATCCGGGATTGTTATTTCGATACCGGCGACGATTGCATCGCCTTAAAATCAGGTAGAAACCAGGATGGACGTAATATTGGTCGCGCCATCGAAAATATAGTGATTCAAAATTGCGAAATGAAAGACGGACACGGTGGGGTAGTGATCGGGAGTGAAGTGTCTGGCGGCGCACGGAATATTTTTGCGGAAGATTGCGTAATGGACAGTCCGAATCTGGATCGGGCTATTCGAGTGAAAACAAATAGGGCTCGCGGCGGGACGATTGAAAACCTTTACTTTCGCAATATCAAAGTAGGAGAGGTCAAGGAAGCAGTCGTGCGCATCAATATGCTTTACACTCACGACGGCGAACCGGATATACACATACCAGTTATCCAAAATATTTTTATTGAAAATGTCACCTCAGAGAAAAGCGCTTTGGGTATCAAAATCGATGGATACGATGCAGAACACCCCGTAGGGCATGTGACGCTCAAAAATTGTGAATTTAAGGGTGTTGCCAAAGGCAATGCTATCAAGCATGCCAAAGACCTGAAGCTGGAAAATGTGAGGATTAATGGCGAACCTGTTTCTCAAAATTAGGAAAAAAACAATCGGTTGCGTATTTTGTCGGCAACTATCGAACAAGCGAATCAAAAGCCATGAGTATAACGATAACAGACAAGACAACGATAAAGCCTTTTCTGGACGATAATTTCCTTTTGGAGACTCGCACTGCGGAAGTTTTATACCATGAATATGCTAAAAATCAACCGATTATAGACTACCACTGCCATCTGCCGCCGGATGAAATTGCCCAGGATAAAAACTTTGCCAACCTGACGCGCATTTGGCTCAATGGCGATCATTACAAATGGCGCGCGATGCGGACCCTGGGTATCTCCGAAAAATATATCACCGGCGAGGCCGATGATTTTGCAAAATTTCAGAAGTGGGCATCCATCGTGCCTTACACCGCACGCAACCCGCTCTACCACTGGACGCATCTGGAATTGCAGCGCTATTTCGACATTGACAGATTACTCAAGCCAGATTCGGCAATGGAAATTTACGACGAAACTTCGTCCTTATTGAATACGCCAGAATACAGTGTGCAAAGCTTGTTGCAAAAAATGAACGTGGAAATCGTTTGCACAACCGATGATCCGACCGATTCATTAGAACACCATCAAGCGATTCAAAACCAAACACTTGGCACTAAAATACTCCCGGCATTTCGCCCGGATAAAGCGATTTTAATTGAAAATCAGGGCTTTAATGATTATATCCAAAAGTTAGCCCGAGTCGCCGACATAGAAATTAGATCCTTCGCCAGTTTATTGGAAGCCTTACAAAAACGTGCCGAGTTCTTTGATCAACTGGGTTGCAAACTCTCCGACCATGGTCTGGAACAGGTTTATGCTGCCGAATTTACAGATGCGGAAGCAGATACAATTTTCAAAAAGAAGCTGGGCGGGCAAGCGATTTCAAGCGCCGAAGCCACACTTTACAAATCGGCTATGCTTTATCATTTGGGAAAATTGTATCACACCAAAGGCTGGACGCAGCAATTCCACCTTGGCGCACTGCGCAATAACAGTGCCCGCATGATGCGCCAGCTCGGGCCAGATACGGGTTTCGACAGCATCGGTGATTTTGACCAGGCCAGTGCGTTGGCGAAGTTCCTGAACCGTCTGGATACTGAAAATGCATTGTCCAAAACGATTTTGTACAATCTCAATCCGCGCGACAACGAAGTGATGGCAACGATGATCGGCAATTTCAATGACGGTTCGATCAAAGGCAAGATGCAATTTGGTTCTGCCTGGTGGTTTTTGGATCAGAAAGATGGTATGGAAAAACAGCTGAATGCCTTGTCAAATATGGGTTTGCTGAGCTGCTTCATCGGTATGCTCACCGATAGCCGCAGCTTTATGTCTTTCCCGCGGCACGAGTATTTCCGGCGTTTGCTGTGCAACCTGCTGGGTAAAGACGTACACAACGGCGAGTTACCCAACGACATCGAATGGCTGGGCGGGCTGGTGCAGGACATCTGCTACCGTAACGCGAAGCAATATTTTAATTTTTAGACAATCGTAAAACTTTAGAACACAATAAGGAACATGAAAAAAGTAGTCACTTTCGGCGAGATCATGTTGCGCCTGACGCCTCCCGGTT
>CAZGAU010000025.1:0-12735 GCA_964523725.1 uncultured Saprospiraceae bacterium
CACAGATATCGAAGCAGTTAGCTACACCATCGCCATCATCGTCGAAGCCTTCGTCGATTTGTCCGTCGCCGTCATTGTCTTTGCCATCACAAATTTCTGGCACGCAGCTTGAAGGCGCATCATAATAAAATATATCTTTACAATTACTTACTTCATTGAATCGGGCCCTTATTTGTATGCCGGAAGCTCCATTAGCAGCTACTTTGACCGTAATGGTACTTGTACCACTTTTGGGGACATTAGAAATTGTCTGGTATTCTTGGCCTCTTCCACTTATTGCAGTTCCCAAGGTTTCTACAATAATTTTCTGCCCCGACGACGCATTATTCCATTGAATGGTAACCACCATTGTGGCTTCTGCCTGGCGAGTTTCATTGTTATAAGAACAGTCACCAATTTCAACGCCCACAATACTTATGTCGCAGCGCTGAGAACTGCAGCTTTCGGGGGCTTTTACCCAAACCTCTATTCGGCCCGAAGCATGTAAATTATCGAAAACATTAATCTTCAAATCGCCGCCGCTAACCGGGAAAGGCCCAAAAGGGCCTGCTTCTTCAGTATAGGGCAGGCAGCTTGCATTCACATCGCCCGAAATATTATAACATGCACTTGTATAATCGCCGTTTGCATCAATGTAGAAATAAAAGTAATCGTCGTCCGGATTGGCAGGGGTTCGGTTATCATTACATTCTATCCGGACTTTGGGAGGAAACAACACGCACTCTCTTTCCACACCTTCTTCACAATTTGGGTTGGGACGGGTTTTGCATTTGCGTTCTATTGAATCCCAGTAATCAATTGTACAGGGGTCTCCATCATCGCATGTAGGGGTTTCGGGTTGGCCCGTGCTGCATCCTGGAATAGGTAGGTGAATACATCGACCAAAGAAACAAAAATCTCGTGTACAAGGGTTGTCGTCATTACAATCGCCACATGATGTGGTTTGTCCATAAACGGTAGCTGGCGTGGTAAGGAAAGAAAAAAAGGATACCAGCACTAGGATTAAGATCCTGGTGTAAATAATGTTGTTCATTGTGAAAGTGTTTGTGTATTAATTTGAGTTAATAGTTCCTCATCTTGAAGCATAAGGAAGTAAATAACCAGGCAGTCCTAACCAAAGTTATGATAATAAACATTTAGTTAAAGCACTGGCATTTAGCTCTTCGCTTCAAAAAAAAATAATAGAAACTGTCTTATGGGTTAAGTGCAAATTTGCCTTCCAATTACCCGTTATGGAATTGAAGAGGCTGTTGGACAAGCTACGCGTAGCACGTAGAGAATGCACACATAAGCCTGACTTTAGATCTGTTTTTTTTTACCTGCTCAATTTAGAGGTACAATCAAGGGGAAAATTTCGTAAGAGTGTACTAAAGTCGATTACTGCTGCAAAGCTACGCAGATAGTAAAATATTACAAAATAATTTTAATTTTTTTTTTGTCTGCAAAGTGAATATGATTAATTATTAGTTCACTTTTCTAATAAAAAAATAATCTTTACATAAAGTAATTATTTTTAATATAAGAGTTATGCAAATTAGGCAATTTATCCCCAAAGATGTATTTCTAAAATATTTAAGCTGTTAAAAATCAATAGTTATAATTAATGATTAACAATTTTGAACCCAGCATAAAGCATTGATTATCAACAAGAATCAACAAATTGCGTAACTCCTATAATATAAAAAATGACAGTAATGGATGCGAGAAAAAATTATTCATTAAACAAATACTGCTTGGAAAATTTAAATTTTATAAACTCTTTTTTTCGACAGTGTGTTGTATCGAAATACTTGAAAAACATAGAAGTAATACGCCAACAAAATACTTGTACTCTTGAATCAACCAAGCTCAGAATCAACTACTTATCACGCCAATGGCAAATTACTCCTCACCGGTGAATATTTTGTATTAGACGGTGCAATGGCTCTGGCTTTACCAACCAAACCGGGCCAAACGCTCCAGGTTGTCAAAAATCACTCTGGCGAGATCAGCTGGAAAAGCTACGACGCAGATGGATCGGTTTGGTTTGAAGATGCATTCGAACTGAATTCCCCGGGCTTTGCTCAGAAATATAAAACCGGCGTAGCTCCGGCTCCTTCTCAGCGGCTGCTCCAGATTTTCCAGGCGATTGAAAAGCAAAAGCCCGGCTTTTTCGGTCAGTTTCAAGGGCTACAAGTCGAAACCCGGCTAGAGTTTCCACACCAATGGGGGCTGGGCTCAAGTTCTACTTTGATTGCAAACCTGGCAAACTGGGCAGGCATCGATCCATTTCAATTGTTGCGTGACACTTTCGGCGGCTCAGGTTATGATATTGCCTGTGCCAATTCTACGAAACCAATTGTTTATCAATTGCAAAACGGGCAACCGGTTTATATGTCTGTAAAGTTCCATCCTCCATTTGGCAAACAACTCTATTTCATTTACTTAGAAAAGAAGCAGGACAGTCGGGAGGGCATCGCACGCTACCGCGAAAAAGTAAAAAATCAGCCGGAACTGGTGGCACGTATGTCAGGTCTCACAAACGAGCTGCTTCGTTGTGAAAACCTGATTAGGCTGGAAGAATTGATTCGACAACATGAAGCGATTATTGCCGAAACGCTGGAGTTGCCACGCGCCAAAGACCTTTATTTTGCTGACTTTTGGGGAGAGGTGAAATCTCTGGGCGCCTGGGGTGGCGATTTTGTACTGGCTACCAGCGAACGCAGCGCAGAAGAAACCAAATTTTATTTCAACGAAAAAGGTTGTAAGGTTGTTCTTCCTTACGAAACAATCATATTGTAAAACAGTGCCTAAAGCGGTTAAGAAACTTGAGATTACACCGATCAACTTATCAGCATATTGGCACATCAGCATATTAGAATCATGCCCTGGAAATGGTACGAAAGTAAAGTGGTGAAAATTGCCGACGAGTCGCCGACGACCAAGCGATTCTGGCTGGAAACAGCATCTGAAGAAGAGCTTGATTTCAAAGCAGGTCAATTTGTAACGATGGATCTGCCCATCAGCGACAAGAGACTTAAACGCTGGCGAAGCTACTCGATTGCAAATGCGCCAAACGGCAATAATACTTTGGAATTTTGCATTGTAAATATGGATGGTGGCGCGGCTACCGACTACTTTTTCAAGGAGGTCAAGGAAGGAACGGCGATTAAATTCAAGGGACCGGACGGCACCTTCACGCTTCGGGAACCCGTAGAAAAAGATCTGGTTTTTATTTGCACCGGTACAGGTGTGGCGCCCTTTCGCAGCATGATCTGGGATTTGTACAATCAACAAAAACCGCACAGGAAAATTCATTTGATTTTTGGTACGCGCTATGCGAATGGCATTTTGTATCGTCAGGAATTCGAAGAATTGCAAGAAAAAATGCCAGGATTCACTTTTTCGGTAGCGCTTTCGCGGGAAGAGCATATTAATCAGTCGGATTATCCTTTTGAGATCGCCAAAGGTTACGTGCACCAGCTTTATCTGGAAAAATACAAAGATGTACGCCCGGATGTGGACTTTTACATCTGCGGCTGGAGTAATATGATCGACGATGCAGTAGCAAATCTGCTGGTGAATCTGAAATACGATAAATCACAGATACACTATGAGTTATATGGCTAGTTTTGAAATTTAACGTTTAAACAAACTTTAAACCTTTCACGAGAAACCATAAACTCAATTTTTTGTTAAGTTTGTAGAATAAATCTAAATAGGCAAAAAGAACGACATGGAAAATACAATGACCAAAAGCCCGGTAATGCTATATACCGAGCAGACGCCCAACCCGGAAAGTTTAAAATTTGTGACCAACCGGATGTTGTATAAAGGCACCGCCGATTTCCGGGAGGAAGAACTGGCGCAGGAATGGTCGCCACTGGGCACGGCCTTGTTTGAACTGCCGTATGTAAAGGGAGTCTATATCAGCAATAACTTTGTGACCGTCACCAAAGAAATGAACTACGAATGGGCAGATATCATGCTCAAAATCAAGGATTTCATCAAGAAATACATCGAGGATGGCGGCGAGATCCTGAAAGACGGCTTTGAAGAGGAAATGGCGAAACTCGAGGCGGAGCGTGGCGCCAGCTACGAATACTCTGAGGATGAGGTAGAAATTGTACAAAAAATCAAAGACTTGATCGATACCTACGTGAAGCCCGCGGTAGAAATGGACGGAGGCAATATCGAGTTCAAATCTTTCAACCAGGGCGTAGTAACGGTCATCCTGCAAGGTTCTTGCAGCGGTTGTCCTTCTTCGACCGTAACGCTGAAAGCCGGCATCGAGGGTATGCTCAAGCGCATGGTACCTGAGGTGAAGGAAGTGGTATCGGAAATGGGCTAATTGAAGGTACGAGATACGAAGTACGAAGTTTTTAGCATCAAAGATAAATTCGGCGTGTCGAACAAAATTATGTGATCGGCGCGCCGATTGTGTTTTTACGGAATTTTATTTTGACCGAAACCGACCGCCCCGGGGCTGAATGCTACCTTTCCAAAAAAGAACGTTTTTACACCAAAACAATTTCCTCCCGTATATAATTCTCAACTATAAATCGGCGTTGCATATTTGCAGTGTTCGTAACAACAATTACGAGAACGAAGAAAAAAAACAGAGCGCGGACAGATAGTTGGAAGCTTGTAAAAATTGAGAAAACACGCATATAAACTTTTTTTATCACTATAAAATTGATACCTTTGCCGCGAGGCAAAATCTGTTAATTGCTGATTTTTCATTTTGTATAAAAAAGTGAAAATCAATCAACAATTAGCAAATGACAATTCTTTAGGTGATTATCAGCTTACCAACAACACGTACCCAAATTCAACCAAACGCAGCAACACATGCTATTCTGCTGCATCCAAACATACTTTTGAAAACGGCTTAACAAATTTCGCGAAGAACAGAAAAAATGGTTGCTACCCGGGAGCAGAGGAGGCCTCCTGTGCAATAACCATGCGAAACACTTGAAAGCTAGTAAACGCGCGCGAAACAATCATCACACTCATTGCACAATTGTAATTCGACGACCTGCATCTGTATTCCTGCTTAAATGCGCAGGTAATATGTGGGGGTTCTTTGTGCTTTACTGAGCACTTCCGAACCATTGTTCCGGAGCCTTATGCTCCAAACTATATTTATTTGCCCGAACAAAGGGGTTTTGGAATAAAAATTTTTAACTGAAAACCGATTAAGCGTCATGAGGACACCTTTATTTACTCTGGTACTGCTATGTACCTTTGCATGTGCTTTCGCCCAAACGAATCTAAAGGATTTAAAGCCCGCCGAACTGGTCAGCGAAACAAAGAAACAGGGGAAAGCTTTCAAAAATGTAGCCTTATTCAACCTGGCTGTCGAACAAAAAAACACCGACACCGAACTGGAACAACGAATCCGGCGATACGACCTACTCCAGCTGGAAGCCAAAAGCCTGCGCAATTTTCAGGATGAAATACCCGCTGCTATGTCGTTCAAAATACCTACCAAATCTCAAGGTGATCTTGAATTGGAACTGGTCAAAGTAGATATTCTCAGCGATGATTTTGCCGTGATCGAGAGTGGAACCACCACACCTGCCGAAGTAGAAGTGGCAACCCACTACCGCGGTATGATCAAAGGCGACCCCAATTCCCTGGCAGCCATCAGCGTATTCGAAGGGGAGGTCATGGGGTTGATAAGTTCGCCCTCCATCGGCAATCTTGTCATCGGTAAGCTGGATAAACAGGGACCCCTGACGCAGCACGTCATCTACAGCGACGATGAAGTTTTCCAACAGGAAGATTTCCTTTGCGGCACACCCGACGACGGTCCACAATACTCCCCGGAAGAGCTCTTACCCAATGCTTCCCGCAGCGCGGCAGGTTGTGTGCGCATCTACTTTGAGGTGGATTACGACATTTATCAGAATAAAGGCGGTACCACCGGCGCAACCAACTACGTAACCGGTATTTTCAATCAGGTGGCCACGCTTTACGCCAATGAAAACCTCAATGTGGTTATTTCCCAGATTTATATGTGGACCAATCCAAGCCCGTACAGCGGTACCAGCAGTTCACAGCTGCTCAATCAGTTTCAGTCTATCCGTACCAGTTTTAATGGTGACCTGGCACAGTTGCTGTCTTTCAAAGCCAGCGGCGGTATTGCCGTATTGAACGGGTTATGTCATCCTTATACATCAGCGAAGTTGAGCTTTAGCAGCATCAACACTTCCTATAATACTGTTCCCACTTACTCTTTTACAGTGATGGTGGTCACGCATGAGCTTGGCCACCTTTTGGGTTCGCATCACACGCACGCCTGCGTTTGGAATGGCAACAACACCGCAATTGATGGCTGTGCCGGCTTTACCGAAGGCGGCTGCCCTAATCCGGGTAATCCTTCCGGTGGCGGTACCATCATGTCTTATTGTCATATTTCCAGCGCGGGGATCAATTTCAACCTCGGCTTTGGTACACAACCCGGAAACGTCATTCGCAATAAGGTAGCAGCAGCTTCTTGTCTGCAAACTTGCGGTACCGGTGGCGGCGGTAATGATGGTGGCGGTAATGATGGTGGCGGCAATAACGGCGGCGGTTCCAATTCTGGCACTTGCAGCAATAATTCGGTCATATTCAGACTGGTATTAGACAACTACGGAACCGAAACAACCTGGCGCTTGCGCAATGGCGCCGGCAGCGTAGTCGAATCTGGCGGCCCCTATGAAAAAGGCAAGAACGGCGCCCAAGTGCGCGACACCTTCTGCCTGCCCGATGGTTGCTATACCTTCGAAATCTTCGACAGTTACGGCGATGGTATCTGCTGTGCTTATGGTAATGGCGTCTATTCCCTCACCACCCTCGACGGAAAGACCATTAAAACCGGCGGCAGCTTTGGCTCCAGCGAAACCACCAATTTCTGCGTGCCCGGCAGCACCGGTGGTGGCGGCAACGATGGCGGCGGCAACAATTCCAATTGCACACAAATCGACTTCAAGAACTATAGCATTAATTCCTACGGCGGTGGTCAGGATATTGGCACCTACACCTTGCTCAACAATGGCGCAGAGTTGAAAATCCAGAACAACGCCTGGAAATCCATTGCGCTGAATTACAACGTTACCGCGAATACTGTGCTCGAATTTGAATTTGGCTCCACCCTGATGGGAGAAGTCCACGGTATCGGTTTTGATAATGACAACAACATCTCGGCCAACCGCACTTTCAAATTGTATGGTACCCAAGCCTGGGGTATTCAGAACTTCAATAACTACCCCGGCGACAATACCTGGCGTCGGTACGTCATTCCGGTGGGACAATTCTACACCGGACAATTTGATCGCCTGTTCTTTGTATGCGATAACGACAGCGGTAACCGCAACGGCAACTCCTACTTCCGCAACATCAAGATTTACGAAGGCACTAGTTGTCAGGCTATTGTAGGCGAAGGAAGCAGCAACTCACTTAGCATTTCATCAGACAATAATTTCACGGAGATGCCAGGATTGATGGTGTTCCCCAATCCGGCGAAAGACAGACTTACACTTAATTTCCGAAGCAAAGAGGATGGTGATGCAACCGTACAAATATTCAACATGGTCGGTCAGCGCGTAAAAGCCCTGCCGATCGGTGTGTACGAAGGTATCAACGATGCGCAGATTGAGATCGACGATCTGCCGTCCGGAACTTATTTGATTCGTATAGATACAAGGGTGAATCAACTTGTTAGCAAGTTCAACGTAAGCCGATAATCACCCATTGGAGAGGGCTGCATCTAATGGTGCGGCTCTCCTTTTTTGTTTTGGCTGGGAAATTCACAGACTCACAACAACCCCGGCAGAAAATAGCGAAAATGCACAAGTGGAAAGTGAAAAAGATCAGAAGTCTCAAGCCATTGCCAAACAAGCTGCTATTCCTCTTCCACAAACTCCAAAATATCTCCCGGTTGGCAATCCAGCGCCTTACAAATAGCTTCCAGCGTACTGAAACGTACTGCTTTGGCTTTTCCCGTTTTTAGAATCGAAAGATTGGACAATGTCAAATTTACCTTTTCTGAAAGCTCATTCAATGACATCTTTCGTTTGGCCATCATCACGTCCAGATTTACAATTATCGGCATGATTTATATCGTTAACTCGTTTTCAGATTGAATTTCTACCCCTCTTTTAAATATTTGTGCAATAACAAACACGACTCCGGCAAGGAATATAAATTCTCCCGAAATCAAATTTTCCTGTAATCCATCAATCCTTTTCAACAACCATTTTGTATGTGCATTGTAAAGCATCACCGTAACCCATGTCCCCAATATAAAGTAGCTAAGCTTCTCCAACATATTCGATATGCCAATTGTAAATGGATTGGTCAGTTTGATTTTCGACAAGACCTTGATCACCAGATACGCTATGTATGCTTCCAGGGCTGCCAAAGCAACTTCAAATGAAACCATCGATGTATAATGCCAAAAACTGAATTGCCTCAGTTTGTACAAATCCATTCCCCTGTATAGGTTCTTTGCGGCTTCCGGATTGGCAATGCTTACTCCGTACGAAATCAGGATGGCCCCGGCTTTAATCATTAAGCCGATGAATGTTACCCAAGCCAGCACGTTCATAACCGCCAGCAGTTGCTCGGTTCTTATTTTCATAAATGATATTTAAGTGTTAAAATGCTCCAGCAAAGCTAAACAAATATTTATTGATAATCAATAAATATTTATTAAAAAAGAAATAAAATTTATCTTATTCCACATTTTCTGCTATTGCCCGAAGCAAAGAAAAAAAAGGGCAACCACCATCCACATTTACATTGCTACCGGGATAGAGCCTCTACAAGGCAATCAGCTTTCACGCATCATTAGCCCGCTAGAGCTTATATCTTGGTAACACACCTGCAAATAATTCGGGTTGCGCCGTAGGTGCTTTATATTTTCATGCAAAACATCATGCATTGCCATTTTTTCTAACTCCATTTCCTCTTTTTAAAATCGCTCTACCAAATTTTGTAATTTCATTTCCTATTTTTAAAATTGCAAAAATTAATTTTTGAACTATGTTCCATATTTTTTTGACTACATAATTTATTTTTCTAATTACACTGCTTATTCTTCCAACTACAAAATTTATTTTCTCTACTGCAAAACCTTTTTTTTCAATGTAATAAATGTTTTTTATAATCACACTGCTGCTTTTAATAACCTTAAATTTACCATTGGTCACCTTTTATATAATACTTTTCTCTGCGGATTATATATTTAAGGCTGTTATTCAATTTTTTACTGATATTTTTATACCATAACTTACTACTTATGCTGCGATTAGACCTGCAAGGGATGATGCGCCGACGTGAAATTCAGAATCCTTACCGTTTTTTAGTGCAAAACGGATTTAATTACCACACAGCCGGACGTCTGTTACACAATGAGCGGGATAGTATTCCATACAAGCACCTGGAAAAACTGTGTCTGCTGTTTAATTGTACGCCAAATGACCTGCTGGTTTGGCAAAAACCCAAAGATGTACTGGTTTCCCAAGATCATCCTTTGCATCAGCTAAAACCAAAAAAGAATGAGGTAAACATTTCAAAGAAATTGGAGCAGCTTCCATTGGATAAGCTGGAGGAGGTTAAAAACTATTTTAAGGACTTGCCGTAAAGTGCGCTGCAAAACCCGCAAAGTGGTTTACTTTTTTTGCAAAAATGGATTACCTTGGTGCAATTGTTCACCTTAGCACCTATAACATGAAACGACTTTCTGTAATCCTTACTACGATTGCATTTCTGGCTATATCTATGACATTAATTCCGACCGATACGCCTGCAAGAATCGTCTTTTTTGGAGATTCGATCACCGAGTTGGGTGTAAAACCGAATGGTTATATTGATCGCCTGAAAACCATGCTGGCACAGGCTGGTAAAAAAGATGCATACCAGCTCATCGGCGCGGGAATCGGGGGTAATAAAGTATATGATCTGTATTTAAGATTGGAAGAAGATGTGTTGAGTCAAAAACCGGATGTAGTAGTCATTTGGGTAGGCGTGAACGATGTGTGGCACAAACGTTCATTTGGTACAGGCACGGATGCAGATAAATTTGAGCGATTTTATGTGGCATTAATCAGGAAAATACAAGCCGCAGGCGCGCAAGTCATTGTGGCAACGCCGGCTGCAATTGGCGAACGCACGGATTTTTCCAATGAACTGGACGGTGACCTGAATCTTTACAGCCAGATCATCCGCAGAATCGCAGCTAAATATGACTGTAAGGTGGCGGATTTTCGGCAATCTTTTCTGGAATATAATTTAAAGCACAATCCACAAAACAAAGAGTCAGGTATTTTAACCTACGACCGGGTGCATTTGAATGATGCCGGAAATCAATTGGTGGCAGACGTGCTGTATCAATTGCTTTTTGAATAAAAATTTGCACTTTACCTGCTTGTTTTTTCATAAACAGAGCAAAATCGTATCAGTTTTCAATAATTTTGTAAAAGCTTGCCACTTGTATTTGCTTTAACTTTGCATCAAAAAAAATAATATCATGAAGTTTCAATGGCAAGGCGTATTCCCGGCGATTACCACCAAGTTTACTGCGGATGGCGCGCTGGACTTTTCCACTTTTAATAAAAACATTCAGGCTCAACTCGATGCGGGTATTGATGGACTTATCCTCGGCGGCTCTTTGGGCGAGTCGAGCACCATTACCCACGAGGAACGAATTGATTTGCTGCAAAACACCTTGGATTTTGTGCAAGGTAAAATTCCTGTGCTCATCAACATTGCCGAAGGTTCCACCCGCAATGCCATTAAGCTGGCGCAGCTCGCGCAGGAAAACGGCGCCGATGGATTGATGGTGCTACCCCCGATGATGTATAAGCCTACCGATCATGAAACAACCGAGTACTTTAAGACTATTGCCTCGGAGACCGATCTTCCGATCCTGATTTATAACAATCCGGTGGACTACAAAATCAATGTCACGCTGGAGATGTTTGATGAACTGCTCAAGCACGATAATATTCAAGCGGTGAAAGAAAGCACCCGCGACGTGTCAAATGTCACGAGGATCATCAATTATTTTGGTGACCGCCTGAAAATGCTTTGCGGCGTGGATACTCTGGCTTTGGAGTGCCTGTTAATGGGTGCGCACGGCTGGGTGGCTGGTTTGGTTTGCGCCTTTCCGCGTGAAACGGTGGCCATTTACCGTTTGGCAAAGGCCGGCAAAATTGAAGAAGCCCGCGCTATTTATCGTTGGTTCCTGCCGATTCTGGAATTGGATATTAATCCGCAGTTAGTTCAAAATATTAAACTGGCAGAGTCTATGACGGGCATTGGAACCGAGCATGTACGCGCCCCACGGCAGCCGTTGATGGGTGCAGAACGGGCACGCGTGATTAAAATCCTGGAGACAGGTTTGGCAAACCGTCCTGAGCTGCCAGAATATCTGAATCTTGAATTAGCGAAATCGTAATATTTTATAATGACTTTGATTACAAAAAATATAATTGGCTACGAATTATCTGCAAAGGGAAGTGAAACGATTCAAGGCTTTGATCCTGCGAATCTAAAACCTTTGCCGGAGCAATTTTCCGTAGCTACCGAGGAAGAAGTGGCGCTTGCGCTGCAAAAGGCGCGGGCTGCCTGGAAATTTTACCGCAACTTCTCGGGCCAAAAAAAAGGTGCATTTTTAAAAGCCATTGCTGAAGAAATAGAAAATCTGGGTGATGAATTGGTACAACGCGCAGCAGCGGAATCAGGCCTACCCGAAGGTAGAATTATCGGTGAACGCGGGCGTACTTGCGGTCAGCTGCGTTTGTTTGCGCAGTTGGTAGAAGAAGGTTCCTGGGTAGAAGCGGTCATTGACACGGCGCAGCCCGACCGAACGCCGGCTCCCAAGCCGGATATTCGTAAAATGCTGGCATCTATGGGTCCGGTGGTGGTTTTTACGGCGAGTAATTTTCCATTAGCGTTTTCTACGGCGGGCGGCGACACGGCTTCGGCGCTGGCAGCGGGTTGTCCGGTGATTGTAAAAGCGCATGAATCGCATCCGGGCACAAATGCACTGGTAGCAAGCGCGATTCAAAAAGCCGCACAGAAGACCGACATGCCCGATGGCGTTTTTTCCACTTTATATGGCAGGGGTAATTGGCTTGGACAAGCGCTGGTGATGCATCCATTTACCAAGGCGGTGGCGTTTACTGGCTCGCACGGCGGCGGAAAAGCTTTGTTTGATCTGGCAAATCAACGTGCAGAACCGATTCCGGTGTTTGCAGAGATGGGCAGCGTGAATCCGATTTTCTTTTTGCCGGAGAAAATAAAAAATGAATACGACGATTTAGCCGTGCAAATAGGCAATTCGGTGAATCTTGGCGCCGGACAGTTTTGTACAAATCCTGGTTTATTGATTGCTATTGATGATGAAAATACTACAAAATTTATCGGTGCATTAAAAGGAGTCTTTTCTAATCTTCCGCAGGCAACCATGCTCAATGAAGGGATTTATCAGAATTTTTCGAGACGTAAAAATGCCATGCTGATTACTAATGGCGTGGAAACACAATTCGCGGCAAGCGAAGAGAGCGAAGGACATAATCTAAAAGCGCCTCCTACAGTCGCATCGGTGACTGCAAAAGATTTTTTGGCAAATCCGAATTTACATCAGGAAGTGTTCGGACCATTTTCCTTGCTTGTAACCTGCAAAGACCGGGTTGAAATGGAACAAGTGGCGGCTGCACTGCACGGACAACTGACTGCAACGATCATGGGCGAGGCTGCGGA
>CAZGAU010000025.1:12835-41365 GCA_964523725.1 uncultured Saprospiraceae bacterium
TGGCGGCTGCACTGCACGGACAACTGACTGCAACGATCATGGGCGAGGCTGCGGAGATTCCATCGTATCAAACCTTGTTAGAAAATTTGCAGGAAAAAGTCGGGCGCTTGATTTTCAACGGCGTACCTACGGGCGTAGAGGTTTGTCACGCGATGCAGCACGGCGGGCCCTACCCTGCAACTACAGATAGCCGCTTTACTTCGGTGGGAACGAGCGCGATCAAGCGTTTTGCCAGACCGATTGCGTTTCAAAGCTGCCCTGGGGAATTATTGCCCGAAGCTTTACAGGATGCAAATCCATTGGGTATTTGGCGAACCTTAGATGGAAGTTGGACTCGGTGACATGGAGACTTGGTGAGAGGGAGATAGGGTGATGGAGTGATGAATGAAACTTTTACATTTTGAGTTTAATATTTTACATTTTGCGGTTTATTTAGATCATGAGAAAAACCTTTTTCTGCGTAGATGCGCATACCTGCGGGAATCCGGTGCGGCTGGTGGCTGGCGGTGGTCCGTTGCTGCATGGCGCGAATATGGGCGAAAAACGCCTCGATTTTTTAAAACATCACGACTGGATTCGCAAGGGTTTAATGTTTGAACCACGCGGTCATGATATGATGTCGGGCAGTATTTTATATCCACCAAGCGATCCGGCAAATGACATCGGCATTTTATTTATCGAAACCAGCGGCTGCCTCCCGATGTGCGGGCACGGCACGATTGGCACAGTGACCATCATGATCGAGGAAGGTTTGGTGCAACCCAAAACACCCGGAGCATTAAGATTGGAAACGCCTGCTGGCTTAGTGAAAGTTATTTACCAGCAAGTAAATAATAAAGTAAAATCGGTGCGATTGACGAATATTCCATCGTTTTTATATAAAGAAAATCTGGAAGTCGAGTGTCCTGATCTAGGTAAAATCACGGTGGACGTAGCTTACGGCGGCAATTTCTATGCCATCGTGGATCCCCAGGAAAATTTTAAGGGCATTGAACATTACACGGCGGGAGACCTGATTCGCTGGAGTCCCGTGGTGCGAAAACACCTCAACGAGCTGTACGAATTTAACCATCCGACCGACGAAAAAATCAAGGGCTTGAGCCATTTACTTTGGACAGGAAAACCCTTGTCTGATAAGGCGCATGCGCGCAATGCGGTGTTCTACGGCGACAAAGCAATTGATCGTTCGCCCTGCGGTACGGGCACTTCGGCGCGGATGGCGCAATGGTTTGCCAAGGGCAAGCTCAAGGTTGGCGATGAATTTGTACACGAAAGCATCATTGGCAGCCAATTCATTGGGCGCGTAGAAGCCGAAACGACCTGCGGCGGCTTCCCGGCGATCATTCCCAGCATCGAAGGTTGGGCAAAGATTACAGGTTATAATAATATTATAATTGATGATGAAGATGACCCGTATGCATTTGGCTTTCAAGTAATTTAATGTGTTTGTCTGGCATCTGGCATCTCCTAATCTGGCATCTAAAACATGAAAATACACATTATCGGCGGCGGCGTGGTGGGGCTTTGCTCTGCCTGGTATTTACGGCAAGCGGGATTTGAAGTGACGGTAATTGACAAGGGCGACCTCTCCGACGGCTGTTCTTATGGCAATGCGGGTATGATCGTGCCGAGTCATTTTATGCCAATGGCGGCGCCGGGCGTGATCACACAGGGCATTCGCTGGATGTTCAATTCCAAGAGTCCGTTTTATATCAAACCGCGATTAAACCTGGAATTGATGCAATGGCTCTGGCAATTCTACCGCTCCTGCACGCGGGAAAATGTGCAAAACGCAATGCCAGTGCTCCGGGATTTTAATAACCTGAGTAAAGAATTATATCATAATTTTGCCCAAACCGAGGGTTTTGACTTTGATTTTGAAGCGCGGGGCTTATTAATGTTATGTAAAAATTCAAAAATATTACATGAGGAAGCCGAAGTAGCCGAGCAGGCACACGCGCTTGGACTGGAAGCTAAAGTCCTGAATGCGAGCGAAGTGCAGCAATTGGAATCGGGTATAAAATTAAATGTCGAGGGCGGCGTATTCTATCCTGGCGATGCACATTTTTATTCCAATAAGTTTATGTCGCAGCTGAAAGCGGCTTTGCGCAATAGCGGCGTTACTTTATTGTCGCATAAAAAAGTAAATGGTTTTGCTACTGAAAACGGAAAAATTAATAAAATTTTATTAGCAAATCATGAAACCCTGGATGTCGAGCACGTAGTACTGGCTACCGGCTCCTGGTCGGCAAAAGTACTGAAAACACTGGGCATTCGGCTACTGATGCAAGATGGCAAAGGTTATTCCATTACATTACAAAATCCTGAAATAAAGCCATTATATCCAACTATTTTACTCGAAGCGCGCGTCGCCATTACTCCAATGGGCGAGGATTTGCGCATTGGCGGCACCCTGGAAATCAGCAACTTGTCTCCAAAAATCAATCAAACCCGCTTAGCCGGCATCCTGGAATCGGTTCCAAAATATTATCCGGAGTTACATCCCGAAACGCCACAGCTAAATGAAGTCTGGCACGGTTTCCGGCCCTGCACGCCCGACGGCTTGCCCTATATCGGTCGCTCCGAAAAATTCGCCAATCTGACCTACGCCACCGGCCACGCCATGATGGGCATGAGCCTGGGGCCCGCCACCGGCAAGCTGGTTGCGGAAATTTTGCAAAGCCAGCAACCTTCTATCCCGCTGGAGTTGTTTACTCCCGAAAGGTTTGCCTGAAAATATGAATATTATTTACATTCTTGATCTGCTCGGCACATTTGTGTTTGCGATCAGCGGTATGCTGGCAGCTTCCGGGAAGAAATTTGATATATTCGGTGCGTCTATCATTGCATTGGTGACGGCGGTGGGCGGCGGCACCATTCGCGACATTCTGATTGGTAGTCAACCGGTTGGATGGTTACGAGACTTGAATTATATACTGGTCATTGGCGCCGGCATTTTGGTCAGCTATTTTTTCAAACGTTACATTCTTGGATTTCGCAAAACGATGTTTTTATTTGATACCATCGGCATCGGATTATTTACGATCCTTGGCTTGCAAAAAACGCTTGACTTTGGCTTGTCACCGGTAGTGGCCGTCATGATGGGCAGTGTTTCCGCGGTTTTTGGCGGTGTATTGCGCGATATTTTGTCAAATGAAGTACCGCTTATTTTTCGGAAGGAAATTTATGCAACCGCTTGTCTGGCGGGGGGTGCATTATTCATTGGCTTGAGTTATACCAGCATCCATCCTGACGCTAACATGCTGATTACCATTGCTTTTGTGATCGTTATTCGCACTCTGGCGGTGGTAAGACACTGGTCTATGCCGACTATCCATTGAAGTGTTTCAAGTAAGAAGAAGGTGTAAAGCCGGTCACTTTTTTAAATTGTCGATTAAAATTGGATAAATTATTATATCCTACATCATAACAAATCTGCGAGATATTTACTTCCTGTTCACTCAACAGTTTGCAAGCAGCGCTAATGCGTAATTCATTCAGGAACTGCAGATAAGACTTGCGCGTGTGGAGTTTAAAATAACGACAAAACGCCGATACGCTCATATTGGCAACCGCGGCCGCTTCTTCCAGCATGATATGTTTTTGATAATTATTTAGTGAAAATTGCAAGACATTATTCAGGCGTTCGCCGTCGGTTTCACGCTGTGCTTCGGTAAAGCTGGAATTAGATAAAAACTCCGCTTCTTCATATTCGGAAAAAAGATGAAGCGTGGTAAGCAGATTTTGAAAACGTTGAAAGCCGGTTTGTGCTACTAAATCGGTTATTAATGCTTGAAGTTTCATTTTCGTTTCCCCGAAAACACGGATACCGTGCGAAGTTGCATCCAGAAACGCCCGGATTTGCTGCATTTCAGGAATATCAAAAAAGCCCTGACCGAATGAATTTTCTTCAAAAAAAAGCGAAATCGCAAACACACCGGGGCTATCGGGTTCGTAATAAACAGCGTCACTTTTGAGCAAATGCGGCACATTGGAGCCAATGGCAAACACATCGCCCTCCTGAAAACGGTTGATCCCGTCGCCCACAAACAGCGTGCCCCTCCCCTGCCGGATCAGCGTGAGCTGCCACTCCGGGTGATAATGCAGTCGGTCATAAAAATAAGCCTCCTCGTCAATTTGCACCCGAAAAGAGGTCTGCTCCGTTTTTGGAATTCTGAAGGATAAAGCTTTCATCGGTGACTTAATAAATTAAAAACTGTAATTATACATTTAGTAAATAAAGGATATTAAAGTAAATTTTTGCTAAAAGAACCTATAAAAATAGGGTTTAATAAGCGGATGAGCTTATTAAACCCTCTATAATATTTAATTCTCTTATTACTTATCCCAGAAAATACGATCCGTCAGACTGACCTGAGGCGTGTTTGCCGAGTTTCTGGTCAGTTCGGTGCTCGGGTATTGCACCCGGCGGATAAATTCGTTCAGATTCGCATTTTGCGGAAGTGTAAAGTCCTGATACTGATAATCATAACGACGCGCATCCACCCAGGATTCAGGATTCAAAAACATGACCACATATTTTTCGCGCATAATATTCGCCAGGGTCAGTGTCCCGGCGGTCAAGCCCGGATAGGCCGCTGCGATGTAAGCGTCAGTGTCAGTGCTGGCAACGCCCATTTTACTCATGTGCGCACGGATACCGGCAAGAAATGCGTTCAGCGCCCGATCTTTATTGCTATTGCGGAAAGCGGCTTCGGCTTCGATCATTTTTATTTCAGCGAAAGTGACCATCATCAACGGGGAATTGGTAGCTGAGTAAAATTTCCCTTCGATCAGGTAGCATTCCTCTGCGGTAGTGCCATCGCCCCGGCGACCGGCGCCATTGGGTGTGCCCACGTAGCTTCCATCCGCCAAAGGATTGGTAATCAAGGGCAAACGCGGATCTTCCACGCCAAAGGTTGTGCCGTTCAAAGCATCAATAAATTGCTCGGAGAGCCAGCCGTCCAGCAAGAGATTGGCATTGTTGCGCGCCACCTGCGCCCAGGGATTACGCACCTGAAAACGCGTAACCTCAGCATTGTCGGCATTAGCGGTATAAGCTTTGTCCACATTGCTCAGCACCTCGGTGGCATTGTAGCCGCTTGTTTTTGAAAAATGATTCAGATAACGGGCTTTCAGCGCGTGCGCCGTTTTCAGCCAGGCATCTACATCGCCGCCGTGAATGAAGTCGCTATCAGCAGCCAGGCGTACGGAAGAACTGCCGGCACCGAGGTCGGCAATACCCTGGTCGAGCAACTGCAATACGGTTTGGTACAGGGTTTCGTCGCTGTCATAATCGGGCGTCACCACTTCGCCGGAGAAAGCTTCGGTGTAAGGCACGCTGCCCCAAATATCAATCACAGTAGCCAGATTATAAGCCATCAGGATTTTTGCTACGCCTTCATGTTCTTTTGCGCCTTGTTTGGCGCCCAGTTCGCGCATATCATATAAATCGGTCATCACATCATAAAACGAGCCCCATGTTCCGGAATAATCCACCTCATCATACGTATCGGTAGGCGACCCCTGATTGGGCGAAGCCTGATATTGTACAAAAAAGGAAGTAAAAGTGCCTGCGTTATAAGTATTTATGGCAGAACGCTGCGTTGTGGAAGCCAGCAAACCATTGATCGGCGGCTCCGTTGCTGCATTCGGGTCGGTGTTGACATCAAAATAATCATCACAGGCTGCGAAACTCATCGCAATGAGCATCATGTATATATAAAGAAATTTATTCTTCATTGAATTTTATTTAAATAGTTAAATAATTTGGTGACATTTTTTACATAAAATTTCATATTTCAAACCTCCCCACTTAAAATGTCACATTCAAAGTAAATGAATAACGGCGCACGCTCGGGTAGGTAAACCCGCCGAAACCATCGTCGCCATTGCCGTTGGCGCGGTTACCCTCCGGATCAAAGCCACTAAATGGCGTATCCAGCCAGAGATTGTAACCGGTAAACGTCAGCGAGGCGTTGCTCATCGAAGCTTTGCGGATCAAGGTTTGCGGCAGATTGTAGGTCAGGCTAAGATTACGCAGGCGAATCCAGTCGGCATCTTCCACGAAATTCTCTGTGATTCCACGATACACATTGCGATAATAACCTGCGCCGTAATTCTCACCGTCAGGCCCAACGCCCTGCCCCAGCCAAACGGGTTTGGTATTGGGCGAACCGTTCGCCAGTACCCCGTCAAACACAATGGTTTCATTGCGATTCAGCGTATAAGGCGCAATCCCGAAAGCCGCGAAGAAGTTATCCATCTGGTTGTATTTCTGCACGCCCTGGCGGGTATCGACCATAAAAGATAAAGAGAAATCTTTATATGTAATTGTATTGATAATCGAACCGAACCAGTCGGGCTGTGATTTTCCGATCACACGCTGAGTATTGCTGCGCACGGGGAAACCATTGGCGCCAATCACGATCGGGCGTCCCTGATCGACCACAAGTGGGTCTTCATTCGCCGGGTTTTCATAATAACGCTGGTAGCTGGTGCCAAAAATAGCACCGTAAGGCTGCCCTTCCACCAGTTTGAGCGAAGCAGTAGAACCGGCATAACCAAAATGCGACCCGAGCAGGATTTCATCAATGCCTTCACGGATAGAGACGACCCGGTTTTTATTAGTAGTAATGTTAATATTTACATCCCAGTTAAAGTTGCTGTTGCGCACGGGCGTAGCGGTAATCACGGCTTCCAGCCCTTTATTTTCAATCTCACCGGCGTTCAAAATAAACGTAGAATATCCGGTTGTATTTGACACCGGCACCGGCAAAATCTGATCTTTACTGTTCGCCTGATACCAGGTTACATCCACGCCGAGGCGGTTGTTGAAGAAGCGCAAATCGGCACCGATTTCATAAGTGGATGTCAATTCAGGCTTCAGACCAGAAAAACCTTTCTGATTGGCGCGGGTCCAGCCGGTAGTACTCTCAATCGGGAAACCAGGCGCAGAGCCATAATTCACGCTGGTGCGGTAAGGGCGAGTGTCTTTACCAATCTCGGCATACGAGAGGCGCAACTTACCAAAAGTCCAGAATTCCGGTAAGTCAAACTGCTCGGAGAATACATAACCCAGACTCACAGAAGGATAGAAGAACGAGCGGTTCTGCTCGGGCAGCGCCGAAGACCAGTCGTTTCGTCCGGTCACGTTCAGGAAAAGTGCGTCCTGGAAAGAGACCGATACATCACCGTACAAGCCCATCAGGCGGTATTCCTCAAAATACTGATCGGTGGTGATGATGGCGGCGTTGTTGAGATTGAACAGGTTATAAATATCCAGATCGCGACCAAAGGTAGAAACGCGATTATAATTACGCTCGTAAATATCATGACCTATCAGCAATTGCACGCCAAAAGCCTCGGAGTTCAGGATACTAAAGGTGGCATTCAGGTTGGAGGTCAGTTCATTACTTCGGATGCGAATGGCATTGACAAAACCGTCACCGTTGTCTTCAAACACGTTTTCGTTTTGCACGCCTCTGGGGCCGGGGCCTGTATTAGCGCGGGAATCCAGGTATTGATCCAGACCTACGCGGTAGTTCAAGGATACCCATTTCCAGGGTGTAAAATTGAAATTAAAACTCCCCAGAATGCGATCTACATCGTCGGTGTATTTATTGGTTTTGGCGCCATAAATCGGGTTGTTTCCAATATTGCCATTATTTCGATAACCTTTCATTGTACCGTCAGGTTTTTCAAAATCGGTCACATCCACACGGGGCGCCCAATAGACCAGGCGTTCGTTGAAGCTCTCCGCCAACACCCGGTCGCCACCAGAATTGGTGTAGCTGGCGGTACCGCCAAAGGTAAATTTCTCGCTGGCTTTGAATTGACCGCTGACGCGTGCCGAAATATTTTCGTAATTGCTGAAAGGCAACACCCCATCTTGAGTTTGATAAGAAAGCGAAGACCGGAAAGTAGCTTTTTCGCTACCGCCTGACATCGACAGAGAGGTGCGGAGCTGATCGCCCTGCTGATAGGCGTTTTCGAAGTTGTTAAAAATAGTCTCCGGATGGCTTGGGTCGATTTGACGCGCTTCGGCAACGGTAGAACCCCAGGTTGGCCAAAAGCTATTGGGGTCATATTCACCGTTAAAACCCTGCGTATAAACACGTTGCGTTTCCGGGAATTTATTGACTTCTTCAATGGAATATGTTGTACTAAAGTCCACCGTCAGTTTGCCGGCCTGTCCTTTTTTGGTCGTGATGACTACCGCGCCGTTTGCGGCACGCAATCCATAGAGCGCAGAAGCCGCGCCCCCCTTCAGGATCGTGATATTTTCAATATCATCCGGGTTGATGTCGGCGATCCGGTTAGACAGGTTTCGACCGTAACTTCCCGCTGTAATCGTCTGATTATTAACAGGAATCCCATCCACAATAAACAAAGGTTGATTATCTGCAGAAGGATCCAGCGAAGTAGCACCACGAATGATGATCCTTGCCGATTCGCCCGGCCCGCCGCCGGAACTGTTGATCTGCACCCCGGCTACCTGCCCCTGGAGCGCATTGACAATATTGGGCTGACGAGTAGCCACCAGGCTTTCCCCGCCGACCTCCTGCACCGCATAACCCAATGCCTTTTTCTCGCGCGAAATACCCAGGGCCGTTACGACTACCTCCTGGAGTTGTTCTCCTTGTTGCAAATACACGTCTATGGTGTTTTGCGCCTGCACGTCCACTTCCTGGGTAGCATAACCTATGTACGAAAACACTAAGGTTTGCCCTGTACTGGCTTCAATGCTGTAAGTCCCGTCAATGTCCGTAACCGTCCCGACGGTCGTACCTTTTACCGTAATATTAACTCCAATGAGCGGATCGCCCGACTCATCAGAACGGACGGTGCCGTTGATGGTGCGCTGGGACATTGCCGACCAGCTGGTCAAACAAAGTACCATGCAGAAAAATGATGTTTTCAAAATTCCGTTCATAAACAGTGATGTTTTGGTGTTTTTAAAAAATTATTTCAATAGTCGTTCCGAACGATTACCGTCGGAAGCGCTACTAATTTCACACCGAATTGATATTTTAATTTGCGAGAGATACTAAGTTTATTGGCTTGTAGCCTGAGAGCGAAAAGAGTAACCGAGCAGAGGAATTTTGTGTGCTTTTCTTTGGCTCTTTTGCTCGTTTATAGTTTTGTTTGAAGCAAAATTAGTAAAAATTTCTTAGGAAGAAGCCTTTTCAAAGCAATACCATTTTAATATACAGCCAAAATAAACATTGTCAACGATATATATATTAAATTAATTTACCAGTCAATTTTTAATTGTTTTAACCTTTATTTCAAGCATTTGGCTTCCCTTTCCTTTATTGAACAATATGCACCAGTTAAGCTTTAATCATTTTATAATCTCCCCCCTACAATGAAGGCGTCCTCTCTTTCGTTGGAAAGTTATTACCATTAACAAATACAAATTTATTCTAATGCATTTTTCAAGAAAATCTATTCTAACAAGAAAAACAAAACGAGCAATGATGAAAAAAATGTTTTTTCCGGTATTGGTGCTGCTAATCACGCTAAGTTCATGTGTGAGCAAAAAGCAATTTCAGTTAAAAGAAGCGGAATTGGTGGAACTTCGCCAAAGCTGCAATGATCGAATTACGACTCTGAACAATGATAATACGGATTTGACCAACCAGCTGCGTAAGATGGAAAACGACCTGCTGGTTTGCAATACTTCCCTGCAAAATGAAAAAAATAAGAATGCCGGCCTCGAGCAACAGAATGAATACCTGAGAAATACCAACACCAACCTGTTGGAACGTCTCTCTGATTTGTCTGTGATCAGCCAGTCAGGCGCCGAAAACATCAAAAAGTCGCTGGAAGCCATCAATGAGCAAAATAAGTATATCAAGGATCTTACCGGCAAGATGCAGGCGAAAGACTCGCTTAACCTGGCTTTGGTGATGAACCTCAAGCGCTCGCTCGCCGATGTGAACGACGAGGATGTCACCGTTGAAGTAAAAAAAGGTGTAGTATATATCTCTTTGTCTGACAAGATGTTGTTCAAGTCTGGCAGCTACGATATTCTACCGCGCGCTGAAGAAGTACTGGGTAAAATTGCCAAAGTAGTAAATGACCACAAACAACTCGACATTCTTGTAGAAGGTCATACTGATAATGTGCCGATCAATACCAACTGTCTGAAAGACAACTGGGACCTGAGTGTAATGCGTGCGACCTCGGTAGTGCGTACTTTGCAAAAGAAATACAACGTAGCTCCTGAGCGTATGACTGCGGGTGGCCGCTCTGAGTTTATTCCGAAAGCCCCGAATACTACGACTCAGGGTAAATCTACCAACCGCAGAACAGAGATCGTGATCCTGCCAAAGCTGGATCAGTTCTTCCAATTGATGGAGCCGCCTACGGCTGAGAAGAAGTAATATACGTTTTTGCAGCGCTGTCTAAGGAGGCAGCGTTGCAAATTCCTTTGATTTCTCCTGTACAGGAAAATATATAAAGAGCTGGAACAGAATGAATAAAATCGTGTTTCACTCCAAAGATTTCCTATGAATACAGGCAAATTAATTAAAAGGACTCATCATGTATTGTTCAATGAGCAAGTAAAAAAGAAATTCGAGCAGGTTATTATTGTACTTGGCCTGATCGGTTTTGCGTTACATCTGCTGATTATTTTGCTCAACGACTTCGATATCATACAAATACAGGCTCCTTTCCAGGATTTATTTCACAATCCGATCTCCGCTATTTACACTCCTTTTTCATTTATCCTGATTTATGAAGTTTATTTACTTGTTTATTACATCCCTGAATCTTTCAGCAACGCCATTGCAAAGCAATACGAAATCATTTCCATTATTGAAGTCAGAAATATTTTCAAGGATATTTCCAAGCTGAAGCTGGATCTCAACTGGTTCAGTTTTCATAATAATGTGGTCTTTACCGTTGATATTATTGGATTTATTTTCATTTTTTTCTTTACTTTTCTTTTTTATAAATTAAAAAAACAAAGACCCAAAACCGAAAACTTACAGGATATCGAAGGTTTCATCCTTTCAAAAAAAGCCATTTGTTCCCTGCTCCTTGTTATTTTGGCGGGGCTTTCAGTTTATAGCCTTATCCATTGGATTGGCGAGGTAAATCAATTCAATATTCAGGCGGTAGATGAAATAAGAGAAATCAATACGATATTTTATGATGAATTTTTCTCTGTATTAATCCTTGTAGATGTGATAATTCTGATCATTTCTTTCAGATATACAGAAAATTATAGCCTGCTCATCCGCAATTCGGGTTTTGTAATATCAACCATCATGATCCGGCTTTCTTTTCAAAGCGGTGAAATACTAAACATGATTTTGATTGTGATCGGTATTTTATTTGGCTTAATCATGCTGAAAATTTACAATCTGATCATGAAAATTGAAACGGAGTGAGTATAGAACCCAGGGCTTTCCTATCTTAGCGCGAAAAACCGACTATGATTATAGTAACCGGCGCTGCGGGCTTTATCGGAAGCTGTTTGGTGCGAAAATTGAATGACGAAGGACACTTGAATCTCATCGTGGTGGATGACTTCAGCCGCGAGGACAAGAATCGTAACTTGCTGAAAAAGAGCTATATCGCCAGTGTTTGGCGCGATGAATTCCTCGATTGGCTGGAGCGCATGCATGCAAGCGTGAACGTGGTTTTCCATCTGGGCGCCCGCACCGATACCACCGAAAAAAACGTGGCTATCTTTGACAAACTCAATCTGAATTATTCCAAACGCGTCTGGGAAATATGCGCCAAATATAATATTCCTTTAATTTATGCTTCCAGCGCTGCGACATACGGGCTGGGCGAACTGGGATATCATGATGATCATGATATTGTAAATAAATTAAAACCGCTCAATCCTTACGGGCAATCCAAAAATGATTTTGACGCCTGGGCTTTGCAGCAAACTTCCTCACCTCCAAACTGGTACGGATTAAAATTTTTCAATGTATATGGTCCGAATGAGTATCATAAAGGCAGAATGGCCTCGGTGATCTTCCACACGGCGCGGCAAATCAAAGCTACCGGCGGCATGAAGCTTTTTAAGTCGCACCGCCCGGATTATGAAGACGGCGAACAAAGCCGGGATTTTATATATGTGAAAGATGTTGTAAATGTGTGCCACTGGCTTTGGCAGAACCGCCCGGCGAACGGCTTGTACAATCTCGGCACGGGCAAGGCGCGTACCTTCCTCGATCTGGCGACCAATACTTTCAAAGCGATGGGGCTGGAGCCCAAGATCAGTTTTATTGATACGCCTGAAGACATTCGCGATACTTACCAATACTTCACCGAGGCAAATATGAACAAACTCCGCGCAGCGAGTTATGATATGCCATTTTATTCATTAGAGGCTGGTATTGAGGATTATGTGAAAAATTATTTAGTGAAGGAAGACATTTGGTGATGTGCTGGATGTTGGCCGTTGGATTTTGGCTTTGAAACAAGGGATTTCATCTAATTTTTTAGAATTTTCCGGTTTAAAGTTTAATATTGGTAAAAATTAAAAGAATTATCTCATCAGGTGTTTCATAAAAACCTGAATATAATGCGGCATGGAAAATCAAAATAAAGAACGTCGTTATTGCCCGAATTGTTACTATCCGCTGGAGTCAAAGGCGCGCTATTGTAGCAATTGTGGCCAGAAATACACGACCGGGCTGGTGACGATTGGCGAACTGCTGAACGATTTTATTGAATCGGTACTAAATATTGACTCCAAGGTTTTCCGTACCGTGGGCGCTTTATTTAGTCCAGGTAAATTAACGAATGAATATTTTAAAGGCAAGCATAAAACTTACATTGCGCCGCTGCGCATTTTCTTTTTTATGGCGGTGGTGCATTTTGCGGTGCTCAGTTTTACACAACTAGAAGTGTTGAAATTCAATATGTTTAACAATGGTTCTGATCCTCAGAAAGCCGCCTATCATGATATTTTCATGGATGAACTGGACTCTGCCAAGCAGGTTACACTGGAAAAATTTCCTGGAAATCCGGTTGTAAAAACCGCCATGGATACGCTGGGCGCTCATATCAAGGATACGCGGGGTGATAGCATCCAAGCTGGCTTCATTTCATTTGATAATGTGGAAGGTAAAGAAATTAATATCGCCCGGAAAGATATGGTGGATATGCCGCTGGATACGCTTTTTCAACGCTATAAAATAGAAGGCTGGTTTGCCCAATTGCAGGTCAGGCAGCTCATTAAGCTTACGGTGGAAGGGCAAAATTTTTCGCAATTCGTGCTGAGTCAAATGGTCTGGATGGTCATTTTAATGATGCCAGCTTTAGCGCTGATTCTAAAATTATTATACATTAGAAGAAAACGATATTTTGTAGAACATTTAATTTTTTCATTTCATTATCATACTTTTTCATTCTTTGTAGTTTCGGTGGCATTTTTGCTTACCGCTGCGATGGGCAACGAAAGATACTGGCCGGTGGCAATCGCCTACAGTTCACTGCTTCCATATCTTTTTATTGCCATGCGGCGAGTGTATAAACAAGGCGGATTTAAGACCTTTATCAAGTTCAGCATCCTTAATTTTTCGTACCTCTTTATTTTTGTTGTATTTTTCGTGCTGGCAATTTTGGTAAGCGCATTAACATTTTAAAAATTATGCCATACGAACAATATGAAACCGTGATCGGGCTGGAAGTGCATGTGCAACTTTCGACTCACAGTAAAGCTTTTTGTGGAGATGACGCCAGTTTCGGCGGAGACCCCAATACCCACGTGAGCGCCATTTCGCTGGGGCATCCGGGCACGCTGCCGCGTTTGAATCAAAAGCAAATTGAATTTGCGGTGAGGCTCGGTTTTGCCTTGCAAAGCGATATAAATTTGTACAGCACTTTTGACCGGAAGAATTATTTCTACGCCGATTTGCCAAAAGGCTACCAAATTACGCAAGATAGACGCCCCATCTGCATTGGCGGGCATCTGGACATTCCGACCGGGAATGGTCTGAAAAAAATCCGCATCCATCATGTGCATATGGAGGAAGACGCCGGAAAATCCATGCACGACGCGGATCCCAAAGATTCGCTCATCGACCTGAACCGCGCCGGGGTGCCCCTCTTGGAAATTGTAACCGAACCCGACCTACGCTCCGCTGATGAAGTAGATGCTTTTATGACCGCCATGCGCCAATTGGTGCGTTATTTAGATATTTCAGATGGGAATATGGAAGAAGGTTCAATGCGTTGTGATTGTAATATTTCGGTGCGAAAAAAGGGCGAAACCAAACTGAATAACCGTTGCGAAGTCAAGAATCTCAACTCGATGCGCTTTGCAAAAAGAGCTATTGAATACGAAGTAAAACGCCAGATCGACCTGCTCGAAGCCGGAAAAACAGTGGAACAGCAAACACTGAACTTTGATCCTGAAACCGGTATTACCGCTCCCCTGCGCAGCAAGGAAGATGCGCATGACTACCGTTATTTCCCGGAGCCAGACTTGCCGCCGGTGGTCATTACACCAGATTTTTTACAAAATGTAAAGTCAAAACTGGCGCCACTGCCCTGGGCATTGCGGAAGCACTTCATATCGGAATTCTCCTTACCGGAATATGATGCGAATTTATTAACAGAAGAAAAAGAAACGGCTTTGTTTTTCATGGAATTGGCAAAACATGATATAAATTATAAATCCGGAGCCAATTTAATTATAAACAAAATATTGCCCTGGTGCAATGAACAAAAGCTGGAAATCGGGCAATTTCCATTGGTTTTCAAGCAATTAGCCGCGTTCATTCAGCTGATTGATGAAGGTAAGGTGAGCAATTCCAACGCTTATCAGCGGATTTTTCCGCAATTGATCGAGCAACCGGAACGTTCTCCTTTAGAAATTGCAAAAGAATTGAATTTGATTCAGACTGCCGACGAGGATTTTCTGGAGAAAATTGTGGATGAGGTGTTGGCAAAAAATCCGGATAAAGTGGGCGCTTATCAAAAAGGGAAAAAGGGCTTGCTGGGCTTCTTTGTGGGCGAAGTGATGCGCCAGTCCAAAGGCAAAGCGGAACCAAAGACGACCAATGCGCTGTTGATTAAAAAATTAGAAAATTAATCTGGCGCATCTCCAAGATGTGCCAGATGTATTATATTTAGTGTGCAACTTTAAATTTGGCACACTTTTGAAGTGCGCCAAATCAATTTCAAAAACAAATTTATGCAGTTACACGCGAATGAAATTTACCACATTTATAATCGTGGTAATAACAGAGAATTGATTTTTTACAAGCCGGAGAATTATTTATATTTTTTACAAAAAATCGAAAAATATCTCTGTCCTTTTTGTGAAATTTTATGCTATTGCTTAATGCCAAATCACTTTCATTTACTAATTTACACTACGAATACTACCGTAGCATTGAGCGATCAAAAAACCGGCGTGCCAATGAATAATTTTGCGTATGGTTTGAAATTATTACTTAGTTCTTACGCAAAAGCGATTAATAAACAGGAAAAGCGGCAGGGTTCTTTATTTACCCAAAATACATACAGCGTTCAGGTGAGTAAGGATAGTACATTCAAAGATTATGCGTTATGGTGTTTTTATTATATTCATCAAAATCCGGTAAAAGCAGGCTTGGTACAAAATATGATAGATTGGGAATTTTCATCGTTTCAAGATTTTAAAAGAGCAAGTAGTATTTCTATTTGCAATAAAGAATTGGCGAACAAGCTTTTATACTTACAAGAGAACGAATGGGTATTTGAAGAAAAAAATGATATCCCTGAAAAAATTATAAATAAGCTGCAAATATAAAATGTGCCACATCTCAGAGATGCGGCACATCCAGCGCATAAATAATTTACTATGTTTGACGAGCAGGAAGAACAACTCAAGCGTTATTACAGCATCAGCGAAGTGGCAGACATGTTCGGCGTGTCGAAGTCACTCATCCGCTTTTGGGAAAGCGAGTTTGAAATCCTGAAACCGCATAAGAACAGCAAGGGTGACCGTCGTTTCACGCAGCAAAACCTGGAGCAACTCCAAACGATTTACCACCTGGTGAAAGAGCGCGGCTTTACCCTCAGCGGCGCCAAGCAGGAAATTAAAGACCGCCAGCAACGCGAAAAAGACAAGAAGGAAATCATTGAAACGCTGGAAAGATTGAAGGAGGGACTACATGGATTAAAGGATAAATTGTAATATATCCAACCTTTTATTTACTACGACCTGTCCATCAAATAAAAATGAGACCAATGAAACTCATATTGCAATTGTCACTTATCTTTTTAGCCTCTTTTTTATTTACAGCCTGCACATTGGATAATGCCGACATACTTCCTGGAGATTGGAAACTGATTCGAATTGAAACTTTGGCGGGTGATCTGATTCAAGTAAAGCAACCTTCTGATGTAAAAGGCGACGTCATATTGAAATTGCCAAACCCATTCCCGACCACATTTACCGGCAAGGCGGTCTGCAATGAGATTTTTGGTGAAATTGAAGTTATTGGAAATCAAGAAATTAAAGTAACAAGGTTTGGAGGTACCCTAATATATTGCCCAACATGGGGCCACGCGTTTGAAGATCGAATGAGGAATGTGACAAGCTACGAAATTTCAGGAAAGAAATATTTGTACCTTCTCCTCGAAGAGGAGCGAATGGTTTTTAAAAAAGTGAGCTGAACATAGTATCCAAAGGATTATTTTTTAAACTCCAGAATATTCACCTTTTCCTTGCAAAAGAAAAAATCCTCTTCCACGTTGGAAGCCACGATGGTCAGGCGTTCTGGGCTTACAAATTCCCGAATCAGGGATTGATACCATTCCACGCCCTGGCGATCAAGCGTAGCGGTGGGTTCGTCCAGCAGGAGCAAGTTCGTATCCGAGCAAATAGCGAGCGCCAGCTTGAGGCGTTGCTTCATACCCGAAGAAAAATGGCGAACCGGCTTGTTCCGGGCGCGTTCGAACCCAAGTGTAGCAATGATATCCTCCGGTTGCTGGTTTTTGATAAAATTTTTGAACTTTTGATGAAATTGCAAAGCTTCCAGAAGCGTAAATTCCTCGATCAAATCAATGTATGGCGCGGCGTAGCTCAGGTGGCGATAGACTTCTTCAGATGGTAATTTCCGGTTTTCCGAAAAAAACGCAATGTTACCTTTGGTAGGTGTAAGATGCCCGGAGAGGATTTTCAGCAAAGTCGATTTTCCCGAGCCATTGGGCCCCGTAATGGCATAAGCCTTGTCGGCATTGAAGTTCAGACTCACGTTGCGCAGCACCCATTCGAGTTTGTAGCGCTTGGCAATATCTTTTAATTCAATCCTCATTTTTTAATCCTCGTCCCTTACGCCTCTTTCTTCGTTCTTGACCTTGCTGCCATTAATCTGGCGGAAGCCTTTCATAATACCGACTTCGTTGGAAACCGCTTCTTTGACAAAAGACATGATCCGGTCGCGTTCGCCGCTTTGTTCGATTTCCTGATGGATAATTTCGATTGCGTTGGAAACCTTATAACCCTTCACAAACAGAATGCGATATATATCCTGAATATGATTAATTTGTTCCGGGGTAAATCCACGGCGTTGCAGACCAATCACATTGACACCGGCATAAGAAAGTGGTTCCCGGGCAGCTTTTACAAAAGGCGGCACATGCTTGCGCACCAGTGAGCCACCGGCTACAAAACTATGCGCACCGATGTTGATAAACTGCTGCACTGCGACCAGACCTTCCAGTATAGCCCAGTCTTCAATTTCCACGTGCCCGGCCAGGTTGACGTTGTTGGCAAGAATTACGTGATCACCCAGCAAACAGTCATGCGCCACATGCACATAAGCCATTAACAGACAATACTTTCCAATAACCGTGCGGTGAGCATAAGCCGTACCGCGGTTGATGGTGGCATATTCTCTCACGGTAGTAAAATCACCAATTTCTGCGGTGGTTGGTTCCCCCTGAAATTTGAGATCCTGAGGAATAGCAGAGATGACCGCCCCCGGGAAAATGCGGCAATTTTTGCCGATGCGGGCGCCGTTATAAACCGTAACATGTGAGCCAATCCAGGTATTATCGCCGATAATAACATCTTTGTCTACAAAACAAAATGGTCCAATTTCGACGTTCTCCCCGATTTTGGCTTCGGGATGGATGACCGATAGGGAGTGAATATTATTCATTTTAAGAGCGCTTGACGATTTGAGCAGTTAATTCAGCTTCAGATACAATTTTGTTCCCAACATAAGCAGTGCCATACATCTGGCAAATGCCCCGCCGAATGGGCGCAAGCAATTCCATTTTAAACAGCACCGTGTCCCCAGGAACAACTTTATGTTTGAATTTAGCATTTTCGATTTTCAAAAAATAGGTATCCCAATTTCCCGGGTCTTCTACGGTAGAAAGCGCCAGGATACCGCCGGTTTGCGCCATGGCTTCGATCTGAAGTACACCGGGCATAACAGGGTTATTGGGGAAATGCCCCTGAAAATAATACTCATTAAAAGTGATGTTCTTGACGCCCACTACATGCGTATCCGACAATTCAATCACTTTATCAATAAGCAAAAACGGGTAACGGTGGGGCAGCCACTCCGAAATTTGTACCGTATTGAATAAGGGTTCCTGGTCAGGGTCGTATTTGGGTTTACCTTTCAGCTTTTTTTGCTCAAGGTAGTGCTTCTTCAAAATTTTGGTAAATTCTACATTGGTTCGGTGACCTGGCTTGGTAGCTACGATCCGGCCTTTGATCGGCACGCCGAGCAAGGCCACATCACCGATCACGTCGAGCAATTTATGGCGCGCCGGTTCATTTGTAAAATGCAGCTTTAGGGTATTCAAAATACCTGTGTCTTCTACCTTTACACTGGGTTTGCCCAGCAATTTTGCAAGCTGGTCTAATTTTGCCTGCTCCACCGGACGATCAACGATAACGATTGCGTTATCCAGATCACCGCCTTTGATCAGGTTTTGCTTGTATAAATACTCCAGTTCATGCAAGAAAACGAAGGTACGGCAGGGTGCAATATCCTGTTCGTATTCATCGAGGCTTTTCAAAGAGGCAAACTGCTGTCCCAATACCGGCGAATTAAAATCGATCAAGGTCGTCACCTCAAAAGTATCGGAAGGCAGGGCCATCATCTCCGAGCCGGTGGCTTCATCATGATAAATGATCGGTTCCTCGATTTCAAAGTACTCGCGCGTTTCCTCCTGCTCTTCGATACCGGCTTCCCGAAGCGCTTTAACAAACGGTGCAGCGCTACCATCCATTATAGGTGTTTCTGGTCCGTCCAGTTCGATGAGCGTATTGTCAATCTTTAGCCCTGCCAATGCGGACAAGACATGTTCTACAGTATTGATTTGCGCTTTGCCCACTTCGATGGTAGTACCTCTTTGAGTAGAGACAACGCGATTTACATCTGCATTAACAACCGGCTGATCGTCCAGATCAATACGCTGGAATTTACATCCATGATTTGCTGGGGCTGGCTTGAACGTCAAGGTGACTGTTTTGCCGGTATGCAAACCTACTCCACTTACGGAGACCGATTTTTTAATCGTGTGCTGTTTCGACATATCTGCTATCGGCTAGTGTTTTTTTGTTGCAAAGATAAACGTTTTTGCGAGTGTGCTGCTATCAGTATTGGATTCTAGCAACGGAGTTTTAGACGCTGGATACTTTTGCTGTGTCCAAAACGTTTGTTTTTTGTTGCGTCCGATGCAATTTTCTACATCAAACGGTTTTTTCGTATCCGCATTTCAGGAGTGCATTATTTTAATCAGAGGAACGTCCGTTGGTTTTGATTGTTTTTTCCAAATCCTTGATTAATTTATACAACTCTGGTAGTTTTTTAAAAACCGAATAAGATTTAATATAATCCTTATAAGGAATCGCCGGGGACCCGAAAAGCGCGGTATTAGGCTCCTTCACATTAGACGCAATGCCGCTTTGAGCCTGAATTTGTGTGCCATCAGCTATGGTAATATGGCCGGCAAAACCAACCTGCCCGCCGATTCGACAATTCCTACCAATTTTAGTACTCCCTGCTATACCCGCCTGCGCAGCGATCACTGTATTTTCGCCAATTTCTACATTATGCGCAATCTGAATAAGGTTATCGAGTTTCACACCTGAACGAATAACCGTGGAACCCATGGTAGCCCGGTCAATCGTTGTACCTGAGCCAATTTCAACATTATTTTCGATTATCACATTCCCTGTTTGGGGAATTTTTTTGTATGTCCCATCTGTCGTTGGAGCAAAGCCAAAGCCATCACTGCCAATCACTACATTCGGGTAAATGACACAATTATCTCCGATTATACAATCGTGCAATATCTTTGCTCCAGGATAAACGGTCACATTTTTGCCCAGTTCCACATTATTGCCAATGTAAACCTGCATGGCAATATTACAACCATCGCCAATGCGGGCATTTTCATCAATCACAGCAAATACACCAACCGATACATCCTTGCCCAGCATGGCCGAAGGATGCACAAAAGCCTTTTCGGAGATACCCGAACGGACTTTCATTTGGTTGCCAAACTTTTCCAGTAAGAATGAAAGTGAACTGTAAACGTTCTCCACCCGGATAAGGGTTGCCGATACAGGTCGTTTGGGTTGGAAATCCTGACTCACCAGCAGAACCGAGGCAGTCGTCTTGTAAGCGAATTCCTCGTATTTGTCATTAGCCAAAAAAGTGATCGTTCCAACGCCCCCCTCCTCAATTTTACTCGGACGGTTCACAACCACATCAGGGTCGCCTTCCACAATTCCATTCAGTAATTGCGCTATTTCACGTGCTGACAGTTGCATGGAGCAAAGGTAGAAAAAAAGTTGGTATATTGGTTTTCGTTGCCTCGGTTTTCAGTCTATCCGAAGAAACCAGAAACCCAAACCAGAAACAAGAAACCTTATACCAGAGACCTCAAACCTAAATAGTTGTTTATCTTTGCGAAAAAATTTCAGCCTTGAGTAAAGTAATAAAAATTGGTACGCGAGGAAGCAAACTAGCGCTCTGGCAAGCGGATTTCACCCAACAACAACTGGCGACTGCGGGCGTGCAAAGCGAATTGGTCATCATTAAGACCAAGGGCGATCAGATGCAACACCTGAGTTTTGATAAAATCGAAGGGAAAGGTTTTTTCACGAAGGAAATCGAGGATGCGCTGCTGCGCGGCGATGTGGATATGGCGGTGCATTCGATGAAAGATTTGCCGACGACGCAGCCCCCGGGCCTCGCAGTGACGGCAGTCTCCTATCGCGACAATCCTGCTGACTGGCTGATCATAAGACCCGATGCCAAACAGGATGGTCAATTATTCCAGTTAAAACAAGATGCGATCGTCGGAACTTCTTCGGCACGACGCAAGGCACAACTGCTTGATTTTAGAAAAGATATACAAGTCAAAGACATTCGAGGCAACGTACCTACCCGCCTTGAAAAATTACAAAATGGTGACTTTGACGCGATTCTTCTGGCGGCAGCAGGCTTGAGTCGTTTGAATCTCGATTTGTCGGGCTTTCATGTAGTACACTTCAATCCAAAGGAATTTATTCCGGCGCCGGCTCAGGGCGTACTGGCTTTCCAAACTGCTGCCGATAACCTCGAAGTGCGCCGGATTCTAAAACAAATTCACCATTCTGAAGTGTCGGCGATCACCAATGTAGAACGCAAGGTGCTCAAACTTATGGAAGGAGGCTGCCACATGCCTTTGGGCGTGTATTGTGAGCGCGACGAGCAGGGTAACTACCACGTGTGGGCGGCGATGGCAGATACCTGGGATGCCCCATTGAAGCGAGCAAGATTGTCTTCAAGTACAAGTTTTAATCTTGCAGAGCAAATTGTTAAGCTATTGAAATCATAAAATGTATTGATAACCAGCAATTTATAAATGTCGAAAATTTTTATAAGTAGATCTTTAAGCCCTGACAGTATCTTTCTGCAAAAGCTACAAGCGGCTGGTTTTGAGGTAATTGGCGAATCATTGATGCAATTTTCACCGGTTCGGTTTACGAATTTACCACAGACCGATTGGATTTTTTTTTACAGCAAAAAAGCGGTTCAGTTCTTCTTTGAAAATTTGCAAAAGACGGGCTTACAAATAAATGCCAAACTAGCTGCGCTGGGCGAAGGCACGGCGGAGGCACTTGAAAAACAAGGATTCAAACCGTATTTTGTCGGTAACGGCGAGCCCGAGGCAACAGCAATCAATTTCATAAAAGTAGCAAAAAATCAGCGCGTTATATTCCCAAGAGCGGAAAATTCGCGACAATCGGTTCAGCAATTATTGCAAGGGCAAATTGAGGAATTGGACATCGTTGTTTATCAAAACGAACCAAGACAGGACTTTGACATCCCGGAATGCGAATGGTTGGTTTTCACCAGTCCACTCAACGCAGAAGCTTATTTTCAGCGGTATTCGACAAAAGCCGGGCAAAAAATTATAGCCATTGGCGAAACAACCGCAGGCGCTTTACGTACAATTGGATTAGAGAAAATCCAGATATCTGAATCGCCTTCTGAAGAAGCCCTGGCTGACGCCATTTTGCAGCACTCCCCCATGCAATAGTTTGAATATGAATACGTTATACCGAAAAAGTTCAACGCTATGAGCCTAAATATACACCTCAGTTCACTTTTGATTCTTGTTCTTGCGCTTTCGGCATGCAGTCCCCAACCGGAGCAGCCCGACGCCAATGAATTTGAGGCTTTTTATAAAAAATTCCACGAAAACCCGAGCTATCAGCTCTCGCACATCACCTTCCCGCTCGAAGGACTTCCTTCTGACGCTGACGCGGAGACCATCGCCTCAGGCGACTTCCATTGGAATGCTGACGACTGGCAAGTCCACCGCCCGTTCAATTTTGAAAACAGCGAATTTACCCGCGAACTCCTGAGTTTTGGCAATGACCTGGTGATCGAAAAAATCATCCACAAAAGTGGTGAATACGGCACCATCCGCCGCTTCGCCAAGCTCGGCAATGACTGGTTTTTGATTTATTACGCCGGGATGAATCGGATTGAATAATAGTTAACGTAACAAAATCACTTCTTCACCATCTTCCCATCCGCGCTGATCACCAGCGGCGATTCCGGGAAATCGGTTTTGCTCAGGTCTATGATGGTTTTGATGGCGCGTTTTTGAGGGTCCACCTTGGGTCCATGCGTTTTTTGCTGATAAATCGGCACGATCTCTCCGTTTAGAAATTCCCCAGCTTTATTGATTTCCAGTTTTACAATCGGCGCAATGCCCGCCGGGCCTGCTAAACTGAAGCGACCGTAAGTGCAGAAATTGCCGAGGCTGTAAGCGATAAAGCGATCTTTGTACAACTCCACCGCGCGCGTCACATGTGGGCCATGCCCAAAGATAATATCCGCGCCGGCGTCGATCATAGCGTGCGCAAATTCATAGACATTGCCGCGATTTTCGCCCACATATGTCTCGGTCTTGCGGGTCACATGCTGATGCGAAGCGCCCTCCGCCCCCCCGTGAAAGGATACGATCACTACATCGCTGATTTCCACTAGTTTACTGACGATTTGTTTGGCTTTGGCAATATCTCTGAGGTTACAGGTGCCGCTGTTCGGCGCAAATGCGCAGAGACCATATTTCACGCCATTTCTTTCAAAAACGGTGTATTCATCGGTTCCGGCAAGCCCGGCATAAGCAATACCCGCTTCTTCGAGCACGGCTTTGGTCTGGCGGCGGCCTTCAGAGCCGAAGTCACCGGAGTGGTTATTCGCAATGCTCAGCACGTCAAATCCGGCATCCACATAATTTTGCACATACTTTGCCGGCGTCCGGAAAACATAGCAGACACTAGGATTACGGCAGGTTTTGGGGGTGCCGCCTTTGTCAAACATCGTGCCTTCCAGATTACCGAAAGTGACGTCCGCATTCTTAAGATAATCACGTACATCCGCAAGCAGATCCTTGCCATCATTGGGCGGCAGATAGGAGGCCGACGGATAATTGGTGCCCAGCATCATGTCCCCCACACCGATAACAGTGTAGGTGCTATCAGCAATTTCTTCTTCCGGTTGAAGCGTATCCGGAGTCACGGTTTCCAACTGGGCAGCGGCCAAGGCCAGCGCCTGTGTTGTTTGAGTTTTTTCTGTCTGGTTGCAATTTGTAAAACTCAGACTCGTCAGAATACAAAAAAGACCTCCGGCGAGAAGGTCTTTTCCGTGAATGCAAACATTCATATTAAAATTATTTTTTAATCAAGTGATTGATTTGCTGCTTCAGCAGCTTCTACCAGTTCCTGGTATTCCTCAGGTGTCAGGCCGTCCATGCAATAGTGGATCGGGTTGACCTTGTTGCCCTTGTGGTGTACTTCATAATGGCAGTGCGGCGCCGTAGAAGTACCGGTACTTCCCACCTGACCAATTTGTTGACCACGTACTACTTTCTCCCCGACTTTCACATCGATACGGCTCATGTGCCCATAGAGCGTCTGATAACCATATCCGTGATCAATGACCACGTGATAACCATACCCGCTGGCACGACCCGCTTTGATGACCTTGCCTGCACCGGTCGCCTGGATTGGCGTACCTTTTGGTGCTGTAAAGTCAATACCCGCGTGCATTTTAGGCACCTTGAAGATGGGGTGAACCCTATAACCAAAACCAGAAAGCAGTTGCATATTGCGGGCGAGCTTGTCCGAACGAACCGGCTTGATCGAAGGGATCGAAGCCATCATTTTTTCTTTTTCCTTCGCCATATTGAGAATTGTATCCAGCGATTTGGATTGGATCACAATCTGACGCTTGAGTTTATCCAGTCTTTGCTGAACCGAAACCATCAGTTCCCCGGATTGCTTGAATTCCCGGTATTGCTCGTATTGGTCATGACCACCGGTACCGCCTTCCCACACGCCTTTATCGATCGGATCCATGCCGAAGATCATGCGGTGTGCATAAGCATCGCGGTCTTGAATATTGTTCAGGACTTTTCCCATTTGATCCATATCGGTCAGCACCCGGTCATAGGTAACCTTCATTTGCTGGATTTCGCGCTGAAGCGCAGCCTCCTTGGGCGATGGGAAAAAACGGTGTGAGATCAGTGTAAAAATGAACCCTGTAAGTAAGGCGGCACAAATAAATCCGAAAATTCGGAGAAGTTTGGTGCGCCACGATTCGACAACTTTTTCGTATCTAAGGGTATGAGTGTTATAAACGTACTTTTCCTTTCTCATGAGCGTTTTTTCGTTAACCAAATCAACTAAATAACAGCACTTTATCCATAAGGCAATTCTAGAAAATGAGGGCTGAAACTTAGTTCCCCTTCCTGTCTTTTGTTTCTATGTCACGAGATTATTATGTGGCAACTCAAAGATAGAAGTCGGTTTCGTATTTACAAAACTTTAACAAGAAAATTAAACAAACACATCATCAAAAAATGGACAAAAACACTTTCTTTAAACATAAAAATGGTACTTTTTACCAAATTTGATTCTGTTTTGTCCGAATCTAATAATGTCTGTTTTTGAAAAAGTAACATACTGCTCCCGGACTTTAACATTTTCGGAAAGTACATTTTCCCATAAAAATCTAGTTTTCAGGCACATAAATAATTCTTTTTGAAAAATTATTCGCAATCGGCACCCCGATTCTGCAAAAATTGTTAGATAAATAGCGATACGACTGCTAATTTTGCAGCCTGTTGAAAAAATGCGTTTGTATCAAGGCTCAAACTTTTGAACCTTGAGCCATTGAACTCTTGAACTTTAAACTTTCGAACCTCAAACAATAAATAATGCGCACTTCCCGCGAAATACGCCAGGCTTTTCTCGATTTCTTCAAGTCGAAAGGACATGATATTGTGCCTTCAGCGCCGATTGTCAATAAAAATGACCCTACTCTGATGTTTACCAATGCCGGGATGAATCAGTTCAAAGATTTTTTCCTGGGCAACAAAATACCTGAAAATCCGCGTATTGCAGATACGCAAAAGTGTATGCGGGTATCGGGCAAGCACAATGACCTGGAAGACGTAGGCTACGACGGCACACACCACACCATGTTTGAAATGCTGGGTAACTGGTCGATCGGCGATTATTTCAAGGAAAAAGCCATTGCCTGGTCATGGGAGCTGCTCCACGATGTATTTAAGATTCCGAAAGACCGCCTGTACGCAACGGTTTTTGGCGGTGATGCCTCGGAAAATCTGGAGCGCGATGACGAAGCATTAAATATCTGGCTGAAATACCTGCCCAAGGATCATATATTATACGGCAACAAAAAAGATAATTTCTGGGAAATGGGCGATACAGGGCCCTGCGGCCCTTGTTCGGAAATTCACGTGGACCTGCGCAGCGACGAAGAAAGAGCCAAAACACCTGGTAATGAACTGGTTAACCAGGATCATCCGCAGGTGATCGAAATCTGGAACAACGTTTTTATCCAGTTCAACCGCAAAGCTGACAGCTCACTGGAATCGCTTCCCGCCAAGCACGTGGACACTGGTATGGGCTTCGAGCGCCTTTGTATGGTGTTGCAGGGAAAAAATTATACCTACGATACCGACGTTTTCACGCCTATTATCCGTCAGATCGAAAAAGCCAGCGGCAAGACCTACACCGGTAGTTACGAACGCGACGCTAAAACCGACGTGGCCATGCGCGTGGTAGCCGATCACATCCGGGCGGTAGCTTTCACCATCGCCGACGGTCAGTTGCCGAGCAGTGGTGGCGCTGGCTATGTAGTGCGCCGTATTTTGCGCCGGGCGGTGCGTTATTATTACTCTTTCCTGGAGATCAAAGAACCGTTTTTGCATACGCTGATTCCGCTGCTGGTGGAAATTTTCGATGGCGTATTCCCGGAATTGACCGCGCAGCAGTCGCAACTGATGAAAATCATTGAGGGTGAGGAGATTGCGTTTTTGCATACGCTGGAAAATGGCTTGCGCCGCATCGAAACCATCGAACCGGTAAATGGCTTGATCAAAGGCGAAGATGCATTTGAACTGTACGATACCTTTGGCTTCCCGATTGACCTGACACGCCTGATCGCGCAAGAGCGCGGCTTGAAAGTGGATGAAGTCGGCTTCAACGAAGCTTTGATTGCCCAAAAAGAACGCTCCCGCGCTGATGCTGCCAAGGAAGTGGGCGACTGGGAAACCGTGCGCAGCGGCGCTGAAGTTGAATTTGTTGGTTATGATCTGCTTGTCGTGGAAGACGCGCAAGTATTGAAATACCGTACCGTAAAGGTGAAAAAGGATAATCAGTATCAAATTGTGTTGAACCGTACGCCCTTTTATGGTGAAAGTGGCGGCCAAACCGGCGACTCGGGCTGGCTTTTCTTTGGCGAAGAAAATATCAAAGTCATTGATACCCAAAAAGAAAACGATTTGATTATCCATATTTTGGAAAAATTGCCGAAGAATATTTCTGCGCCTGTTCGCGCTGAAGTGGACGCCGAACGTCGCCATGCCATTGAAAACAATCATACCGCTACCCACCTGATGCACGCAGCTTTGCACAATGTGCTGGGCGAGCATGCCTTGCAGAAAGGTCAGGATGTGGACGATCAGCGCCTGCGCTTCGACTTTTCGCATTTCCAGAAAGTAACCGATGAAGAATTGGAGCGCATCGAAAATATTGTAAATGAAAAGATTAGAGAGAATATTAAACTCGAGGAAGCCCGCGATATTCCGATCGATGTAGCTAAAGAAGCCGGCGCCATGATGCTGTTCGGCGAAAAATATGGCAACCTGGTGCGCATGATTACTTTCGACAAAAATTTCTCGCGCGAGCTATGCGGGGGCACGCATGTACCGGCCACGGGCAAGATCGGTTTGTTTAAAATTGTCTCCGAAGGCGCTGTCGCTGCGGGCATCCGCCGGATTGAGGCGATTACCGCCGAAGCTGCCGAACAATACATCAAGGAAGAACTGAAGGAGTTGGGCGAAATCCGCGAACTGCTCAAAAACCCGAAAAATACTGCCAAGAACGTCGCTTCGATCATCGAAGAAAACAAGGCGCTGAAAAAAGAGATCGAAAAACTGATGCTGGCACAAGCCAATGCTTTGAAGTCCGAATTAAAATCCAAGTTTGAAGCGGTGAACGGCTTTAATTTTCTGGCTACCCGGGTCGATCTGGGCGATGCGAATGCGATCAAAAATCTGGTTTACCAGCTCGAAAAAGAAGTTGGTAACGCCGTGATCATCATCGGGGCGGAAGCCAATGGCAAACCATTGCTGACCGTGGCGATCAGTCAGGACCTAACCAAGGAAAAAGGCTTGAATGCAGGCCATATCGTGCGCGAACTAGCCAAGGAAATCAAGGGCGGCGGCGGCGGTCAGCCTTTCTTCGCAACCGCGGGTGGCAGTGATGTGAGTGGTCTGGATGCAGCATTGGCAAAAGCGAAAAATTTGTTTTAAAATCTGATTTCCAGTCATTTATAAATAAATTTTACTCCACATATTGCTGGCGTACCACCAGCGCGTAGAAGTCATTTTCGACTGGAAGGTAGCCCTGGTCGTAGCAAAAGCGATAGACATTACCCGATTTGGTCACGTATTCATTGGTAAAGTAGCTGAATTTAAAGCCCCGCTCCAGCAGTTTGT
>CAZGAU010000025.1:41465-45052 GCA_964523725.1 uncultured Saprospiraceae bacterium
GTCACGTATTCATTGGTAAAGTAGCTGAATTTAAAGCCCCGCTCCAGCAGTTTGTCTTTGTGTACCTTGGTTTTGCCATCCGGATTCAGATCTGCAAGAATGCGACGGTTCTTGCGCAAGATGTTGTTGATGTTGCGAATAAAATTGGTCGCATCGCTGTTCAAACGGTTGTTATAAGCACTACGGCATTGATCGGAGCAAAAACGCTTGTCTGGTCGCCCGATGATTTCTTCGCCGCATTCGATGCAGGTTTTCTTTTTCATAAACGTAATCGTTTCACTTCTTTAGACGCAAAAAATCGTTGATAGCCACAAAATTCGCAGCGATTTCCTATCCGATCACATCATTTTTCAGGATTGCCAACCAAAAAAACGCTTTTTTCGAAAATTTCCAAAAACAAATAGCATTTGACTATGTAACAGGATTTCAAAGAATCGGAAAAAATTGTATTTTTATCAAAAATCAAGCTATGCAAACACCAGAAAAATCAGATAAAGCGCCGCAAAAAAATCAGGAATCCGATTCTGCATCAACTGCCAGCAGCTCGCCCGTTTGCTACGCCGACAGCCACGAAATACGCCCGGAATACCGCCTCGATATCACCGCCGTACCCCCTAAAACACCTCAGACCCAAGTGGAAAAATCTTCCGAAAGTACGACCGGGTAAATATCACCCGAGATCATTTTTATGTAAAAACGCATTCTTTATGTCGGATATAATTGTCCGATATAATATTTTTCTTTATTTTTGATCCAAAATAAATGCATGATCTTTTCAAAAGCTTGTGAATACGGCATCCGGGCAGTGATCTACATAGCCTTGCAATCGCTCGACGACAAACGCGCGAGCCTGAAAGACATCGCCAGAGAAATTGATTCGCCCATTGCCTTCACTGCCAAGATTTTACAGCAACTGGTACACCACGGCATCCTCCATTCAGTGATGGGACCTGCCGGCGGTTTTGAAATGAATAAATCCCGGATTGACGAAATTAAACTCAGCCAGATCGTGGATGCCATCGACGGCGATGCCATCTATCGCGGTTGCGGACTGGGGCTGCCGGAATGCAATGCCGACAAGCCCTGCCCGGTGCATGATAAATTTGCCGGTATTCGAAATGAATTGAAAAATATGCTGGAAAATACGAGCCTTTACGAGTTGGCTACGGGGCTGGAAGTAGGGCTGACTTATTTAAAACGCTGACTGAAAAAAATGTAAAATTTTACTAAATGAAACAAATAGAAAATATCGAAGATATTAAAATCCTGGTAAATAGTTTTTACGAGCGGGTCCGGGAAGATGATTTGCTGAGAGGTATTTTTAACAATATTATCCAGGATAACTGGACAAAACATCTGGAAAAAATGTACCGATTCTGGCAAACTATTTTGCTGGAAGACCACACTTACTTTGGCAGCCCCTTCGCGCCGCACGCTCAAATGCCCGTGAATAAAGGGCATTTCGATCGCTGGATGTTGTTGTTTTGCCAAACCGTGGATGCCCTTTTCACCGGCGAAAAAGCAGAGGAAGCCAAGTGGCGGGCAGGCAAAATGGCAGAAATGTTTCATTATAAAATCGAATATTATAAAAATCATTCGACAAAGCCTATAAATTAGTAAATAAGTACCAAAGTTATTTACTTTAATATATTTTTTCTCATTCGTATAAAATTACATGTATGAAAACCCGCCAGCCACTCAAACGACATCAGGCTTTGCAGCCGCTCAGCCGGGAACATCACCAGGGCTTGTTGCTTTGCTGGAAAATTCGGATGGGCATGTCCAAAGGTATTGAGGTGGAGCGCATCAAGCGTTATGTCAACTGGTTTTATGAGCACCATTTAATGCCGCATTTCGAGATGGAAGAGCAACATATTTTCCCTATTTTGGGAGAAGCGCACGAGCTGGTAAAAAAAGCCATTGCCGAGCATCGGCGTCTGGGGCGTCTTTTTAAAAAAGAGACCGACCTGGAAAAAACGCTGAACCGCATCGAAGAGGAATTACAGCAACATATTCGATTTGAAGAACGAGTATTATTCAATGAAATTCAACAAGTTACCTCTGACACAGCCTTAAAAAAGATAGAATCCCTGCACGCAGAAACCGCCTTCCAAGACAATCTTGAGGATGAATTCTGGGCGCGGTGATAATTTTTCCGCCGTATTCGATGCAGACCCTCTTTTTCGGTGGCTCTATTTAGACACATTTCTGTAGAAAAATAAGAATCGTCCAATAATTGTAAAATGGGGATAATGTAGCTGAAAGGCTTGATATTGCTACTCGTTCGGCTAAGTAATTATTTTCCCTTTCAACTTTTTTGAAAAAAATCCGGAAAAAAGCTTGACTTTGAAAATCAATTCATCGTATATTTGCGATATAAATTTTAATCGAATAATGGCGATAAACAAAAAAGAAGAATTTTCACCCGAATTGCTGGAGTTGGCAGAATTTGCCAAAGCCCTTTCGCACCCGGCGCGGATCGCGATTTTGCAAACCTTGGCAGAAAAGCAAATGTGTATTTGCGGCGAGATTGTGGAGGTGCTGCCCCTGGCGCAGGCGACGGTTTCCCAGCATTTAAAGGAGTTGAAAAATGCCGGACTGATCAAAGGCGAAGTCGAAGGCAAAAAATCCTGCTATTGCATTGACTGGGAAGCATTTGAGCGTTTTACCCGCAAGATGAATACGATGTTTAAAAATATATCAAATCAACAATGTTGTTAATTTATAAATAAACAAAAATCACTCGATTATGCGAACAGAACAGGAATTAAAAGACCTGGTACGCCAGAAATATTCTGAACTTGCCCTGCAAGAGAAATCATCCGACTCCGATGGCTGCTGCGGCACCACATCATGTTGTGGCGACACATATAATATTATGGCAGATGATTATACACAACTCTCTGGTTATAATCCTGATGCAGATTTAAATCTGGGTTGTGGCTTGCCTACACAGTTCGCCAGGATCAGGCCCGGCGATACCGTCATTGACCTGGGTTCCGGCGCCGGAAACGACGCCTTTATTGCCCGCCACGAAACCGGCGCCACCGGCAAAGTGATTGGCATCGATTTCAGCGAGGCAATGATCGCCAAAGCCAGAACCAACGCCGAAAAACTGGGTTTCAACAACATTGAATTCCGCCACGGCGACATTGAGCAAATGCCCGTCACGGCTAACGTAGCCGATGTAATCGTGAGCAATTGCGTATTGAATCTGGTGCCCAACAAGCGTAATGTGATCAAAGAAATCATGCGCGTGCTCAAGCCCGGCGGGCATTTCAGTATTTCGGATATCGTACTGGTGGGCGACCTGCCCAAAGATTTGCAGGAAGCGGCTGAAATGTACGCAGGCTGCGTTTCCGGGGCGATTCAAAAAGATGAATACCTGAATTTAATTCGGGAAGCCGGCTTTGAAAGCATGGAAATTCAAAAGGAAAAAGAAATTATTATACCAGACGAAACCTTATTACAATATTTGAATAAAGATGAATTAGCCGCTTTCAAACAAAGCGAAACGGGTATCTACAGCGTGACCGTGTTTGCGCGCAAACCTGAGTGTTGCGAACCGGAAAGCGGATGCTGCTAAG
>CAZGAU010000026.1:0-30930 GCA_964523725.1 uncultured Saprospiraceae bacterium
TCCGGCTAGATACAATGAAATATCCTGGCAGATAATTAGTACATATTGTTAGATAAGCAAAGGGACAATTTTAAATTAAAATAAAATATTTCATAGAAAGTTGGTTGTCAGCTTAATCTGACTTTCGACAATCGACTGTAAAACTGTCCGACTACTTATTGGAAAGTATCTTTATTATCGAGTCTCTGTCAGAGAATTGGCGGGGACAAATGATCTGTTTAGTGATTTCAGCAATTCGGATATATTATAAATCCATTATTTCTGTATCTTCAAATTTTATCACGTCTTTCCGAGTCTCTCCTCTGATATAATATTCGGAAAATCCTCACACTTCCGCCCCTTCCATCAACACCTCCAATATCTGCTTCGCGGCTTTGGCGATCTTGGTGCCGAGTGCTGGTATAGGAAATCATAATTCCCTTTTCTCCGCAGGCATGAGAGCTTGTTATTTAGTACGTACAAGCAATTTTAGATTTTCGATCCTATTGAAATGCTTTTCATTTAAAGTTGCGATATCGAGATCATTTATCCGAGCGGTTGCAGCAATTGCTATATCTGCAAAACCAATAAGTTTACTTTTCTTTTTTAGTTCTTTCTGAATCGCAGCGGCTTCATCTGCTACTATTTCATCAAATGAAATTATTTCCAAGGAAGACAGTAATAATTGCCAGAATTCGACTTGCTTTGGGGAATTTCCAACCATAATTTCATATTTAGTAATAGCAGAGATAGCAATTTTGCTATGATTACCCGCTAATTCATAAAAGAAAGTAGCCTCCTTATTGGGTTTACGAAAATACTCAATCAGAATAGAAGTATCAATCAATAACATCAGTACCGACTTTATTGAGTTGTTCCCGAGCAATCAAAAAATCCTGATACTCTTTCTCACTCCAGGTAGGACCTTGTAGCAATAATTGTTGCAAAGCGTTGGTTTCTTCTTCCTGCTTCACTTCTCGCTGCACAGCTTCCAGCAACTTTTTCTTTTCCTGCAATGGCAACTGCTGAATAAATTGCAATAGCTGCTCAAATTTTAATTCCAGACTTATTTTCATAGCGCATTTATTAACAAGTCACTTTATAAAATTACAAAAGTTTGTAGAGATTAGTTCGCATTGGTTGTTCCATCATATCAACACCTTTTTCCAAGTCTCTCCTTACATCTTATCATCCTACACCTCCGCCCCCTCCATCAGCACCTCCAATATCTGCTTCGCGGCTTTGGCGATCTTGGTGCCGGGACCAAAGACCCCCGCTACGCCATGCTGGTAGAGGAAATCATAATCCTGGCTGGGAATGACGCCCCCGACGATGACGAGAATATCTTCCCGACCGAGTTGCTTGAGCGCTTCAATGGTTTGTGGTACCAGTGTTTTGTGCCCTGCGGCCAGCGAGGAGATACCAAGAATATGCACATCGTTTTCGGTAGCCTGGCGGGCGGCTTCTGCGGGTGTTTGGAAGAGCGGACCCACGTCCACATCAAAACCGAGATCGGCGAAGCTGGTGGCAATGACCTTGGAGCCGCGGTCGTGCCCGTCCTGCCCAAGCTTGGCGACCATAATCCTTGGGCGTCGGCCTTCCACTTCGGCAAATTTATCTGCCAGTTCCTGTGCGGCTTTAAAATCGGGATCAACTTTTGATTCACTCGCATAAACACCTGAAATGGTGCGGGTGGTAGCCGTATAGCGTGCAAAAGCGCGCTCCATCGCGTAGGAAATTTCGCCCAGAGTAGCGCGAACTCTGGCGGCTTGCACAGCTAAATCCAGTAAATTGCCTTCGCCGGTTTGAGCGCATTGGTATAGCGCTTCCAGCGCTTGCTGTACGGCGGCTTCATCGCGGTTGGCTTTTACTTCGTTGATACGGCGGATCTGAGATTCGCGCACGGCGGCGTTGTCCACGTCGAGTATATCAATCTCAATTTGCTCTTCCACCTGGAAAATGTTGACACCCACGATCTGATCTTTGCCACTGTCGATGCGGGCTTGCTTGCGCGCGGCGGCTTCTTCGATGCGCATTTTGGGCAAACCTTCCTCGATGGCTTTGGCCATACCGCCGAGTTCTTCCACCTCCTGGATCAATGACCAGGCGCGTTGAGCGAGCTGATCGGTGAGATATTCCACATAATATGAACCACCCCAGGGGTCGATCGCTTTGGTAATGTCGGTTTCATTTTGCAAATACAACTGCGTATCGCGGGCGATTTTTGCAGAAAAATCGGTGGGCAAGGCAATGGCTTCATCGAGCGAATTGGTATGCAAAGACTGCGTTCCGCCCAGCACGGCGGCCAGTGCTTCGATGCAGGTACGAGCGATATTGTTGAAAGGATCCTGTTCGGTCAAACTCCAGCCAGAGGTCTGGCAATGCGTGCGCAGCGCCATAGATTTATCGCTTTTCGGATTAAATTGCTTGACCATTTTTGCCCAGAGCATCCGTGCGGCGCGCATTTTGGCGATTTCCATAAAATGATTCATGCCGATTCCCCAAAAAAAGGAGATACGCGGCGCGAAGTCATCAATATTCAGACCCACCTTCAAGCCAGCCCGAAGGTACTCTAAGCCATCCGCCAATGTATAGGCCAGCTCAATATCGGCGGGGGCTCCAGCCTCATGCATGTGGTAACCGCTGATGGAAATCGAGTTGAACTTGGGCATATTTTTAGCCGTATATTCAAAAATATCGGCGATGATGCGCATGCTCGGGAGCGGCGGATAAATGTAGGTGTTGCGCACCATGAATTCTTTGAGAATGTCATTCTGGATCGTGCCGCTGAGTTGTTCCGGTGACACCCCCTGTTCTTCAGCTGCAATGATGTAAAACGCCATCACCGGGATCACCGCGCCGTTCATGGTCATGGAAACCGACATTTCATCGAGCGGAATCTGATCGAACAGGATTTTCATATCCTCCACAGTGTCAATGGCCACGCCGGCTTTGCCCACATCGCCTACCACGCGCTCATGATCGGAATCATAACCCCGGTGCGTTGCCAGATCAAAGGCAACGGATAAGCCCTTTTGTCCCTGCGCCAGATTTCGACGGTAAAAAGCATTGCTCTCTTCAGCAGTGGAGAAACCCGCGTATTGCCGGATCGTCCAGGGGCGCGAAGTGTACATTGTGCTATAAGGCCCGCGCAAGAATGGCGCAATGCCTGCGGCGAAGCTCAGATGGGTTAAACCCGTCACATCCTCAGGCGAAAAAACCGGCTTGACGTCAATTTTTTCGGGGGTATGCCAGGTTTCGGTTTCAAATGTGGCATACCTTTGAGGTTCGCCACATTTCCGATCGAGTTTTATCTTGCTGAAATCGGGGCGTTTCATATCGTTAGGCTTTTTACTTTGACCATTTACCTAAATTGGACAGCTAAAGTTGGTAAAAGTTTAGCATTTGCCCAAATGAGGAAAGTCATTTTGAAAAGTGAATTGGAAGATAAACTATATTTGTTCGTACAAAAAATTAACACCAAAATCGGAAATTTTAGAACTTCCTGCTTTCATTTAATAAAACCAATTCAACATGAAACGCCTGTTACTTCTATTGCTGACTTGTGTATTTACAACGGCCATTTTTGCACAAAAACCGACCGATAAACGCCTTGCCGGTTTGGACACCCTGGTGAACCGCTTGCTTAAAGAATGGCACGCTGCCGGGGTGGGCATTGCCGTAGTGGAGAAGAATAAAGTGATATATGCCGGAGGTTTTGGTTTCCGGGACTATGAAAACAAAGTACCAGTGACTGGAAATACGCTCTTTGCGATTGGTTCCTGTACCAAAGCTTTTACCAGCGCGCTGCTGGGCAAATTGCAAGCCGATGGCAAACTGGATTTTGATAAAAAAGTGACCACCTATCTGCCGGGATTTCAATTTTATAATAATGACCTAACCAATTTTGTCACGGTACGGGACATTACCTGTCACCGAACGGGCTTGCCGCGGCACGATTTTTCATGGTATTTGAATCCGGCTTCGCGTGATAGCCTGGTGGAACGTATTCAATATATGGAGCCTTCGGCGGAACTGCGGCAAACCTGGCAATACAACAACTGGATGTTTCTGCTGCAAGGAGTGATCGCGGAAAAGCTTACTGGTAAAAGTTGGGAAGCCAATGTGCAAGAGCAGATTTTTCAGCCTCTGGGCATGAAAACGTCCAATTTTACACTCTGGGATGGTCAACATACGGATGCTTCAAAGGGATATTTTGCCGATAAAAATGATGTAATCAAGCCAATGGATTATTACAAAATTGAAGGAATGGGGCCAGCTGGTTCGATCTTTTCCAGCCCGAGTGAAATGGCAAACTGGGTGATGATGTGGATCAACGGGGGTAAATTTAATGGACAGGATGTACTGTCTGAAACATACGTGCGGGAAGCAATGTCGTCACAAATGGTGATTAATGCTGCCTTGCCAAGCAAAGAGAATCCGGATGCTTATCTCGCGAATTATGGCATGGGCTGGTTCCTGTCATCCTATCGCGGGCACTATCGCGTGGAGCACGGCGGTAATATTGATGGCTTCAGCGCGAGCACCAGTTTCTTTCCAGCCGATAGTATTGGTATTGTGGTATTGGTGAATCAGGATGGCTCGCCACTACCAGGGATGATCCGCAATTACCTCGCTGATAAAATGTTGAAATTGCCACCCCGCGACTGGCACAAGCAACGTAAAGATGCCGTTGATAAAGCAAAAGCCGCCCAAAAGGAAATGGCTACTACGAATCCTGACAGCTTAACCCGTAAGCAGGGTACTCGTCCTTCGCACCTATTGGCGGAATATACTGGTAATTATGAACATCCTGGCTATGGGGCAATTTCTATTTTTGCCAAAAATGATTCATTGTTTGCCCATAGCAAATCTGTGGACATGTGGCTAGAACATTATCACTACGATCTTTTCCGTCCGTTGGTACTGAAAGACGGTTTCGATTTGGGAGATGACAATCCGTTCCGGATGCAATTCAACATTAACACGAAAGGAGAAATCGATGGTTTTGCGTTTTATGGTGTTCAGGAGGGTGTGAAAGATATTATCTTCAAGAAAAAAGCTGTAGCGGTGGAAGTTGCCACCTCCGAACTGGAAAAATATGTGGGAGACTACGAAGTGGCAGGCATTGTCGCCAGGGTTTATCTACGTGCTGAGACTCTCACCGTGCAAGTACCTGGGCAGCCGGATTATGAAACTACCCCTATCGGTAACCATGAATTCAAGTTCAAAATGGTAGATGGTTACAGCGTTCGCTTTGAAGTAACCCCTGAGGGTAAGGTAACGGCAATGTTTTTTATTCAACCGAATGGTACTTTTAAAGCAACGCGGAAATAATTATGGAATAACGGAATGTTGGAATGCTGGAATATTGGAGTGTTGGAATTTTACTCATTACTCCAATATTCCAATTCACCGACTTGACCTCGGCGCTTTGCTCCCGGCAATCACCAGCACTGGATTACCAGCATCATCTTTTTCAAAACTGCCTTCCATCCAGTAATAGCGGATCAAAAAACGATCATCACCCAACGGCACAAAGGGCCCCCAGGTGGAGACCAGTTCACCGTTTTGAATTTCAAATTCCAAAACATCATTCGGGCGGAAGAAATTTGCATCAAATTGATATGTGCCAGTCAATTTTTCCAAATCTGCCAACGGTAAATCAATCGGGTTTGGTGGCATATCATAATCTTCATTAAAAATCATAGCCGCAATATCATTGCCAATCTGCGTAGCCAGCGGGATGTAGTTATTGCCCAAAGCAATGATGCAAAGATCATCGTCGGGATAACGTAATAAATACGCGGTGTAGCCCGGGCTGCGGCCGTTGATGTACTGGCGTTTTTTGCCGTATAAATCGCGCAGAAACCAACCGTAGCCTACGTTTGGCACAATTGCCGTGAACATCTTTTCCCGACTTGCTTCTGACAAAATTTTATCCGAATACAAAGCCCGATCCCATTTGTACAAATCTTCCACCGTAGAATAAAGCGAGCCATTGCCGATCTTGGCCGTCCAGTCGGTGTAAACCGCTTTTTCCAAGCCCTTGGCGCCTTTCGGGGCATAGCCGGGCGCGAGGCGGGGCACGATTTCCAGCATATTTCCGCGATGCCGGGTATCCTTCATGCCCAATGGCTCAAAAAATGTTTCTTTCAAAAAATCGCCGAAGCTTTTGCCCGAAGCCTGTTCGATAATGAATGCCAGCAGGTTGTAATTGGAATTGCTGTAGCTGTAAGGCCCGCCGGGTTCAAAATCCAAAGGGCGGTTTTTAAAAACTTCGATCAAAGAGGCCGGCGTTTGCGGAAAGCGCGAAATCGTGTCATACGCCGGGAAATTATTGACATTCGGAATGCCCGAAGTATGCGTCAATAGATGGTGCAGCGTGATCTTATCGCCATTCGGGTAGTCGGGAATAAATTTCGAGAGCGGATCGCCCGTTTTTAATTTGCCGTGTTCCTCCAGCCAAAGGATCGCCGCCGCCGTGAAAGGCTTGGAAACCGAGGCGATCTGATAAACACTATTGGTTTGGCAGGGCACCTTATTTTCAATATCCGCCTGGCCGAAGGCTTTATGGTATAAAATTTTACCCTGATGGGCGACGAAAACCGTGCCGCTGAAGTTATTGGCATTGACGTAAGGTTCCAGGTATTGGTCAATTTGCTGCTCCAGGTTCTGCGCGTTTGGATGATAACTTAAGCATAAGAGCAGACTTAGAGTGGATATGGTTGCGATAAATTTTTGCATTGTTGTTTTTGTTTCAAAATTGCATCCCTGATTTCTTTTTATCCTTCGGATTTATAATTTCGAAAGCGAAAGGCCGTGCTTTTTTCTGAATTGAGTGGGGGTTATGCCGGTTATCCGTTTGAAAGCCGGATTGAAAACAGACAAACTATTGAATCCACTTTCCAGCGCGATTGCCAGGATTTTATTGTCGGTTTCCAGTAATAAGCGTTGCGCTTCCTGAATACGGTAGCCATTCAACCACTCCGAGAAGTTTTGCTCAAACATCTGGTTAATGCATTGCGAAAGCCTATGGGGGGTAGTTTCCAGGCGTTCAGCAAGTTGTGGCAAAGTCAGATTCGAATCCAGAAATAGCCGCTCATTTTCCATTGCTTGATACAGTTTCGGTTGTAAATCGCGCCATTCTTGTTTGTTCCATTTTATAACAGAACGTTGCGGCAGAAACCAATCCAAGTGTTTGAATGCCGTAAAAGCCGTCAAACCCAGTAAACATGCGTAACTTGCCGCGCCCGCCATGTATGCATGAATGCGGAAGTATCCATTTAGGAAATACATGAGCCAAACCCCGGTCACGCAAATAAGCAAATGCAGGAGCCAGTTGACTTTGGCAGATTCGACTGGTTGGCTTCGTTTTTGTTGAAAAATGAGGATTAAAGCCGCTAATAGGTATCCAAATTCGATCAAAAGAATAATCCGATAAGTCCAGTCCCAAAGAATTTCATCCTGATAAGGAATGTACAAACAGGTAGAATACAAGCCTAGCGCTAATACAAAATGGCCCCAATAACGCTGCCGCCAATGGAAATCTTTTTGCAAAAATGCCTTGAGATAAAGATAGAGCAGCGGAAAAATGCTGACGAAAGCAATTAGCCCGATTCCATAGATATGGCTTTTATAATCAAGGTAGTACACTAAAAAGGTTTTGCTAATACGGATGCAAATAGCTACAAATAAAAATGCCAACAATCGATTGGCCAGACTCTGCCCTTGCCGGAACAGGCAAAGTGCGAAGAACAGGCTTTGTAAAATACCAAATCCGGTAACGGCGATCAAAATTTCTCGGAGCATAACAGGTGATTTCTAAATAAGGACTGATCCAAAGATAAAAGGTTACCGTCAAAAACAAAAAAGCCCGGCCGCAGCGGCCAGGCTTTAGTACTATAAAATTAATTTTTACTGCAAATTACTCAGGCGACGTAAGTTGATGTCATCCAGTACTTTACGCAAATCTTTTTCCGCTACATTATCGCCTTCGATGTTCACTACGAAGCGATTATCCACCAGCACGCTCACCTGCCCGGATTTGGTGTTTTTATCGTATTGCTCAAAAGCTTTATGCCCGTCGATCTTGGTGGTGCGCTCGTAGCCACCGTCTGATTCTCGTTCGAATTCAGTATTTGCCCAAACCGCCAGCCCGCCCAGCACCAGCGCCGAGCCGCCCGCGTCCATAATGGCAATATTTACTTCCTTATTACCTTCTTTATACGTAGCGTTGGCGGTGGAAAAACTCATGCCCGACATGCCGGTTTTCTGTCCCTCAATATCCGTGCGCGACATGCCCAGTGCCCGGTTGGGCATCAAATCCTTTAGTTTTTGATATGCTACGACTTCCTTGGCTTCTCCCTCATTGCCTAATGCATCATTCACCGCTTCATTAATAGCATCGCTGAGATTGTCTTTTCCGATTTTGACGCTGGTTTTTCCCTCTGCGTCTTCCGCTTCTACCGAGATAAACGCGTCATTTTCCTGGGTTTCCGGCGCTTTGTCTCTGCCACAACTTGTAAAAACAAGCAAACTTATGATCATTAGTAAGACAGACAAATGTTGAATTCTCATGGTAAGTGAAGTGTTTTTGGTTTTTATGATAATCAGATTTTATGAATGCATGGACTCTTCTCAAACTTAAGTTTCTTGCCGTACTTCTTTACAAATTCTTCTTCCATTTTTCGTCTTTTCGCGTTGCTGCTCGGAATTCCTTTACTTGTTATAATAAATCCGTGTATTTGAGATTTTTCTGCATTGAAATGTTGTTGAATCGTTGTAATAATTTGTTGATAAGCCGTGTCAATATCTAAGCCTTTCAATTCAACGTAATACATATCATGATTCTCGCATCTTACAAAAATATAATCACATTTTTTAGAATTGTTGTCAATAATGAAGCAGCCATCCACCTTAATTCGGCAAAATGTTTCATCCGGTTTTGAGACTCGCTCTATTCTGAATTTTCGCTGTTTTTCTGCTGCGCTGGTTTTGTTTTCAAAACAATCATTTTTATCGGAATGATTGTTTCTGAAGTCTTTACAACACATTTAGTCCTGATATTTCAAGTCCAGTAATTTTTCAAAGTCCGCATTTAAGCCTTCAGATACTTCGTCCAGCTCACTTACATCAATGCTCTGGTATTCCTCATTCATGATGAGCCGCGCCGTACCATCCGCCACAAAATAAACCTTTACATCCTCATAATTTAAATGATATTTAGTAGGTATAATTTTTTCAACTTCCTCTTTTAGTTCGGGATGTTTTTTTATTACATTGCCCGCCTGGATGAGGTTATCCAATGACGAAAGGATGTAAGGGGAGTGGGTGGTGAGGATTAAAGAATTATTATCAGTTTTTTCTGCTAAATATTCTATCAATTTTTTTTGTGTAGTTGGATAAAGATTAAGTTCGGGTTCTTCGATAATGAAAAGTTGATTGCTGTCTTTTGATTTTTCTTCTAATACAAAATATAAAGGAATTATAGAATGAAAACCACTGGAAGCTTCTTGAAATTGCACTGTTTCACCTTTTCCCGTATCTAAAATAATAAATTCAAAGCCGTCTTTTGATTCATAAACTACATCAATTATTGGAATTAGAGTTGAATTTTTATCTTGATTGCTTTTAGCGAGTTCATATTCAGAGCCGAAGTTTAACAAGAACTTTGGTAAAGGAATATTAAGGTTATTGAAAGTAAATAATGACTCAGAAATCAGAGGAATGAGAGCTCTTTCAGCTGGAAAATAAATCGGATTAGAAATAAATCGAAAAATTTTATCTTCAATTTCTTTTCTCTTTTCAGGGCTATAATTTTTTGGGGAGGAAAATAAATCTCTGAATAAAAGCACTGAATTGCTTAAATTTAAAGACATTGGCTCAACTATACCAAATCCTTTTTCCTTTCCATAATCATTAAAATTTATATGATAGTGCTCGTTTATAAACTCTATGTACGTGTCTTGGTTGATGAATCCTCCGACACGAAAATCTGAGAACACCTTCTTTTTAGCATTAATAATAACGTCCAAATCCTTAAATATCGCCACCAACTTCGCCAGCACACTCTTCCCACTTGCCTGCTCGCCAATGAACACAGTCACTTTGCCCAACTCGATCTCGGCATCTTTGATGGGACCAAAATTTTTGACAATCAGTTTCTCTTGTGCCATTTTGTTACACCTTTACACAAATATACAAAAACAGAGCATTGGAAGTTGCAAAAACAAAAAAGCCCGTCCGCCAAACAACGAACGAGCTTTTTACCTTCAAAAACAATATTCCAACCTTCCACCACTCCATCACTCCGCTTTCCCCTCCTTCTTCTCCGGACGCATCTGCGGGAAGAAAAGCACTTCCTGGATGGAATGCTGATTGGTCAGGAGCATGGTCAAACGGTCGATGCCGATACCCAGGCCCGAAGTGGGCGGCATACCATATTCCAGCGAACGCAGGAAATCCTCATCGAGCGCCATGGCCTCATCATCGCCGCGGGCCGCGAGTTTGAGTTGTTCCTCAAATCGTTCGCGCTGATCGATCGGGTCGTTCAACTCGGTGTAGGCATTGGCGATTTCCTTGCCATTCACAAATAATTCAAAGCGTTCCACCAGCCCTTCCGTGGTGCGGTGTTTCTTGGCCAGCGGCGTCATTTCGATCGGATAATCGGTGATATAAGTCGGCTGAATGAGATTGTCTTCCACCTTTTCCCCGAAAATCTCATCGATCAGCTTACCGCGTCCCATCGTATTGTCCACATGAATGTGCAAATCACGACAGACCTGGCGCAGCGCGGCTTCGTCCATTTCCGAAATGTCGATTCCGGTGTATTCCTTGATGGCGTCGTACATGCTCAGGCGGCGGTACGGACCTTTAAAATCAATGGTTTTACTTTCGTATTCTACCTTGGTGCCGCCGTTTACTTCCAGCGCAATGGTTTCGAGCAGTTGCTCCACCATTTCCATCATCCAGTTGTAATCCTTGTAAGCCACATAAATTTCCATGGAAGTAAACTCCGGATTGTGCGTGCGGTCCATGCCCTCGTTGCGGAACATCTTGCCGATTTCGTACACGCCGTCGAATCCCCCGACGATTAAACGTTTGAGATACAGCTCATTAGCAATACGCATATACAATTCCAGATCGAGCGTATTGTGGTGCGTTTTGAACGGGCGCGCGGCGGCTCCACCGTGAATCGGTTGCAAAATGGGTGTTTCCACTTCCAGCCAGCCTTTGTCATCAAAAAAGCGGCGCATCGAAGAAACAACCTTGCTGCGCTTGTAAAAAATCTCTTTTACATGCGGATTCACGATCAAATCCACATAACGTTGACGATAGCGCTGCTCCGGATCGGTGAAAGCGTCATGAATATTGCCTTCTGCGTCGGTTTTGACAATGGGAAGTGGGCGGAGGGCTTTACCCAGAACCACCAATTCCTGGAGATGAACCGTGATTTCGCCGGTTTTGGTGCGAAATACAAAGCCTTTCACGCCAATAAAATCGCCGATGTCGAGCAATTTTTTGAACACATCATTATAAAATTCGGCCCCGATGTCGTCACGTTGCACATACAACTGAATGCGGCCGCTGGAGTCCTGCAATTCAGCGAAAGCTGCCTTGCCCATCACACGGGTGCTCATGAGGCGCCCGGCCAGACACACATCGGCGAATTGGTCGGCTTCTTCGTCTTTAAAATTTTCTTTTATATCCGCTGCAAAAGCATTGACGGGGTAATGAACCGGCGGAAAAGGGTCGATGCCCAAATCCCGGATTTTCTGCAAATTTTCGCGTCGTACGATTTCCTGTTCGCTCAGATGCATTTTTAATGGTGTTATTGTGTGTTGGTGTTAAGGTGTTTATGTCATCTCGTGCTTTGGCATTAAACACAATCGCACCGTCGTACAAAAACACCATAACACAATATTAAAAGTTTCGCAAAAATAGTTTTTTTTATGCTTGTCAGGAAGTTTCAACAAGAATTGGCATCACGTGTTGTGTATTTTTGCAAAGTAAAGTTGAAAAATGCTCAAGATCGCCTTTCATTCTATTTATAAATACGAGCTGCCGGAGGGGCACCGCTTCCCGATGGTGAAGTACGAACTGCTTCCCGAGCAATTGTTATATGAAGGAACGGTAACGGACGACAACTTCTTTATGCCGGAACCGATCAGCGAGGAAACCATTCTGCTCACGCATACCGAAGATTATTGGGGTAAATTAAAAAATCAGAACCTTTCCAGGAAGGAAATTCGGGCGATCGGCTTTCCCATGTCGGAAATGCTGGTACACAGGGGGCGATTTATTGCCAATGGTACGATCCAATGTGCCTTGTACGCGCAGCAATTCGGCGTGGCGCTGAACATTGCCGGAGGCACTCACCATGCCTTTACTAATAGGGGAGAGGGTTTTTGCTTGTTTAATGACATTGCAATTGCGGCAAATTATCTATTGGCAAATAATATTTCGAAGAAAATCCTGGTAGTCGATCTCGATGTACATCAGGGCAACGGTACGGCTCAGATTTTTCAAGAGGATGTGCGGGTGTTTACATTCAGCATGCATGGCGAACGAAATTATCCAGTGCGCAAGGAGCGCAGCGACCTCGATATTGGCTTGCCCGATAAAACCGAGGATTCTTATTATTTAAAAATTTTACGCAATACTTTACCCGCTCTAATTGATTCGGTTGAACCGGATTTGGTTTTTTATTTGTCTGGAGTGGATGTATTGGAAACAGATAAGCTCGGGCGCTTGAGTATGAGCCTTGCAGGATGCAGGGAGCGCGACCGGATTGTGTTTGAAGCCTGCAAAAAAAATAATATTCCGGTGGCGGTGAGTATGGGCGGCGGTTACTCGGAACGAATTGCCCACATTGTGGAAGCGCATGCCAACACCTACCGGGTGGCGCAGGAAGTGTTTTTTTAGCAAATTTTATTTCGGGAAATACAAAAGCCAGAGCTGCGTATTACAACCCCGGCTTTTTTGTTCATGGGATCATTGGTTATTTCACCAGTCGGGAAATGCCGTTGTATGTTCTGTCCACAACAACCGCTGTAAGGAAACTAGCCACCAAACCCAATGGCAATCCTACTGCAACGCTTTGCAAAAGGACTCCAAAACTCAGGCCAAGTGCCAATCCTACCAGCGCCCACATGACCAAAACAGATTTCGACTTTTTCATAATATATGTGATTTTTTAATTGGTTTTATAGAAAAAATAATTTTAAACACTGTGTGAAGTTCGATCTCAAAATTTTGTTCTAAAAATATTTGATATTTTTTTGAATGTAAAACCAAATTATATTGCAAATTTAAGTTCAATTTGACCAGATAAACAAATTTTGTTAAAAAAATGTTTCAAAAAAAATGATTTCAGATGATTTTTGATACTGGTGCCGAAATAATTTTCTGAGGTAGAAAATCAATAAAGGAAACTTTTGAAATTCCAAAAAACGTTGTACATTTGCATTCCGTTTAAGAAAAGTAAAAACAGCCATGAAAAAAAATACACATCCGGAAAACTATAGAATGGTGGTGTTCAAGGACTTCTCGAGCGATGATGCGTTCCTGACGCGCTCTTGCACCCCTACGAAAGATACCATCGTATGGGAAGACGGTAAGGAGTATCCGTTGGTGAAGCTGGAAATTTCTGCTTATTCGCACCCATTCTTCACCGGTAAGATGAAGTTTGTGGATACTGCCGGACGTATTGACAAGTTCAATAAGAAATTTGCCAAGTCCAAGTACGCTAAAAGTTCTGAATAGAATAAATCGTATTTACCGACAAAAAAAGTCCCCTTCAGTCGTTGATTGGGACTTTTTTTGTATTATGTGTGGCCTAAAAGAGTCGTGTTTTTACTGACCACACCCCAATTTTACCCAGTATGGCTAATATTATTTTGTTTGACAACGAAATACGCGAGCACCTTCTGCCGCTCACCTACACCCGCCCCGTTTGTGAATTGCGCGTTGGCATACTCACCATTCGCGAAAAATGGGAACGCTGGATGGAAGGCAAAATCTCTTTTATCACCCAGGATTATCTGGCTGAAAAATACCCGATCGATTACGACGAAGAAAATTACCTGATCAACGGTTCGGCACTACCTTCCGACCAATTGTGTCGCTTATTGAAGCAAATGGACTCCGGCGAAGCATTTTTGATAGGAGAGGAACTCATAGCAGCTAAAATGGACGGTAGCCAAATGGATAAACTCATCCATGATGAAGACTTCGGTGAGTTGAAAGGTTTCGATTTGCAGGACACCCATTTTTTGAAAATTAATAACCTCTGGGATATTTATAAGCTCAACGATCAAGCCTTACGTGAAGATTTTCAGTTGATTACGCAGGGCAGAACTTCCCAACCTATTAGCTCAACAAACCGCTATGCCGGCGAGGAAAATATTTTTATTGAAGAGGGCGCCAAGGTAGAGTTTGCCACCCTGAACGCGACTACCGGACCTATTTATATTGGCAAAAATGCCGAGATCATGGAAGGTAGTATGGTGCGAGGTGGACTGGCGCTTTGTGAGCATAGTATTATAAAAATGGGCGCAAAAATTTATGGCGCTACTACAATTGGTCCGCATTCAAAAATAGGCGGCGAAGTCAATAATTCAGTGATCCAGGCTTTTTCCAATAAAGCTCATGATGGTTTTCTGGGTAATGCCGTGCTCGGTGAATGGTGCAACATCGGCGCAGATACCAATAATTCCAACCTGAAAAATGACTACAGTGAAGTGAAATTGTGGAACTATCCGGCCGGTCGCTTTGTGAAAACAGGCGAGCAATTCTGTGGGCTCTTTATGGGCGATCACGCGAAATGCGGCATCAACACTATGCTGAACACGGGGACGGTGATCGGCGTATGTGCCAACGTTTTTGGGGAGGGTTTTCCACGAAATTTTATTCCGTCATTTACCTGGGGCGGGAAAGCCGGTTTTCAGACTTTCCGTACGGAGAAAGCTTTTGACATGATGGAGCGCATGATGGCACGTCGCAACCAGGAGTTCAATATTCAGGATCGTTTGATCATGCTGCGCGTTTTTGAAGATACCGCAAAATACCGAATCTGGGAAAAGTGAAATCGCATTGACAAAAAGATAGTGTATTAATCACTTAATATTTATAAGTATATACATTGTAAATAAATATATTTACAAACCTTGGATTCACCTTCGCCCCATCGTACTATAATGCCTTGGCACCAAAACACCAGCGAAAAATGCCAGAACCAACCTGGAAAAGATGGTTGAGCTACATCGCCGAAATTCACCTCGAAAGCGCTTCCAGTGAGCACAATCCGCATATGTACGTGAGCCTGCGCAACGGCCGCTATCAGCTAAGTACCGCGCATGCTGTTTATTCCTACGGTGATTTGTATACCAACTTCGACCGGGCTTTTAAAAAAATGAACCTCGACCGGCTGCCTGGTAAAGAAGTCTTGATCCTGGGGTTTGGTTTGGGTAGTATCCCGATCATTCTAGAACAAAAATATAATCGCCATTATCATTATACCGCTATTGAAATAGATGAAGTAGTACTTGATCTGTCCAATCGTTATACGCTTGAAGATTTGGAGGCAAATATTGAGCTCATTTGCGCCGATGCTCATGCTTTTGTGATGCAAACCGAAGAAAAGTATGACCTGATTTGTATGGATATTTTTCTGGATGATGAAGTGCCCGAGACTTTTGAATCCCCAGCATTTCTTGAAGCTTTGCGCGATTTGCTAAGTCCGGGCGGCGTGTTATTATACAATCGGCTTGCAGCAAAATCGAAGGATGTAGAACGCACCAGGGCATTCTTTGACCTTCAGTTTTTACCGGTTTTTCCGCAGGGTGCGTGGCTGGATGTAGGAGGCAACTGGATATTGATCAACCATACAGACATCCTGACCCAACGCGCGCACTAAATTTACTATGGTAATAAAACGTGATAAAACCGATTTTTTTTCCTTGATCAAGGATTTTTTATTATTTTCAGGTGACTTTTTGATCATTCCTGCGTCAAAAGAGCAAAACATAATTGATAACCTAAAAATTCCTAATTTATGTCTGTTAAAAGTAAATACCAACCCGTTCTTGATTTGGGTGAAAAATTTGGTACAAAAGATGGCTTCGTAGAAGAATTGGATGGCAAATTGAAAATAGGCGGTACCGTTGAAACCCAGTACCAGAAAAACCAGCTTTGGGACAAGATCAAAGAAATTGGCGGAGAGAAACCTTCCGACATTGCAGCTGATATCAAGGTAGCAAATACTGATTACTACCACAAACATACCGTTGAAAAAGGCGAATCGCTTTCCAAGATTGCCAAACACTATTACGAAGATGCCAACAAGTACATGAAGATATTTAATGCCAATACCGATAAACTGAAAGATCCCAATATGATCCATCCGGGTCAGGAATTGGTGATTCCATTCGAATAATATTTTATCAAAATACATGGGTATGAAGGCTTTGCCTGTCGGGGGCGAAGCCTTTTTTAGCTTAGCACTTCCTGCAATATATGGTGTGCATGAATCTCCGGCAGGTAGTCGATATGTAACCTGAAATAATCAAGTAAATATTGCAAAAGCCTGCGTCTTTGCGCGTTTTCTATTCTTATTTCATGACAGGAATTTATTGGAGCCTGTAGTAGTGCAGAAACCATTTTGCTGAAATCTTCATCCAGATAATGCTGATGAACCGGCCTGTCTGCCACAAAAATCCCTTCCTGTAAATCGAAAAAAGGAGTCTGCCCATTATGCTCTCCGCCAGGCAGAAAGCCAAGAAAACCGGACAATTCCAGCAAAAAATGGAGATGCATATTGTTCACAGGCACTGTCGTTTCATCCAGATGCCGGAAGGTTTCAAACAAAAAATCAAATAGCTGGGGATTCTCCTCGGTGTCATGAATCGTTTTCCGGGCAATTTCGGCTATAAACAGCGCAATAGCGCCTTTGCGTATGTCAAAAGGCATAGAATGATACACATACGCAGATTTAATTTCTTTTATATGATTTAAATCCCGGTCCTCCCGGTCATATACGACCATTTCCACCAGCGACATTACCTGAAGCAACGAAGCGCGCACTCGGGCTTTCTGGCTGCGCACACCACTGATAATGTACTTCCGCAGTCCCTTTTCTTCGGTATAAATGTCTGCAATAATGCTGGATTCCCCGTATTTCATCGTTTTGAGTACAATTCCCCTCGTTTTAATCAGCATTTTTCTGGTTTTGTCGCAAATAAGTTGAAGAATATCGAAAAAAGGAGCATTCCTGTAACTAAAATTACACTTTTGTAGTCATACAAGTAGTTGCAAAGGCAATGTTTTTTAACAAATTTTCAATCAACTTTAACACTCTCAGCCAAGGCTGAATGCAGCCTTTAGAATTTTATTCTGTCTTTTAGGTAGTGTTTAGAAAGAAAATTTAGAAATCACGGTGTACGCAAATTGTGAAAAAAATTAACAAATAAATTACCTTCTTTCGTGCACTAAATGATACCAAACATTGTTTTATTTGCGTCATTAATTTTTAACCCGACTTTGTAAAAATTTTGTCACCCATGAAACGCAAATTCATTCAAACTGTTAATTTAATTGCACTTGTGCTTTTTTCAAGCATAGGTTACCTGAACGCGACGGAAAATATTACCCGGCATAGAGTTGTCGGTACCGAAATAAGCGACGATGATTCCATCTTAGCTGCTAAAATTGCGAATATTCGTACTACCCTTATCGGCAGATGGGAAAATCCTTTCTTTGCACTGGATACCCAACCGTCAAGCTATGGTTCGCTCCGCTATCACTTCCGTGAAAACGGCACTTACCTGAAAACACTTGGTGGCGCTGAAACCCGGATCGAAGAAGAAGGTACCTGGGAAATTTCGGAAGACGGCAAGCATTTGCTGATGCGCTCGAAGAGCCTCTGCGATGGTCAGCAAGTATCTGTTACACAGGTTGCTACAATTAAGCATCTTGATCTTGACGAATTAGTGCTCGAGCAGTCCATCTGTGTGGATGGAGTTGCTGTAAGCGCAGAACCTACTGATTTTTACTTCAATAAGTATTAAATATTCTTACCATTGAGTATTGGCTATTTTCCATTTGACGGAAAATGGTCGATGCTCAATGGTACTATTACTCCTCCGTCCATTCCCAACCATCCAAGTTATCCTGCTTATAATGTTGTTTAGTGAAAACCCTTTGTTTTTGGCGCTCTAATACAAGGCGTGCCAGCTCAATATTGGCGGGTACTTCCGAAAGTGGCGAGAGCGCCCGGTTAACTTTACTTTCATCTATGTCTAATCGGTACATCAGGCTGAGCAAAAACTCCAGCTTATGGTCGATCATATAAGCAATCTGGTCGGCGAGCAGGCGCAGCAAGTCTTCTTCGGATAAGGTCTCCTCCTGATTTTCCAATTCAAAATCCCGGATGATTAGCGACTGGGCAGTTTCCAGGTTATCCTGGTTCATATCTGTAATATTTATTATTTCCTTGTCAAATTTAATTTGGCGAAATTCGCTATTATTTTTTACTTCGCAAAAGCGACCACTCATCACTCATTAATATATATATGCTATGCTAACGCGAGAATCAGCGCATCAATTGCTTACTGAACTGACCGAATCGGCTTCCCTACTGCGCCATGCCCGAAGTGTTTCCATTGTCATGGAAGCTATGGCCAAGCATTTTGGCGAAAACGAAGAAAAATTTGCAGTGACCGGATTACTCCACGATGCCGATTATGAAAAATTTCCGGACTTGCATCCAAAGGTGATCGTAGCCCGCCTGGAACAAATGGGCGAATCCGAGATTGCACACGCCATCGCTGGACATTACACCAAATGGAACGTGCCACGCCGGTCTCTGCTGGATAAGTGCATCGTGGCAGCCGACGAACTCACTGGGTTTATCATTGCCGCAGCGCTCATCCGACCTACTAAAATAGAAGGAATGGATGCCAAATCGGTGCTGAAAAAATTTAAAACGAAATCTTTTGCAGCTACAGTAGATCGCGAAGAAGTGCAAAAAGGCGCGGAATTGCTAGACTGGGAGCTGAAACAACTGATTGAATTTATTATTCCTGTTTTGTATGCACACCGGAATGAACTGGAATTAGTTTAGCTTAGAAGTTTTGTACGAGGGTGTTAGAATTACACTTAAATTTTCTCAGATCTGTGTTGCTTTTTGGTGAAAAAAACTGTCATTTTTCCGGCGGCCCACATTTCACTATATCTGGTTTTATGAGCCTGACAAAAAAAAGTATTTATTTTTCATACATAAAAGTATTATTTTTACTGCTTAATTAATTCATTGACAGGTGTTTGAGTTTTATTGTGACAAAATCCTTTGCTTGCCAAACTTTTTGATAATAAACTGCCGGATTTTTTTTCATTTTTGTTTAAGATAAGAGGGTTGAAAAATTCAGCCTTTATCATGTCACAATTTTAATTTTTTTATTAAAAAAATACTCCAATGGTTTTTTTTCTTTGTAATAGAAAGGAATCGAGATCAATTGCAGCAAGAAATGTTAAGTGAGGCAGGCTGGATTTCTTCCTTTACTGACCCTTGTGGGTCCAATCAAACGTAAATTTAGTGTTGTTCATAGTGTTTGTTTTTCCCCTGTTCAGGTTTTCCCGAACAGGGATTTTTTATTTTGGAAACTTCCTCAACTTGTCTTTGTTTTGCATACAAACTCAAAAATAATGCAACTAGACATTGAAAACCTCCGCCAGGATTACCGAAAGGCAAGTCTTGATCTGCAACACGTGGAAACGAATCCGTTTGACCAATTTCAAAAGTGGTTCAAAGAAGCCATAGATGCAGATGTACCCGAACCCAACGCCATGACGCTGGCCACTTGCAATGCATCGGGCAGGCCCTCGGCCAGGATCGTGCTGCTCAAGGGATTTGACGAGCAGGGCTTTGTGTTTTTTACCAATTATAATAGCCGGAAAGGACAGGAATTTGAAGCCAACCCAGCGGCCGCATTGGTGTTTTGGTGGATAGAACTGGAGCGTCAGGTTCGGATAGAGGGGAGCGTGGAAAAGATACCCCCTGAGCAATCAACCGAATATTTCCAAAGCCGTCCCAAAGGTAGTCAAGTCGGCGCTTGGGCTTCGCCTCAGAGCTCTGTCATTGAAGGTCGTAAAGAGCTGGAAAACAGAGTGAAATACATGGAGGAAAAATATAAAACTGAAGACACGCTTCCACGACCGGAACATTGGGGAGGCTATGTAGTCAAGCCTGATTTAATTGAATTTTGGCAGGGGCGCCCTAGCCGACTGCACGATCGGATTCAGTACCGTTTGCAAGGGAATGGGGATTGGAAAATGGAGCGGCTGGCTCCGTAATTATTTCTGTATTATAGTGTCAAGGTGTTATTGTGGCGGAGCGAGATTTGACTCATTACACTAAATACCTGCATACTTTCGCACAATAACACCTTAATATCTTCGCATATTTTAACAATAGCGATCAAACGCCATTTGCAAATTGGCGGCAATGATTTCTGCCGAACGACCTTCGATATGGTGGCGTTCCAGGAAATGCACCAATTTACCATCTTTAAATAAGGCAATCGAGGGCGATGACGGAGGATAAGGCAGCATATACTCGCGCGCTTTGGCCGTTGCGTCCTGATCTACACCTGCAAATACGGTGACCAGTTTATTTGGTACTTTCTCGTTTTGAATGGCAAGTTTAACTCCCGGGCGGGCATTGGCAGCGGCACAACCGCATACCGAGTTCACCACAACCAGGGTTGTCCCTTCCTGCTCTTCGAGGGTATTAATTACTGCCTGAGGTGTGGTCAAACTTTCAAAGCCGTAGGTGGTCAATTCTTTCGCCATGGGCGCTGTCAACTCTGCTGGATACATAATTTAATTTTGTTTTTTATCCGCAAAAATATTTCATTTCAGTCATTTGTTATACACTTTTGACGATACAAAGGTTCACATCATCGAAAAAGGTATTTTTCTCTTGCCAAAAACTTTGATTAGTATTCAAAAAAATACTAAATTTGTCACATTATTCTAGCAGCGAATCTACGCAGTATTTCCCAATCCGATTCAATTCCCCCTGCTAATCAGAGCTTACAAAAGAGGATCATTCTAATAACCAAAAGTAATACGACGAACTGGTTTTTCTGGTTTCTCACTTCTATCGCTTTGTTTATTTCAACGATAAGCAGGCAATAATAGAAGGGAGTAACGCTATTTTATAATCCCTTAACAACTTGTTTCGCACTATGAAAAAATGGTTACTCTTTGCAGTATTTGCATTACTGATTTATGCTTGTGCGCACGACCAACTTCGAAACCCACTGGATACCCAGTTGGAAACAACGCTGCTACGCCTTTCTCCCAATCAGGACATTGGCTATTTCGTGTTGCCTGAAAGCAACAACCTGTCGGCCATTCCTGCGGGAAAAGGCAATCCTTTGACCCCGGAAAAAGTCGAATTAGGAAAAATGCTTTTCTACGAAACGGGGCTAGCCCTGGATTCGAAATACCCCAATGGTAAAGGAACTTATTCTTGTTCGTCTTGCCACCTGCCAACAGCCGGATTTATGCCCGGGCGTGTACAAGGTATTGCGGATGGGGGATTTGGTTATGGGCACAACGGTGAAGCCCGCTCCAAGCTGGGCAACTATGCGCCTAATGAAATCGACGCCCAGGAAGCCCGCCCGATCAGCCTTTTGAACGTTGCCTTTGTGACCAACTCTATGTGGAATGGTAAGTTTGGCGCCAATTTTAACAATGTAGGAACGGAACATCTTTGGAAAGATGACCCGGATTTACATGTCAATGAAATGGGGTTGGATGGTCTGGAAGCCCAAAACATCGAGGGAACAATCGTACACCGTATGGTTTTCGATCATCCTTACGTACTCGATTCGATGGGCTACCGCGCCATGTTTGATAAGGCTTTCCCGGATGTACCGGTTGAAGATCGCTACGGACGTCTCACCGCCAGTTTTGCGCTTTCCGCTTATATTCGTACGTTGTTGCCTACCGAAGCGCCTTTCCAGCAATGGGTAAAAGGCAATGAGGATGCCATGACCGAGCAACAAAAGCGCGGGGCTATGGTGTTTTTTGGCAAAGCGGGCTGCTATCGCTGCCACAAGGGAGGTTCCCTGAATTCCAACGAATTTCATGCTCTTGGAGTAAAAGACTTGTACGAGGCTGAGGGGGTTTTTAAATCTTTTCCCGATAGCAAGCGCAACTTCGGTCGTGGTGGGTTTACCCACAGGCAGGAAGATATGTTTCGTTTTAAGGTGCCTTCTATCTACAATATGAAAGATTCACCTTTCTATTTCCATGGCAGCAGCAAGCGCTCGCTGGAGGACGTGATCGAATATTTCAATGCCGGTATCCCTGAAAACCCAAGGGTTCCGGAGGAAAATATTTCACCGTTTTTCCATCCTCTGAATTTAACCGAACAGGAAAAAGCAGATTTGCTAGCCTTTGTGGCGGATGGCTTGCGCGATCCAAACTTATTGCGCTACGTCCCGGAGAAGGTGCTCTCTGGAAATTGTTTTCCGAACAACGATCCTGCTTCCCAGTCTGACTTGGGGTGTAAATAAAAACATTACATATGCCGGGTTTTGATAGCCCGGCATATGCATTCCTGATGTTCCTGCCAACACCAGACATTTAACAAATTTTTACTGTGTATTTTTGACAATAAGCTGTACCTTAATGACCAAAGGGGTAATTAGGTATGAAACGACTGTTTATTTTGCTGGCAATTTTTTGCTTATTCTCTCATTTTCAAGGTTTTGCACAACTACCTGAAGGCTTTACCCAGGAACAAATTGTCACCGGCCTTGATCCTACCGCGATGACCATCGCCCCCGACGGACGCATTTTTATCACCGAAAAAAACGGGAAAATCCGTATCGTCAGGGACGGACAGCTTCTGCCAGATCCCTTTCTGACCATCCAGGTGGATAATTTCAACGAACGCGGGCTCGGCGGCATCGCCCTTGATCCTGATTTCGACCGCAACGGCTTTGTTTACATTTATTATACGGTTCCGGGTGAGAATTTTAACCGGGTGAGCCGGGTAACTGCCAACGGCGACTTTGCCGTTCCGGGCAGCGAAACCGTTATTTTTGATATGGATCCGCTCGCGGGCACCATTCACAATGGCGGCGCCATGCTCTTTGGCCCGGATGGGAAATTGTATATCTCCGTCGGCGATGGCTCGGATTCAAATACCGCTCAACGCTTGAATACACTTTTGGGTAAAATCCTGAGAATCAATCCCAACGGTAGCATTCCGTCAGACAACCCGTTTTACAGCCAAACCTCCGGCAAGTACCGCTCGATCTGGGCGCGGGGCTTTCGCAATTCCTATACATTTGCAATTCAGCCCGGTACGGGTAAGCTTTTTGCCAATGATGTCGGTGGCGAAAATTTTGAAGAAATTAATGAAATTGTTAAAGGCGGTAATTACGGCTGGAACATCATAGAAGGCTACCGCCAGGGGCAGACTGCGCCCGAGAGCTACCGCGAACCATTATATTCCTATAGTCATGCCGAGGGCTGTTGTATCATAGGAGCGGCATTTTATGATCCAAATATTACAACTTTCCCCCCGGAATATCATGGAAAATATTTTTTTGCTGATTATTGTTATGGTTGGATGCGTGTGTTAAATCCTGAAACCGGCGAGGTGGAATCTACCTTTCTGACCAATCTTGATCAGCTTGTAAATATCGTAGTTGCCCCAAATGGTGACTTGTATTACCTCGCGCGTGCGGGCATCGGCGGCGGCTCGGTACAGGACAATACCAGCACCAATAATGGCACCCTTTGGCGGGTTTCCTATTCCGGGAGCGGCGCACCTTTTATTTCGGTACAGCCGGAATCGATCACAGTGCCAGTGGGCGAAGATGCTGTATTTTCGGTGCTTGCGCAGGGCAGAGCGCCTTTAAATTATCAATGGCAGAAGGACGGAGCCGACATTCCCAACGCCAATAATCCGGAACTCATCTACCCGAATACACAACTCAGCGATGATGGTAGTGTTTTTACCTGCTTGATTTCCAATGAAATAGGGGAGGTGGACAGTCGCTCGGTGGTGCTGACGGTGACGCCCAATACCCGACCCATGCCAGGCATGCTGCTGCCGGCGGAGGGCACGACTTATGCAGCCGGCGACACGATTTTCTTTGCAGGACAGGCGACCGATGCCGAAGACGGCACCCTGACCGAAGATCAACTTACCTGGCACATCGATTTTCATCACGACGAGCACACGCACCCGGCGCTGGACTTTACGACCGGCATTACTTCAGGCTTTTTTATCGTGCCGCAGGTGGGCGAAATTGATGACAATGTCTTTTACCGTGTGTATCTTACTGCAATTGACCAGGGCGGGCTGAGCCGCACCATTTATCGGGATGTACAACCTCAAAAAACAGATTTCATTGTAAAAACCGATCCGCCGGGGCTGCAAATGAATATCGACGGTAAAACCGTGACGACTCCTTACACCACCACCAGCGTGCAGGGCATCCGGCGAACGATCGTTGCGCCCTTGACTCAATTCATTGATAATCAGTTGTATTTATTCGATTCCTGGGCAAATGGGGCTACCAATGATCTCTATATTTTCCTGGCTGGCGAGCAGGCTGAAATCACCGCCAAATATAATTCGGTAAACCTTGCCATCGGCGACGGCACCGGGCTGACGGGCAACTATCACCATTTTGCAGAAGGCATGCCTTACGAAAGCGCGTTTGAATCTGAGCCGGTTTTCAAAAGACTCGATCCACTAATAGATTTTGACTGGGGCGGGCAATCCCCCGAACCGGGAAAAGTAAATGCCGAGCGCTTTGCAATACGCTGGACGGGCAAGGTGATGCCCAAACTGGACGGACGACATACGTTTCATGTTTTTTCCGACGACGGGGTGCGACTTTGGGTAAATGAGCAGTTAATAATTGACCACTGGATATTACAACCCATCACCGAAAGCCGCGGCGCCATTGAGCTGGAGGCTGGTAAGAAATATGATATCAAATTAGAATATTTTGATAATCTTTATGACGCTGCTTGTAAATTATTCTGGAGTACCGACCGCTTGCCCATGGAAGTGATTCCCACTTCGCAATTGTTTCCGGGGCGGGAAGTAAAAATTCCGGACGGCGAAGACTACGTCATTCGCGTATCTCCCAATCCGGCGCGCAATTTGCTGAACCTGCAAATAGATTCCAAAATCCTGGATCGCGTGAGCTGGCAAATCTTTGATGCACAAGGAAAGGAAGTGAGTCGTGGAGAACATGATATTTTTACAGGCGTTAATTTAATCGAAGTAAACATTTCAAAACTGGCAGCCGGTTCGTATTTTGTCAAAATAACGGGCAGAAGCCGCATTGATGGGCAAAAACGATTTGTAAAATATTGATTTTTAGTGAAATTTAAATATAGATATTTAATCAATTATTTTTATTATAACGTCTGATTCCTGCTTACCGCAGGTAAGTAAGTAAAGAGACAATTTTAAGCTCAAAGAAAATATTTTATAAGAAGTTGATTGTCAGGTTAATTGGACTTTCGATAGTCGACTGTAAAACTGTCCGACTACTTATTTATTATTATATAAACTTTTGAAACCCGATGAAAAAAATTGTACTGCTATTTTTGAGTTTATGTTGCTGTTTCATTTTGTCTGCGCAAAGCAGGTTTGACGGCTTATGGGAAGGCGAGCTTACCTACGGCGGGCTTGCTTCGGAGCGAAGTTACCGCTTTCAGATGTGGATAAAATCGATCAGTAAAGGCAAACTCGAGGGTAGAACCTACGTATATCTCAGCCCGGAAGAGGTCGTGGAAATGCATATTGAAGGCAGAATTTATGATGATTTATCTATATATTTAGTTGATAAAGACTTTGTTCCGATGGCGGGCAGGGAAATCTCGCCGCCGTTTTACCGGAAATACCAATTGAAATTCGACCGCTCCATTTGGGAAACCTCGCTCGACGGCTATTGGCAGCAGGTGATCGATGCACCCATGGATATTCGTCGTGACCGGGGCCGGCTCAAACTGGTGAAGGTGAGAACGCTGAAACCATGATGTTTGAAAGAAATATTATTACATATCATGTTTGTAAAATAATCGATTTAATATACAGATTTTCAATGTGTTGCATGATGAATAAAAGTCATCGAGTAAGTATTTACTAAATAAAGGTAAAATTTTGATATTATTATTTTTACCTAAAATCACCCGTATTCAAAATGTGGTTCCTCCATCAAAGTCGGCGTTATATATTGCTGTGTTTTTTTACCCTGTGCTTAATCTTGCCTGTGGTGGCGCAAAACCCCGTGAATCTTGGCGCGGTGCGGGTCAACGGCGACTACCGGGGCGTTCGGCTGACCGAACTTTTGTCCATCCTTCAGGGACGTTATCAAATGAAATTTTATTTCGACCCGAGCTTAGTTCCTGATTATGAGGTGTTTATACAATTTAATCAAAAGCCTTTTTTTGAAGCGATGGAGCGCATCCTGGATGGCACCAACCTCACAGCTGCGCAGATGCGCCCGGGTATTGTACTGATTGCGCCTAAAAACAACCTGAGCCGTGAATATGCCGAACAGATTGTAAAAGCCTGGGAATCAGGTGAAATGGCGTTTCCGACACGAAAAACAGTCATAGAACAAACATTAAAATTTGGTGATCCTGAGCAAAAAACGACCGGCGAACCCCTTATTTTTAAAGGCATTGTCCGGGATGTTTTTACCGGCGACCCCATTGTCGGCGCCACGTTGCTCGATCTGGCCAGCCAGCGCGGCACCGATACCGATGCCAATGGACAGTTTGAGCTATCTCTGCCTCCGGGCGAATATCAAATTAATGTGCAATATATTGGTTATCAGTCTATTAAATTAAGATTGTCACTTTACGAAAATGCCAATACCCGGCTGGAACTGGAACAATTGGCGCTCAAGCTCGATGAAGTGATCATCCGGGCGCAAGCCGACGACAGCAATGTGCGTTCCATCCAAATTGGCGTGGAAAATCTGGCCATCAAAAGTATCAAAGAACTGCCTACCGCGCTCGGAGAAGCAGACGTGGTGCGGGCTTTGGAGACTTTGCCCGGTGTGTCCACCGTGGGCGAAGGGGCAGCGGGCTTCAATGTTCGGGGCGGCAACATCGATCAGAACCTGATCGTACAGGACGGCGCGCCGATCTTCAATTCGGCGCACGCGCTGGGCTTTTTTTCAGCGTTCAATCCCGATGTGGTCAGCGGCGTTTCCCTGTTCAAAGGCAGCATTCCTGCGCAATACGGCGGCCGGCTCTCGTCGGTGCTGGATGTGCGCATCAAGGATGGCGATTTTCAAAATTACCAAGCGACCGGCGGTATTGGCTTGGCTTACAGTCGTTTAGCGATGGAAGGTCCGATTTTAAAAAACCGAACTTCCTTTGTGGTGGGCAGTCGTTTTTCCTATTCTGACTGGATGCTGCAACTCGTACGCGATGACAATATCAAAAATAGCCGTGTTTCTTTTTATGATCTGACCGGCAAACTCAGCCAGCGTATTGGCGACAAGCATTTTCTCTCACTTTCGGGCTTCCAGAGCAGTGATTTTTTCCGTTATGCGCAGGAATTTGGTTATGAATGGCAAACCCGGACATTTACTTTTGGCTGGAATTATTTACATTCTGATAAAATTTCCTCCTCATTTAAAGCCGTGTCGGGCGATTATGATAGCGAATTGTTCGAACCCAGTGGTGATGGGGCTTCCCGACTAAATAACGGTTTGAAATATTATGTAATAAAAGAAAATATTTTTTATCAACCGAGCCAAAATTATCAGTTTAATATCGGCGCCGAATGGACGCGCTACGAAGCAAAACCCGAATCATCAGGGCCTTATAACGAATCATCCAGCGCTATTTCCCAAACCGTGCTCAAAGATATTGGCGACGAAACCGCGCTTTACGCAAATGCCGAAATGACGCTCAGCCCAAGGTTTTCGCTTTCGGCGGGGCTGCGTTATTCCTATTTCCGACACCTCGGGCCGCGCTCGGTCTATCTCTACAACGAAAACGAGCCGCGCCGCCCCAATAATCAAATCGATACCCTGAACTTTGGCTCGGGCGAATCCATTCAAAACTACGACGGTTGGGAACCGCGCATTGCGCTGAAGTACGAGCTTGGCGCCAATAGCTCGCTCAAGCTTGGCTACAATCGGCTCTGGCAGTACATTCACTTGATTTCCAATACTTCCGCTTCTACGCCGGTGGACTTTTGGCAGGTGAGCACCCTGAACATTTCGCCGCAATCGGCGCACAGTTTTTCGCTTGGGTATTTCCAGAATTTCAATCGCAATCTCTGGCAAATGGCGCTCGAAGTATATTATAAAGATATGGAAAACCTTCTGACTTACAAGGAGTTACCTAGGTTGTTGCTCAATGATCAGTTGGAAACGGAACTACTTTCGGCAGAAGGGCAGGCATACGGCTTTGAGTTTTCCATCCGCAAAACCTCAGGCAAATGGAGTGGTTTGCTGTCTTACGCCTTCTCGCGGAGCTTGCTGCGCACGCCAGATGCTTTTCCTTCGGAAATTGTAAATGAAGGCGACTGGTTTCCTTCAAATTTTGACCAGCCGCATCAGATCAATCTGGTACTCAAGCGTCAGGCGAACCCGATTCATTCATTTACCTTTAATTTTACATATAAAAGCGGGCGCCCGTTCACCATTCCAACGTCGAATTATTCGGTAGCGGGCATCGTCGTGTCGCATTATTCGCCGCGCAATGAAGGGCGTATTCCGGCTTATCATCGCCTGGATTTCAGTTATAATGTGGACAAAACGGCAGCTAAGGCAAAGGGTTTCCGCAGCAGCTTTACATTTTCATTATATAATTTATACGCCCGGAAAAATGCTTTTTCGGTGTATTACCAACGCAATGAGCGCAACCAGCAAACCGCTTACAGGCTCGCTATTCTTGGCACGGCGCTGCCGGCTTTCACCTGGAATTTTATATTTTAAAAAAACGCCCGACATGAAAAAATTGATCGTAAAAAATAAATTGTTCCTGCTTGTTGCGCCACTGTTGTTGCTGACTACCTGCGTGGATCCGATTGAATTTAATCCCCGTGACGAAGACGACTTTCTGGTGGTGGACGGCCGTATGACCGATGGCGACGGGCCGCATGTGGTGAAACTGACTCGAACCGAGATCGTGGGACGCAGCTCGAATTTTCCGACGGAAACCGGCGCGCAGATTTCGGTGATCGAAAATGGGGATAAGGAATATTTTTTTAATGAAATAGATCCCGGTAAGTATCAGTTGGAAGGAGTGCCGGGTGTTCCCGGAAATTCCTACCAGTTGCGTATTCGCCTGAGCAACGGAATTTTATATGAATCCAATCCAGAAATTCTGCCGCCCCAGATACAACCGGATTCGGTCTTTTTTGAATTTGATCGCATTCAGACCATTTCCGTATTCAGTCAGCTGACCATCCCAGGGAATATTGAGAAAGGTCCTTATTTGAAATGGCAGTTTGACCATGCGTATCAGATCACCGATTTGGTTTGCAATCCTTTTGATGTAGCTACGATCTGCTATTTTCAGTTTCCGCGCGACAACCAACTCCTGCCTTTGCTGGATGGGAGCGGGCTTGCCAGAGGCGGTATGGTGAAGCAATTACTGAGCGAAGTCGAGGTGTTTGGAACTGTGTTCGGGGAGAAAAATTATTTTACCGTTGTACAAGAATCCATCACCGCGGATGCTTATGAATACTGGAGCAGGGTGGCTCGCCTCATTTCACAAAACGGCAGTATTTTCGACAACCCACCCGGCGGCATACGTGGCAATATTTTCAGAACGGATGAACCCAATGAATTGGTTCTGGGCTATTTTTATGCGGCTTCGGAACGAACCGACCACATTCCAACCTTGCCATCCGACTTTGTGCCGCTCACGATCAATCCCTACTGCGGCGTGCCCGGCCTGCCACCACAGCCATTTCCCGAGGGATGTTGTTTTTGTTCATTTTTGGTGAAAAATCAAATCGAAAAACCGGATTTTTGGAGGTGAATTGGTTTCTGGCATCCAACCTCCAACCTCAAACATCAAGTTTCCAGCCGTATTTTTCCCAATCCTCCTCGTAGTCGATGTCCGGCAATTCTGGAAGGAGGAAATAAGTTTCACCTAATGCCTTGATTTTCTGCAAAGTAGCTGATAGTACTTCCTCCGTGCTCCATTCTATTTCCTGGAAAATTTCCGGAGTATGCCGCTGCATGCCCAGCAAGTAGTAGCCGCCATCGGTAGCCGGGCCTACCACGAAAGGATAGTCATCCAGTTTGGCGAAAGCCTCTTCCACGATCTCTTTAGTCAGGGTGGCGCAATCGCTGCCAATGATGACCGCTTTATCATCCGGCCGGATCAAGCCCAGCAGGAAAGCATTGCTCATGCGCTCGCCAAGATCGGCGCCGTGTTGTACCATTTTCTGAAAATCATGCGACGGCCAGTCATCTTTATCCGGAATAAAATCGCTGTAAAACAGTATTCTTCTGGCATCCACCTGCAGACAGACTTCCCGCGTATGGCGCAGCAGTTCGAGGTAAATTTGTAGCGCGCGCTCCTCACCGGCGGTTTGGGCAATACGGGTTTTGACCTTTCCTTTTTCGGGATTTTTAATAAAGATCAATAAAGTATTCATTCAATTAATTTTACATCTGCGGTTAAAATAGAATAATTTGAATGATTTCTGTGCAAAAAATGCAGCAAAGCAGGCTTGTTTAACTTTTGAAAAAGCCTAATGCCATTACATTGGTGAATTTTATATGTGAATCCAAATAAAAATTTGTGCATTTCAAAAAATCTTCTTAACTATCTTGCTTTAAACGCAAATGATCATGATTGAACACATCGACATCGCCAACGTCTTGTTCCTGGATATTGAAACCGTGCCCGGACATCCGGATT